>NZ_SEWS01000005.1:0-446935 GCF_004195095.1 Rahnella sp. CFA14(1/10) | reverse complement strand
TCCACATTCGGCACTGAATTATCTGACGCCATCAGAGTTTGCAGCACGGTGGCGAAATGGAAAATGTGAAGGTAAACAAACCGACATTACTAACTGACGGTTGTATCTAATCCTGGGGGCAGGTCACACACTAAAGTTAAGGTTATTACACGCATCTTTTATGAGATAAAGCAGAACATCGTAATACTTCTGATTGTTACTGGAATAACTTATTATTTCATTTATTCTACTTTCATTTTCGACTAAAAACTCATAAAAACCCTCATTACTCAAACTAACTAAAGCCATATCTATAATCGTCGAAAAAGCTAATTCCTCACAATCACCCTTGCCTGATAAAATATAAATATTTTTTAAAACAAGTCCTAGTGAATACGGCTTTACATTACCACCCCTTAAAAACTCGTTGGCTATAGTTTTCAAACAATCGAAAGGATATCGACTGAATTCGTTGCCAATCAGAAGTGAAAATAACTCTACGGATTTATTTATTTTATTTTTGTCACCTACATTTATTGAACTCACCAAATAAGAACACACTCCATTTACAAGTGATAAGTAGGCACCTACACCATTCTCTTGCCGTGAAGAAAAAAACAATTTAGAAGCTAAGCGCTCAGTTTTTTTCTTAACAGGAGAATTTTCAAACTCTGAACTATAAATAACCTTAATTCCATCAACCCCATAATTTCCAAAAAGGGTTAGCCGAGGTACTACGACCTCAAAGACTGAAGAATCATTGTTTTTTTTAATGCACCCAACAAAATTTATCAATTTGATGAGTTTTTCCCTTCTAAAATCACATAACTCACCTGACGAATTAACTGACAAAGTACTTATGTTAGCCCCACCTATAAAAGAATGATTATAACTTCCACCTGAAAAATAAACTCCTTTATCACCTTTAATTATTTCATTCAAATCTGAATTTATTCTCTCATAATTACTTTCTTTTTTAGCAAATGATTTGCAAAACAATGAACTTTCATTTTCTACATAATCAAATATGTAGTTTTTATTTTTTGATATATCAAATACTCTTTTATATGCTTTAAAATAAGAAACAAAAAACCACAAAGCAAGAAATTGAGAAACTATATAATGAGCAACACCACCACCTATAATGAAGAAAAAAATACTCACTATTAATGTAAATAAAGAATCACAACTAAAATTCAGAACATTCAATTTACCAATCACTTGTTGCCTTGAGAAATCCTCTAGCTCAATTGGTGAATTTTTACTAACAGATTCAAAGATCATTCCCATAAAAGTAATCGTTAGTGCAGCAGTAGTACCATGAACACCTATAATCACCCCCCAAGAATTGTAAATCCAACTGAGACTCGCGCCATTTAAAGACTGTGTGTTATAAACTAGCCATAATAAATCCTTGTCATAATAATATATATACAGCTGAAATAAAAACAAAAGAGGAATAAAAAAGAGCACAGCAACATTTCTTAAATTCATATACTAGCCTTGAGATTGTTGTTGATTAAATTATAATTAACACACTATACATTTTGCTTACTTCTTACTCTACTCATATCTAAGGTAAGTAATCTAGACTTTTAACAGAGATCTGTAATTGAGTTAACTTACTTAGAAGTATATGCATGATTAAAGGAGTGTGGCAGCAATCAACAAAGCACAACTAAATCTTTTCACCTCTGCGCGCGCAATTCTCCCCGCCTGCCCGCTGCTGACTTAGCTCACTGGTTTTAATGCATGAAGTAAAGCCTCTGAAAGCCCGTGTAGCAAGGGGTTAGAGCCATTTTTAGCACGCCGGATTGCATGCAAAACCATGCACCCTATGCATGCAGAGCTCAGAAGGACAGGCTAGCCAGAGAAAAGGCTGTCTGGAAGGACGGTTTTGCACTGCATTAGTAAAAAATGCCGCCTTATTCGAAAGCGGCATTACAGCCTGATGCGCTGATTTTAAGGCCTGTTTTTGCATACATAAAATAACCGCTGCTTATTTGAAAGGGAAAACCTACAAAACAGTCAATAATAACAAAGGATGCAAACTCTGTTAAAAAAGCAGCGCTCAGCAGTCCGATTGGGAGCCTTAATAATCTTATCGAGAAATCAATGCGGTTCTTTGAAGAAGTTACGTTACCCTTATGCCAGCCCGAACTGATTATTGCTTATAGTAACGGAATGAATTCACATTCAGCAGCAAGGTTAATGAGCGATCATTTTGGGAAGGGGGGTAAACCTCAATATGTAAATCAAAGTAGCTACTACGCTACGTTTAGTTTTATGGCTCGTTTCAAACTATCAGATGTTCCTGTCATCGGTATACGGCATATGTCACGCTTCAAACCTGACCTACAGCTCATCCGTAAAGCCTGGGAACTCCAACAATTATAATTAATAAAAGTCTCAGGTTTACGCACCTTATTTTCGGAATCGATTTATATTCAGGCATACACCACTACGCTTTTTTATTATTTGAAAAAAGCCAACTATTTATCTTAACTTCCCGAAGCCCGTTATCACCAGATAAGCCCGTTAACGCAAATAAAGCCGCACCCCGAAAGGATTTGCGGCTTTATTATTGCTTCTCAACGTTCAGTCGCCTTCACTCCCCCGCTGTCGCAGGAACCTTTCTCTGCGGCAGTTTTTGGATACAGCTTCCACTTATGAATAGCTGTTACTGAAACGCCTATGTTTTTCCCCGCACATCTGCGCAACCCTCAGATCTGCCTGTTTTATTGATTCGTCAGCAGTCGTAAAGTCTGCACGGTTGATGGCGGAAGCGGCTAAAAATCAGACGACAATAATCTCTGTAGAGGTTTGTTTAAGCGCCCGTTGCACATCATCGCTGATACCGGTGTCAGTAATGATGGTGTCGATTTTTTCCATAGGGAGCACCAGGTTATAGCCGCGTCGTCCAAATTTGGTGGAATCTGTGACCACCACGACCCGCTGAGCAGCATCGGCCATGATACCGCTGATGCTATAGCCTTCATTAAATGTGGTGATCCCTGTTGCCGCATCCAGGCCATCAGCGCCGACAAACATGAGGTTTGCGACGATACCCTGCAATGCATATTCCGTAATGTTGCCATGCAGTGAGCGCGTTTTGTGACGCAGTGTTCCCCCGCAGACAACCAGCGTGATATCCGGGTTTTCGGATAACACAAAGGCAGCAGGTAAGTTATTAGTAATGACAGTGATATCACCCGCTTTCACCAACTCTTCAGCCAGCAGCATGGTGGTGCTGCCGCTGTCGAGGATCACGGTGTCACCCGACTTAACCAACCCTGCGGCAGTCTGAGCGATGCGTTTTTTCGGATCGCTGGCGTGAAGGTAACGCTCTTCCAGAACCATTTCATCCAGCGGTTTGTCGTGACCTGCCGTTTCTCTGGCAGTCCGCTTTGCCGCACCGCCATGAAAACGACTGAGCGCACCTTTTTGTTCCAGCAAACTCAGGTCAGAACGAATCGTAACCTCTGAAACTTCGAAAGCACTCGAAAGCTCAGCAACCAGAACACTGCCATTCTCATTCACTAAATCAATGATTCTATTGCGACGTTCATAAGTATTCATTATGGGTAATCCGAAAGGTCATATACCTCCCAGTGTAAACAAAAGGCACCTGAATGAGGAGTAAAAATTCCGCACGATGTGAATCACAGCAACTCCCGACAGGTTGACGCTGCGCACGGCGATTTTATCTTTTCGTTTCACGAGATGCCTTCATAAACGAAAGCAATCGAATGAAATAAACTTACGAATTATTCCGATCATCATCACGAAATCTGCAAAACGCTATTGTTTGCCTTTCGGAAAGGTATGATCCTCTTCGGAAACAAACGGAGGCCTAAAATGAAAGACATTATTGCTAAACACAAGACAGGCGAAAGGATCGGCATCTGCTCAGTATGCTCTGCGCATCCGCTGGTGATTGAAGCTGCATTACGGGAAGATTTGCACACTGACCGCAAAGTGCTGATCGAGGCAACGTCCAACCAGGTCAATCAGTTTGGCGGCTATACAGGCATGCAACCCATTGATTTCCGAGATTTCGTTCTCGCCATTGCCGAGAGAATTGGATTCCCGTTACCGCGTCTGATTTTAGGGGGCGATCATCTGGGGCCAAACTGCTGGCAGCATGAAAACGCTGAAACAGCGATGGCAAAAGCACAAGACCTTATTGCGCGCTATGTCGAAGCCGGATTCAGCAAAATTCATCTGGATGCGTCCATGTCCTGTGCAGACGATCCTGTTCCTTTGGATCCTTTCGTCGTAGCTCAGCGTGCAGCGCGTTTATGTCAGGTCGCTGAAGAAGTGGCAACGCCACAGCAGAAAGCATTGCTGACCTATGTCATTGGCACTGAAGTCCCCGTCCCAGGCGGTGAGTCATCGGCGATCCAGCATGTTCATATCACCGAAACCAGAGATGCAAAAGCGACTCTGGAAATGCACCATCAGGCATTTCGCGAACTCGGGCTGAATGATGCCCTGGATCGGATCATTGCCATCGTGGTCCAGCCCGGCGTTGAATTCGATCACAGCCGCGTGATTCATTATCAGCCCGATCTTGCCCAGGAGCTGTCAGCTTATATTGCTGCCACACCTCTGGTTTATGAAGCCCATTCTACCGATTACCAGACCCGCGATTCTTACCGCAGTCTGGTGAAAGATCACTTCGCTATCCTGAAAGTGGGTCCTGCACTGACTTTCGCTTTGCGGGAAGCCGTTTTTTCCCTGGCCAACATTGAACAGGTATTTATTGCGCCAGAGTGCCGCAGCCAGATCCTGACGGTTATTGATGGCGTCATGCTGGATGAGCCCGGTTACTGGAAAAAGTATTACAACCCGACATTCAGCCTGTCACTTATCGATCTGCATTTCAGCTTATCCGATCGTATTCGCTACTACTGGCCTCATGTCCGTATCAACCGGGCGATGGACGTTTTAATGGCTAACCTGCGTTCAGTAGATATCCCGCTTGGTCTGCTGAGCCAATACCTGCCTGCTCAGTTTGAACGGGTGATGACCGGTGCACTTACCAGCGATCCGCATGAACTTATCATCGATAAAATTCAGGACGTTCTGCGCGCGTATCACTTCGGTTGCACGCCGTCGCAGACAGTATGTGAAGGAGTCTGCCATGCATAACTGCGCAATCTTCGTCAAAACCGGTATCAGTTTTGCGGATTATCACGAGGCACTCGCACATATCGGTGAACGTATGGTGCAGGAGGGCGTGGTGGAAACGACGTATCCGCAGGCGCTGATACATCGCGAGGCTGAATATCCAACCGGCATCCAGCTTGAACATCATGCTGTCGCCATTCCGCATTGCGAAGCCATTCATGCCCGCAGCCCGGCCATTTATCTGATCAGGCCAGATACCACAGTGGAATTTTTTCAGGCTGATGACGAAGGAACGATTCCCGCCAGACTCATCATTGCCCTGATTGTCACTCATCCGTCCGAACAGCTGAAGCTATTGCGTCAGTTATTCAGCCAGTTACAGGAACCTGTTTTTTTTGAACGTCTACTGACAGTTCCGGAAGAACAATTAGCCGCGCTTTTTGAACAGCACATTTTTCTGCCTGCTCCTGAGAAGCGATCCGCTGTGTGTACCTGAAAATACCATAAGCAATAACCCCGATGTCTTACCTACAAAAATAACATTTAAAACAATTTGTTAAGGAGCCTTACCGTGAAGCGAAAAATTATAGTCGCCTGTGGCGGAGCTGTTGCCACCTCTACGCTGGCAGCGGAGGAAATCAAAGAATTGTGTGAGGCACATGGCATACATGTGGATCTGGTGCAGTGCCGGGTAACAGAAATCGAAACCTATATGGACGGTGCTCATCTGATTTGTACCACCGCCAAAGTGGACCGGACATTTGGCAGTATTCCGGTTGTACATGGCATGCCGTTTATCTCCGGCGTGGGCATGGATACATTGCGCCAGCAAATACTGACCCTGTTACAGGAGTAAGTCATGTTTACCGACATCATGCGCTACATCCTCGATCTCGGCCCGACAGTCATGCTGCCTGGGGTGATCATCGTTTTCTCGCTGATATTAGGGATGAAACTTGGGGATTCATTTAAATCTGCCATTCACATTGGTATTGGTTTTGTCGGAATCGGTCTGGTCATCGGCCTGATGCTCGATTCCATCGGGCCTGCGGCAAAAGCCATGGCAGAGCATTTCGAAATTAACCTGCAGGTCGTCGATATTGGCTGGCCAGGCTCGTCGCCAATGACCTGGGCATCACAAATTGCGCTGGTTGCTATTCCGATTGCAATCGGTGTGAACATTGTGATGTTGCTGACGCGTATGACCCGTGTCGTCAATGTGGACATCTGGAATATCTGGCACATGACATTCACAGGCGCCATGTTGCACCTTGCTACAGGCTCTTACTGGCTGGGGATCATGGGGGTGATTTTACATGCCGCATTCATCTACAAGCTGGGCGACTGGTTTGCAAAGGACACGCGTGATTTCTTTAATCTGGAAGGCATTGCTATCCCACATGGTTCCTCAGCCTATCTCGGGCCGATCGCAGTCCTGGTTGATACCGTCATTGAGAAGATCCCGGGGCTGAACAAAATTCACTTCAGTGCTGATGACGTGCAAAAGCGTTTCGGTCCGTTTGGTGAACCGGTCACCGTCGGTTTAGTGATGGGGCTGATTATTGGTTATCTCGCCGGGTACGACGTCAAAGGCATATTGCAGCTGGCCGTTAAAACCGCTGCAGTCATGCTTCTGATGCCACGGGTTATCAAACCGATAATGGACGGTTTAACGCCTATCGCCCGTCATGCCCG
This sequence comes from Rahnella sp. CFA14(1/10), assembly GCF_004195095.1. Taxonomy (NCBI): domain Bacteria; kingdom Pseudomonadati; phylum Pseudomonadota; class Gammaproteobacteria; order Enterobacterales; family Yersiniaceae; genus Rahnella; species Rahnella sp. CFA14(1/10). The sequence goes on along the minus strand of NZ_SEWS01000005.1, from coordinate 440,128 downwards.
TACGCGTCTGCAGGCCCGCTTTGGCGGACAGGAGTTCCTGATTGGTCTGGATCCGGCGTTATTACTGGGTCATACCGCCGTGGTTTCCGCCAGCCTGATTTTTATCCCTCTGACAATTCTTATCGCTGTGCTTGTCCCCGGAAATCAGGTCTTGCCGTTTGGTGACCTCGCCACTATCGGTTTCTTCGTTGCCATCGCGGTTGCCGTGCATCAGGGCAACCTGTTCCGCACGCTGATTTCGGGCTGCATCATCATGAGTATCACGCTGTGGATAGCCACACAGACCATTGATTTGCACACCCAGTTGGCCGCGAATGCAGGTGCACTCACGGCTGGCGGAAGAGTGGCTTCACTCGATCAGGGTGGCTCGCCGATCACGTATTTACTCATCCAACTTTGCACACTTAAAAACATCGCAGGGCTGACTATCATCGGCGTTATTTACGCTATCGGCGTATTCCTGACATGGCGTCGCGCCCGTCAATTCACACAAACAGAAAAACGGGCAGCCGCTGCACTGGCTAACTCTTAACTTTCATCCCGGCGGGGGTATTCCCCGCCTAAGGAATCTGACTATGAAATCTGTCGTTGTACATGCTGACAGCAGACTAACTGTTGAAGAGCAACCTGCTCCCACGCTGAGTGCTCCCGATGAAGTTCTGGTTCGCATTGCCTACTCCGGGCTGTGCGGGTCCGATATTCCGCGTATTTTCGCCAGCAGCTCACATTTTTACCCCATCACATTGGGCCACGAATTTAGTGGCCACGTCATCAGCACCGGAGAAGATGTGACCGATTTACACGAGGGGGATGCCGTGGCCTGCGTACCTTTATTACCCTGTTTTCAGTGCGAAGAATGCCGTCAAACAGCGTATTCCCAGTGTAAGCACTATCAGTTCATCGGCTCCCGACGCAGTGGCGGCCATGCTGAATTCATTGTGGTTTCGCGGAAAAATTTATTCAAATTGCCGGAAAATTTTTCCCTCCTGCAAGGTGCTTTTCTGGAACCGCTCACCGTTGGTTTGCATGCACTGAAACTGGCAGGAGGTTGTCAGGGTAAAGAGGTAATAGTGATTGGCGCGGGCACCATCGGGCAATTAGTCATTCAGGCCGCCAGCGCGCTGGGCGCGAAATCGGTGACAGCCATCGACATCAATCCGCAGCGCCTTGCCCTGGCAGAGGAAACAGGCGCAAGCCACGTTTATAACAGCGCAACGTGCAATGCTGATGACATCCGCCAGCAAACTCACGAAAGGCGCTTTAATCAGCTGATTGTTGAAACGGCAGGTACGGCACAAACCGTGGCTCTGTCTCTCAATATTGCCGGCCCCAAAGCGCAAATCGCGCTGGTCGGCACCTTACACAAAGACCTGACGTTAGACGTCGCCACTTTCGGCCATATCCTGCGCAAAGAGCTGACTTTACTCGGCAGCTGGATGAATTATTCCTCTCCATGGCCGGGCAGTGAGTGGCGGCAGGCCATTCAGCTTTTTACTGAGAATAAACTCAGCCTTGAACCCCTGATCGCCAGTGTTGCCCGTCCGCAAGAGTTTATCCGGGAGGTCACCGCGCTGGCTGGCAAGCCGATGACAGGAAAGATTCTGCTGGATATGACAGGAGGCCGATAAAATGTATCTGATTTCTAACAGAGAAATGCTGCTCGCGGCTCAGCGCGGGTGTTATGCCGTTCCTGCTTTTAACGTACATAATCTCGAGACGGTACAAGTTGTTGCAGAAACGGCGGCAGCCATGAGTTCCCCGGTGATCCTTGCCGGAACACCGGGGACATTGAGTTATGCTGGCACTGATTACCTGATCTCGATATGCCATGAGGCTGCGCGAAAGTATCGCATTCCACTGGCGTTGCATCTGGACCACCATGAGGATCCGGCCGATATCGGGAGCAAAGTCCGGGCCGGGATCCGCTCCGTAATGATCGATGCATCGCATTTTCCGCTGGCACAAAACATCCAACATGTGCGTGAAACTGTCCGGCTGTGTCATGCCTTTGATGCCAGTGTCGAAGCAGAACTCGGCCGACTTGGCGGACAAGAAGATGATCTGGTGGTAGAGGAAGGTGACGGTATTTTCACCGATCCCGTTGTGGCTAAGCACTTTGTTGAATCCACACGCATTGATTCACTGGCCGTTGCCATTGGCTCTGCGCATGGCCTGTATCAGGGGGAACCGAAGCTGGATTTCAGCCGCCTTGGGCAAATCCGCCAGCAGGTCGATATTCCGCTGGTGCTTCATGGTGCGTCCGGTATTCCTGAAAACATGATACGCCAGGCGATTGAACTGGGCATTTGCAAAGTCAATGTTGCCACCGAGCTGAAAATAGCCTTTGCCGGTGCGGTAAAAGAGTATTTTGCACGACATCCGGATGCGAATGATCCCCGCAAATACATCGTGCCCGGCAAACTGGCGATGCAAAAAGTGGTTGAGGAAAAAATCAGGATCTGTGGCAGTGCCGGGTGCTTATAACGGGCCTTTATTACTAAGCGGGTCAAACACCCGCTTTACAGATTTTTATTAAAGCGCCGGTTGCAGCCACCATTCCATTCTGATTTTATGGAAGTTCATTGATAGTAAAATGGAAACTGCTATGACCACCCTTAACCACTTTGGCCAACCCATTGGTGATGCCCTTCCCGACTGGCAACCCCGCGAACGACCTTCTCATGTTCAGCTTGATGGTCACTGGTGCCGCCTGGAACCTCTGAATACTGAACGCCATAGTCAGGATCTGTTTAAGGCCTGGCACAGCATTGATGATAACCGCGACTGGACGTATCTCTCCGTCGATCGCCCTGCGACCCAGGCTGATTGCGATCTGTTCATTTCCCAACAGGCCAGAAGTGAGGATCCGCTGTTTTTCGCAGTTGTCGATATACAGACACAACGCGCAGTCGGCAGCGTTTCCCTGATGCGTATTGATGCCGTGAATGGCGTGGCCGAAATTGGCTGGGTGAATTGGTCTCCGCTGATGAAACGAACACGTTTTGGCACTGAAGCGATTTACCTGCTGCAACGTTATCTGTTCGATACGCTGAAATATCGCCGCTGCGAATGGAAATGCCACAGCCTGAATGAGCCGTCAAAACTGGCCGCGCAGCGTTTCGGGTTTCAATATGAAGGGATGTTCCGTCAGGCCATCGTCAATAAAGGGCATAACCGTGACACCTGCTGGTATTCCGTTCTCGACTCTGAATGGCCAGCCTCAAAAACCGCGTTTGAACGCTGGTTAAGTGCAGAGAATTTCACTGCCGAAGGTCAGCAAAAGCAGCGGCTGGAAGCACTGCGTCAGTGAAGATCGCCTGCGTTATTCACTGACGCAGGCAGTATTTCGCCGCGAAGGGGATTTACAGTGCAGTCAGCACGCTGATATCAGGCCACGCATAAATTATATTCGGTGAGCGCCAGAGAGGCCCGGCATCGGTATAGCGCCCGGCCTCCCTGCCTCCCAGGGCACGGTAAAAGAGGATGGCGGGTTCGTTACCTTCCACCACACCAAGCCCTGCGCCCCGGAAACCCTCACCGGCCAGATGTCTTGCAGCCTCAGCGATTAACCGCTTGCCGATTCCCTGACGTTTGAACAGCGGGGAAACATACAGGAATTTGATTTCAGCCATGTTGCCAAATTCCGGGTTTGAGGAAGCCGACGCCAGACAAAATCCGGCGAAAACGCCATCAGTTTCTGCAATGAAAATACCCTGACCGGCTACGGGATGTGCAAATTTATCCTGCCAGAAAGCCTGACGGCGCGGGACATCAAGCGCCGCAAAGGCCTCCGCAGGAGCAAGTTCACGATAAGTATCACGCCAGATGGCAACATGTAATTGGGCAAGCGCGTCGATATCTTTGGGTTCAGCAATCCGTAAAGTGCAGGCTGGCACGGCATCCCTCATTATAAAAAATCCACGAAATCATTAAGTCTGCTCAGTATAGTCAGCCCTTCTCTTCCCGCGCCAGCAAACTTCGTTTTCGTTCCACGCCCCAGCGATAACCAGAAATATTGCCGCCGGTTTTCACCACCCGATGGCAGGGGATAGCAACTGCCAGCAGGTTCGCGGCACAGGCTCCGGCCACCGCGCGGACTGATTTCGGCGAACCGATTTTATGGGCAATTTCGGCATAACTGGCGGTGCTTCCCGGCGGGATATCACGGAGTGCCTGCCAGACACGCTGCTGGAAAGCCGTACCGCGAATATCCAGCGGCAAATCCAGACCGATATGTGGCGCTTCCACAAAGCCGATGACCGAGGCAATTCGCCGCTCGAAATCCGGATCGCCACCCAATAATTCTGCCTGTGGAAAACTGTTTTGCAGTTCGTTAATCAGCTTCTCAGGATCATCCCCCAGCAAAATAGCGCAAATCCCCCGCTGACTTTCGGCGACCAGTATATCGCCCAGAGAAGATTTGCCGATGGCAAACCAGACGCGGACATCGCGACCACCCGATCGGAAATTTTGTGGCGTCATGCCCAGCGTCGCTGCAGAGGTTTCATAAAACCGGCCATCGGAAGGATAGCCCGCCGCATGGATCGCCTCGGTGACCGTCGCGGAATGTGTCAGGTTTTCGCGTACGCGTCGTGCCCGCTGCGCCTGTTGGTATTCTTTAGGCGTCAGGCCGGTTTGCGCTTTAAACAGGCGATGAAAATGATAGGCGCTGATGCCCACCCCGGCAGCCAACTGATTCAACGTCAGCATGTCGGCTGATTGTTCCAGCAACCGGCAGGCCTGAGCCACGCGCTGAGCATGAAGCTGCGCCAGTGAAATCAGCCCCTGACGGCAGCGCTTGCAGGGACGAAATCCTGCCTGTTCTGCGGCTTCGGCATCATCAAAATAAAGAATATTTTCCGGATTCGGCTGGCGGGACGGGCACGAAGGTGCACAGTAAATCCCCGTGGTTTTGACTGCATAAACAAATCTGCCATCAGCCTTTGCATCACAACTGACTACTGCCTGCCAGCGCGGATCCTGGCTCTGCACACGGGTGGAGTTTTCCCCTGTCTTATTTTTAACAACGCCTGTTTTATCTGACATTTTCTGCCTCACATTACCGACTGGATAACGGTCAGCATAAGCCGCCGTTAACACCCGTACCCTCCGGCTCTTGCTTTCTCATTCTGCACCAAGCATTCAGCCTGCAACCGGTTTTAAGGGCGTCTCGAGGATCATCTGATAAAAGGCCAGATCCAGCCAGCGATCAAATTTGAAAGCCGCCTGTTTAATCGTGCCGGCATGACTGAATCCATTTTTTTCGTGCAGGGCAATGCTGCCACTGTTAGCCGCATCAATGGCACCAATCAGGGTGTGTACGCCCCTCTCCCGCGCGACATCAACCAGCGCGTTCAGCAGGATTTTGCCCAATCCTTTGCCACGGTGATCTTTATGAATATAAATCGAATGTTCGACCGAATATTTATACGCAGGCCAGGCGCGGAACGTGCCGTAACTGGCAAAACCCAGCAACGCACCCTGTTCGTCCTGCAGTCCGATCACCGGAAAATTATGGGTCAGTTTAGTCGCAAACCAGGCTGTCATACTGTCGATGTGGCGCGGTTTATAATCATAAAGCGCCGTGGATGTCAGGATCGCCTCATTAAAAATATCCAAAATTGCCACAGCATGCTGGCGTTCAGTGCAGGTAATCATTTTCATCAGTCATTCCCGTTGGCTTCCGTTATGCGGTAAATTCCACTATAGTAGAATTAATTCCACAAAAGTAAACAACGGAACTGACCTTATGTCAATCGACCAATTGATCGCCACACGCCTGCAGGCTTTGCGAAAAGCGCAGGGTTTAAGTCTCGAACAACTCTCCGGCAGTTCGGGCGTCAGTAAAGCAATGATTTCGAAAATTGAACGGCAGGACAGCAGCCCGAGTGCCAGTCTGTTAGGCCGCCTCGCGGCCAGTCTGGGCGTTTCGCTGGCGCAGCTACTTTCAGAAGATAACGAACAGCCCGCCCCCTTGCGTCCGCTGGCGCAACAGGAAATCTGGCAGGATCCGGATATCGGTTATCTGCGACGTCAGGTAACCGCACATCAGGAAAACGGCGGCCCGGAACTGGTTGAAATCACGCTGCCCGCCGCCGCCCGCATCAGTTATCCTGGCTGGAATCATCAGGCCTATAAACAACGTTTATGGCTGGTGGAAGGGACGCTGACCATAGATTATGGTGCTGAAAAATATGCCTTATCGGCGGGTGATGCACTGACGTTTGGCGTGGATTTGCCCATCACATTCAGTAATCCCGGCGCTGAGCCTTGCCGGTATCTGCTGGTCATGAGCGACAAATAGCTTCCACATTTTCCAGCAGCGCCAGCGCACGGTCGTGCTGACGGCGAAAACGCGTCGTCATCATCAGCCACATTTCCGGCGAGGTATCTTCCCGCCGTGCAGCCAGTTCCTGAAAACCGGGGAAGGCACCGCCGCGATAACTCAGGTCGTAATGGAAATCGTCTACGGAGCTGTAACGCAGACGATGCAAACCGGCAAGAGCCTGCTTCATCTGAGGCTGCCAGATCTGCGGCTCCGTCTGCCAGTTGGTGGTCAGTTCACTCAAAACAGGCTGTAATTGCTGTAATTTTTCAGCCACGGCGGAGAGATCAAATTCCGGTGAAACGCTGGCGGCCAGTTCTGCCAGTGATTGCTGTAAACCGTTCAGATACGTCAGCGGATCCAGCGGTAGCGCGGTCTGTGTCAGCAGACCTTCCAGCCAGTGCGCGTGGATTTGTGTATCGCGCCACAGAATATTCAGATCCACTTTATCGTAAGTGTCGTCTTGTGTGTGCCACCACCAGCCACCGCCACTGCCTGGCGACTGACTGGTTTTTTCAAGCGGGATTTCGCGAAAGGCAAAATGCAGCGGCACACCACAGCCCCAGAATGACTGATCGCCGCCTTTGCCCGGAGGGATAATGCACTGCGCCGGGTCGCCGGTCACGGCTTCCACCGCCGCATTTAAAAAGGTCTGTGATTCCGCACCGCTGGCATTGAGCACAATATTCACCGCATCCTGACACCCCGGTGAATCGACGTTAATGTGCGCCACACAATGCTGTTTCAGTGACTGGCGGTAGTTATCGGCATACCAGGTGGAGCCTCCATAGCGGGCGTTAGAATGCCCGGGCCACCAGATAATCCGCAACCCGCGCAGCAACCTTTGCGGCTGCTGATGAAAATGGATGGCCATCCCCAGACAAAGCGCATTACCGGTCGCGTTGTCCGTAACCCCCTCATGCCAGGAATCGTAATGTGAAGAGAGGAGTACGAATTCCGGCGTACTGCCGGGAATATCCACCACCGGCATGCTGCATCCGGCGACGTGAAAATTCAGTTCCGTGGCGATTTCCAGCCTCATCAGCGGATGTTGCTGTAACTTCTTTAACAAATGCTGACCGTCCTGGTGATTAACGGAAATCACCGGCAGGCGCGGATAACGCAGAAAATCATCCGGTTCCGGCGTTCCCCAGACCGGTCCGACAGTTTCTTCATGCAACGCTGTTTCAGCCGAGCCCCAAATATGAATAAGTCCGGCGGCACCTGCGGCACACAGGCGTTGTACATAATCTTCAAAACCCTGGCCGGCAATCACGATTTTGCCTTTTACCTCCTGCGCCCAACGTTGCCATTCATGATCTGTACGTGATTTACAGGCACCGGCATCGTAATAGCCGAGCCCCTCCACGCCCTGCGGGCAATGCGCCGAGAATGAACGGGTTTTGGCATTGCACTGCCATTGCGGAAACTCAGGCAGACGCAACCTTCCGGCCAGCGGATCGCTGAGATACAGCGGGCAATGCAACAGCCGCGCATCCAGACCTTGCTCCTGCAACACAGACACCATGTGCTGCGCCGCCCGCTCCGCATCATCGCAGCCGGAAAGCCGGTGCAACGTGGAAAATTCACGCAGCAGCCCATCCATCAGGGGTAATAAAAATTCACGAACCGGCTGGCGCAATCCCATGATTATTTAACCTTTTCCTGATGAACCGATATGTCCAGCGGACCGAAGTAATGGGTCTTAATCTTTTCCCAGGTACCGTCAGCCATGATTTTTGCCAGGCCGTCATTGAGCAGTTTTTTGATGTGATCATCGCCTTTACGCAGGCCGTACGACGAACCGATGCTGAACAGTTTATCGTCACGCACTTCCGGGCCGGTCAGGGTAAAATTCCTGCCTTCCGGTTTGTTGAGGAAGCCAAAAGTCACCGCCACCGCCGGGCTGAGCGCACCGTCCAGGCGTCCGGCCACCAGATCCTGATAAATGGTGTCCTGATCGGCATACGCCACCACATCCACTCCTTTCGGCTGCCAGAAAGTATTGGCATACATTTCCTGAATCGAACCCTGCTGAACCGCGATACGCTTACCCTGCAACGATTCCGGTGTCGGCAACAGCGGGCTGCCTTTTTGCACCACCAGCCTGGTCGGGATGTGGTACACAAAATCGCTGAAGTCGATCACTTTGCGGCGTTTTTCGGTCGCCCCCTGCGGCGAAATGAAATCCACTTTTTTGGCAATCAGCGAAGGGATTTCCGCGTCAAAGCTGCTGACCACATAGTCACATTTGACTTTCATCTCTTTGCAGATGGCGTTGGTGACATCAATTTCAAAGCCGGTCGGCGTCCCCGCAGCATCACGGAACTGGAACGGTGGATAACTTAAATCAGCGCCAACACGCAGCGTTTCGTCTTCGGCATGCGCCAGTGCGCTGCCCAAGATCATTGCCATAAGGGCAGCCACTTGTATTTTTTTCATCATTATCCTGTCCTCATACCCAAGGTTATTATTTTGATTGTGAACTTAAAAACGGGACTTCCAGTTTAAAAACTCTTCCCGTACGGCCTGAAGTTTTGCGCCGTCCTGACACAGATCAACTGTCGTCATCGCCAGCGCTTTTGCCGCCTGCAACATAGCCTGCAGGCCGGCTTCGGAACCGGCAGCTTCGGCAAATTCCGGTGTATGTGGCAGCACATCACCAATACGGATATACGGGTGGATCGCCGCCGTTACCTGGCTGACGTTGCCGATATCAGAAGAACCGATCCCGCCACTGAGCGGCGGCGGAACCACTTCTACGCCGAGGATGTCCAGATTTTGTTTAAAGTATTCCGCCAGCGTCAGGTTGTTATTGCGCTCGGCGTAGGTCAGCCCTTCTTCAATTTCCAGCCGCGCACCGGCCATCAGCGCCGCCCCCCGTGCCGCATCAAACACTTTTTGTTTGACGGTACTGAGACCCCTGACCGTTTCGGCGCGCATCAGGAATTTCGCTTCCGCATAAGCCGGAACAATATTGGTCGCACTGCCGCCGTCGGAAATAATGCCGTGCACGCGCACATCGTCGGTGAAAAACTGACGCAGGGCATTAATGCCGTTGAAGGTGTGGATCACCGCATCGAGCGCGCTGATCCCGTTCTGGGGAGCTGATGCCGCATGCGCCGCTTTGCCATAGAATTTAAATACCGCATCCACACATGCCAGCCCGCCGCGTACCACCATGGTTTTATCGCGCGGATGGAACATCATCACCGCATCGACATGGTCGAAAATGCCTTTCTCGCTGAGAATAATTTTCCCGCCGCCCTCTTCCTCTGCCGGTGTACCGATCACTTCCAGCTTGCCGGTCAGCAGATGCGATTGTTGTTTCAGCGCCAGCGCGGCCGTCACGGACGCCGTGCCAATCAGGTTATGTCCGCAGGCGTGCCCCAGTTCCTTCAGCGCATCGTATTCCGCCAGCAACGCGATCACAGGGCCCGGCTTGCCGCTGTCAAACGTCGCGCGGAATGCCGTCGGCAAGCCGCCCAACTGAACCTCAATCTCAAATCCTGCCGCCCGCAGTGGCGCAATCAGTGCCGCTGCCGATTCGGCTTCCTCAAAGCTGAGTTCAGGGTTGGCATGAATGCTCAGCGCCAGCGCACTGGCCTGTGCTGCGAGAGAATCCACAGCTGCGATAATCTCAGCTTTCTGTTCTTTGGCGTGATGAACCGATGTAGTGCAACCAGACATGTTTTATTCCCTGCGATGGTGCAAGACCAAAAATTATTTTCGGGTGAATGCAACTTGGTGCGACGATGATGCGCCGCTACACCAACAGAAATAGGGCTTTTACTGTTTCCGGTCAAATTGAGCCTTTTTATCTGTTGCGCTTTTTACGCAAAAAATATTTTATGGAGGAAGGATTTTACGGGTGGCGGAAAAACGATGAACGAGAAAGACTGGCTGATATTGCGGGCGGTATATCAGCATAAAAATATCACCCGTGCGGCGGAACAGCTTTATACCTCACAACCCGCGCTCAGTTACCGTTTACGCCAGATTGAACGCAAGCTGGCGATCCGTCTGTTTGAAGAAGGACAAAAAGGGCTGACCTTCAGCGCACAGGGCGAATATCTCGCGCAACACGCCGTCACCGTGCTCAATGATTTACAGCAACTGAAACTCAATCTGCACAGTCTGGATCAGGAGCAGCAGGGAGAGATTTCACTGGGCGTGTCGAGCAACTACGCGGCGTACCGTCTTCCGCCATTGCTCAGCCAGTTCCGGCAGACACATCCGGGGATCCGTGTGAATCTGATGAGCGGTTTTAGCGAGGAGATCATTCAGAAGCTGTTGCGCGGGGAAATTGATATCGCGCTGGTGAAGGACGATTTTAACTGGAAGGAAAGCAAGCATCTGATTGAAGAAGATGATTACGTGCTGGTCAACAGTCAGGATTTTGATTTCGCCCTGTTGCCGCACATGCCGCAGATAAAAATTCACCACGGTGCGCACGTGACGCAACTGATTGAACGCTGGTGGAATGCCAACTTTTCGCATGCACCGACTGTCACAATGGAAGTCGACAAACTGGAAGTGTGCATGGCGATGGTGGAACACGGACTGGGTTACGCGATTGTCGCTCCTTATTTACCGCTGCCGGAGCATTTTTACCGCCGCCCGATCACAGTGGACGGCGCGACGGTAAAAAACCGCACCTGGTTGCTGCACCGCCATAACCTGCATGCCACACCGTACATGCAGGCGTTTATACATCTGTTACAAACGGCGCAACACGGGCTGATGCCCCGCTGATCAGAGATCTAACGTGCCGTCGATCAGCGTACAGCTATCGCCGCCGATCCACGGTTCGCCATCCACAAAGGTGACGGTCACGCGGCCATCGCGCTGGAGCTTCGTTCCCTGACGCACGCGGTAGGTTTGTGCCATATGCGCACCATCCGGGAAATTCGCCGCTTTCAGCACCCGCGCCAGACAGGCATTGGCGCTGCCGGTGACCGGATCTTCTTTCAGCACACCGTTTTCGTCGATAATCGCCCGCACTTCATAATCCGCAGGGCCGTTTTTATCGTGTAAACCATAGACTGCGATACCGTTAATCCCCAGCTGTGTTTGCAGTTGACTGACCGCGGCGGCATCGGCCGTGATATTCAGACAGTCCTGCGCACTTTCCATTCGCACGACCAGCCAGATGATGCCCATATCGACCGATACCGGCATGACGTCAGCCTGAATGTTGCCGCCGCGCAGCGCGGTTTCCAGCAACGCATGATGTTCAGTCTCCAGCGGTTTCAGTTGTGCAGGCGGAGCGGAAAATGCCTGACCGCCTTCTGCCAGCTGTTTTACCTGCACCAACCCGACACCGCATTCCTGCACCAGATAACCAGAATTTTTAGGCTTCAGCCCGCTTTGCAACAGCGCATATGCCGTACCCAGCGTCGGATGTCCGGCGAACGGCAGCTCTTTGTCAGTAGTGAAAATCCGCACGCGGTAATCCGCTTCGGGTGATGTCGGTTTGATCACAAACGCCGTTTCCGCAAGATTGGTCCAGCGGGCCATGGCAAACATTTCGGCATCCGTCAGCCCTTCCGAATCGAGTATCACGGCCAGTGCATTGCCTTTGAGCGGCTCAGCGGTGAACACATCAACTTGTTTAAAACGACGCAAGCGGGTCATAGCAAATCCTTTTTAATCGTTGAGTAAGAAAAGGCAAAGTGAATGCATAGAGCAATATTTCAATAAGCTATCGGGAAAAAGGCCAGTCGCTGTCGGCTGACCTATGCTTAATAACATTGTTTCCAAAGTATCCTAAAAACATAAGGAATAGAAAGATGCCCGTGAAGGATTTGGTTGGTATTGGTATCGGTCCCTTTAATCTCAGTCTCGCCGCCATGGCAAAAGACACGGAAAAACTCAACGCTGCTTTCTTCGACGCTAACCCGGAATTCAGCTGGCATCCCGGTATGTTATTACCCACGGCGACCATGCAGACCTACGTCCTGCAGGATCTGGTCACTACCGTTGCGCCGCGCAGCGAATTCTCGTTTATTAATTATCTGGTTGAGCAGAAGAAAATTTACCGTTTTCTGGCCACGGAACAGCTGATCATCAGCCGCGATGAGTTTTCCGATTATCTGCGCTGGGCGTGCGACCGCATTACGGGTTTGCATTTTTCCGAACCGGTTGAGCGGATTGATTTCGACGATAAGCGGCAGGAATTTATCGTGCAGAGTGAAAAAGGCAAGCACCGCGCGCGCAATATTTGCCTCGGCACCGGTCATGCACCGTGGATCCCTAAACCGGCACGGGCAGCACTGGGGGATAACTGTTTTCATGCTGCAGAAATAGAACTGCGTGAGCCTGATTTCACCGGTAAACGGGTGGTAGTAGTCGGCGGCGGACAGAGCGGTGCCGACATCGTTCTTAACGCACTGAGCGGCCACTGGGGCGAATTCACCGAACTGAGCTGGATATCCCGGCGCCCTAATTTTCAGCCACTGGATGAATCAATTTTCACCAATGAATATTTTACCCCAGAGTATGTGAACTACTTTTATACGCTGCCGGAAGAGGTGCGCGAGCAGGAAATAGAAACGCAAAAACTGCCTTCTGACGGCATCAGTTATCACACGCTGGAAGACATCTATAAGCAGCTTTACCACCGTTTCGACGTGCTGCATCAGCCGCGTAACGTGCGTTTGTTGCCCCACCGCGCATTGGATCATATCGTGCGTAATGCGGCTGGCGATTTCAGTTTGCAGGCAAAGCACGGGCTGGAAAAATGCGAGGAACATTTCAGTGCCGATATGGTGATCCTGGCGACCGGGTACCGCCCCGGTTTACCGGATTATCTTGAACCGCTGCTGGCACGTATTCCTTATGACCGCGAGCAACATTTGCCGCTGCAGCCGAATTTCAATCTGCGCTGGGATGGTCCGGAGCAGAACCGCATTTACGCAGTGAATGCCGGGATCCACAGCCACGGCAGTGCCGAAGGGCAACTGACGCTGACCGCGTGGCGCTCGGCAAAAATCCTTAATCATTTGCTGGGCGAGGCACATTACGATCTGCGGCCGGTGCCCTCGCTGGTCCAGTGGTGGTCAGATACGCCCCATAAATAGCGAGCACAAAAAAGCGGAGCATCAGGCTCCGCGTTTCCTTTTCTTAAAGCGCCTTCGTGACTGAAAACACGTCAGACGTAAAAATAGATGGCTAAAAAGTGGCAGGCACTGCCGCCAAGCACGAATCCGTGCCAGATGGCGTGACCGAACCGATAACGTTTTGAAGCGTAAAAAATAACGCCCAGCGTGTATATCAAGCCACCCAGCGCCAGCAATATCACACCGCCAGGGGAAAGTTTGGTCGCCAGCTGATAAATCACAATCAGTGACAGCCAGCCCATTGTCAGATACGTGACCAGGGAAAGCACCTCAAAACGGTGCGCAAACGCCAGTTTAAAAATCACGCCGAACAGCGCCAGCCCCCAGATCACCGCCATTAATCCTTTCGCCAGAGGAGAATTGAGCCCGACCAGCAGGAACGGCGTGTAGGTACCGGCGATCAGTAAATAAATCGCGCAGTGATCAAGTTTTTTCAGCCAGTATTTGGCTTTCTGATGCGGTATCGCATGATACAGCGTGGAGGCCAGATACAGCAGAATCATGCTGCCGCCGTACAAACTGTAGCTGGTGATCGCCATGGCGCTGGCGTTATCGCCTACTGCCTGAACCAGCAACAGCACCAATCCGACAATCCCGAAAATCAGACCCACACCGTGACTGAGGCTGTTGGCAATCTCTTCAGCCCACGGATATCCCTGTGGTGATGGAGACAACTTACCCATACGTTGAGAACCCTCCAGGCAAAATACGTTAAAAGAATATAAAAGCGCTTCAAATCCGGTTGCTTATAACGGCTGATTATAAATCATACCGCAGACAGAGTAGCTGAGAATTATTCCAGTGTACACCTGTAAGCTTAAAACGAGTATTTCCCGATGTTACAGTCCCTTATCAGGATCATCATTTCAGAGTGACACCGTCTGGAATCCCTTCAATTCATTCACTTTGCTTATAATTTCTCCTCATGGCATTCAGAAAAGAACGATGCTGACCGCACCCAAAAACATGATTTTTTGTCATCAAGGGACTAAGGTGTACCGGAAATCTCTGATAACGCCATTAACAATGCTGTCAATATGACTAAGGTTTGACTATGTCTGTAGCAACTTCCCCGCTGGATTTCGGTGCCATGACTGAAGTTTTTCAGTTCCTGATGGAAATCGACAAGCTGAAAAGCGTGCAACGCCGCACAAAAGTTTTAGGCACTGAGCGTCAGGAAAATTCCGCGGAACATAGCTGGCATTTCGCCGTGGCAGCGATGTCTCTGGCACCTTTTGCGCCGGCAGGTATTGATATTAATAAAGTCATCCGCATGGCGTTGATCCATGACATCGTGGAAATTGATGCCGGTGACGTGCTGGTTTACGATCTCGCTGCCCGCGCGGCAGTTCAGGATCAGGAAATCATCGCAGCGAAACGTCTGTTCGGCCTTTTGCCCGCGCCGCTCGACCGCCAGTTCCTGGATTTGTGGGATGAATACGAAGCGGGTGAAACGCCGGAAGCACGCTTTGCGCTGGTGATCGACCGTGTGATGCCGATGGTCATGAACCTGAATAATCAGGGTCAGAGCTGGGTGGAAAATAATATCCGTCTGGAGCAGGTGTTAGCCCGCAATGCCTTTATCGCCGATATCCATCCTGAACTGTGGCTGCATATCCGCAGTCATCTGGATAATGCTCATCAACAGGGCTGGCTGAAATAATAAAAACCTTCCCCTCGTGAGAGGGGAAGGCGCAAGATCAACTACTTAGGAACATTCAGTGTCGTGGAATCCACGTAAGGTTTCAGGAGGGTATCGGCGTCTTTCTGTGCCTGTGCCGCCGCCGCTTCCGGCGTGACTTTCTCATTATTGACCAGTGCCGCCAGCTGATTTTCCATCGCCTGACGTACGGCCACGGTTTCATACGTCGCATACCACGGATAGGCGTATTTCAGCTGCTCCAGCGCAATCGCTGCACGCGGATCCTTTGCCAGGTAATCTTTCATTTCCGGTGTGTCATAGGACGCCATACGCGGTGAAAAATAGCCGGTAAAGCGGCTCCAGGCACCGTTAACTTTCGGGCTGACCAGATATTGCAGGAAAGTGTAGGCGGCTTTTTTCTGGTCGTCGGAAATGCCTTTAAAACTTACCAGACTCGCCCCGCCGATGGTGACACCGTTACGCACCTGGGCAGGCATCATGGCTACGCCCAGCTCGAAATCTTTGGTGTTTTCACGCATAAAGCCCAGCGCGCCGGTACTGAGCATCGCCATGCCGAGTTTACCGGAGAAAAATGCCGCGCTGATTTGTTTCGAGTTCAGCACCCCCGGCGGCATCACTTTGTCGCGATATACCAGATTCTGCCAGAAGCGCAGTGCCCCCAGTGTGGACGGTTTGTCGTAATAGACTTCGCCCGGATAATCGGCATTGTAGTACTGGCCGCCGTTGGCGCGGGTCAGTGCCGATAAAATCCAGCCGCCGTAATCATCATTGGTTGACGGCAGCATGATGCCCCACTGGCCTTTCGCCGAGTCCGTCAGCTTTTTCGAATCTGCCAGCAATTCATCCCAGTCTTTCGGCGGTGCGGTAATGCCCGCTTTGGCGAACATGTCTTTGTTGTAATAAAGAATAGGCGTCGAGTTATGGAACGGGATGGCATAGGTCACGCCGTTAACCTGTGCGTTCTGACGCAGGGCAGGCCAGAAATTTTGCGTCAGAAATGGCGTGGCTTTCTGATCGCCGAATTTGAACAGCTCATCCATCGGCAAAATTTCATTTTTAATCGCCAGATCCGCCGTGAAGTTAGCAGACATAATCACCAGCGCCGGTGGCTGGCCTGATTTAGCCGCCGCTTCGGCTTTGACTTTGGTGGTGTCGTAGTTACCGGTAAAAATCCCGCGCACTTCGATATCATTTTGTGACTGGTTGAACTCTTTGATAACGCGGGTCATTTCCAGGGTCAGTTTGCCGTCAACCGGCGCCGGGAACATGAAATCGATATTTTCTTTGGCGGAGGCGGTGCCCGCGGCAATCAAGCCGATGGCGAGCGCCAGCGCATGAACGTTACGCATAATGGTGATTCTCCCGGTGCAGGTTTTGCTGGTTTTGGCCTGAAAAAAGATGAAGATCGTGCAAAGAAAAATGCAATGTGATGCGGTCGCCGGGTTGGGGAATATTCCCGCTGTTTTCCCGCAACAGATTTTTACGGACGTAGCGGATTTTCCCGATCGCCGTGTCGGCGTGACATAAATACTCCGCGCCGAGCAACTCGCGGTAGGTCAGTGTCGCCTGCAATTGCAGGCTTTCACCTTCCGCAGGCTGGTCGCTGATGTGTTCGGGTCTGATGCCCAGATACACCTCATTGAGTGCCTGCGCATGCTCAGTTTGCGGCAGATGAACCGGCTGATTTTCGACCGTCAGCATGCCATCAGCACACGGCAGTAAAAACAGATTCATCGATGGTGTGCCGATAAACCCGGCGACAAACAGGTTGGCCGGATGCGCATACAACCTTTCCGGTGCGCCAATTTGTTGCAGGTGGCCTTTATCCAGCACGGCGATCCTGTCCGCCATGGTCATGGCTTCCATCTGATCATGGGTGACGTAAACAGTGCTGGTTTTCAGTTGCTTATGCAGTTGCATGATACCGTCACGCACTTCCGTGCGCAGGCGTGCATCAAGATTCGACAGCGGCTCATCCATCAGAAACAACTTAGGATCGCGCACGATAGCGCGCGCCATCGCCACCCGCTGCCGCTGACCGCCGGATAACTTGCCGGGTTTGCGTTTGAGCAAGGGCCCGAGCTGTAATAATCCGGCGACGCGATCTACCCGTGCCTGATGCAGATGTTTCGGCTCATTGCGCATCCGCATGCCGAACGTGATGTTTTGTTCAACGGTCATGTGCGGGAACAGCGCGTAGTTCTGGAAGATCATCGAGAAATTGCGCTCGCGCGGCGACAGCCCGGCGATATCCTTACCGTCGAGTATAATGCGCCCGTCGCTGACCTCTTCCAGACCGGCCAGCAGGCGCAGCAAGGTACTTTTGCCGCAACCCGATGGCCCGACCAGCACCAGAAATTCACCGTCGGTGATTTCCAGCGACAGCTGATTCACTGCCGTGCTGCCTTCAAACTGTTTGGTAATATTTTCCAGACGAATGCCAGACATCATTGAAAGTCCACCGGGCAACTGATTTGCGCATCATAAAGATAGGGGCCGGGATATTGTGACAACGGATGCAGATAACTGACCAGCCCGGTGTGATCCACCAGACGATGCATCACGCAGGCCGCCGGCTCGAGGTTATAAAACGGTGCCGGATTATGATGATAATACGGCACCTGATGTACCGTGCCGGGAATGGTGGTGATGATCGTCTGTTTGTACTGCGTAAAAATCAGACGGTGCGTGTGGCCGCAGAACACGCGAACCAGCGACGGAAAGCGATCAATCAGCGCCAGCAGCTGGTCACCGTTTTCACACGAAATGGCGTCCATCTGTGCCGAGCCGACTTTCACCGGCGGGTGGTGCATAAACACCGCCGTCGGCTTATCGCCCCCCTGCTCCAGCTGACCTTCCAGCCACGCCAGCGTTTCCAGCGTCAGGAACCCCTTCGATTCTCCGGCCAGGCTCGAATCGATAAACAGCAGACGCATCGGGAAATCATCAATGGCGTAATGCATGTTTTGCGGATCGGTGCCGAGCTGCGGACACAGCGAATGCAACGCTTCCAGAAACTGTGCTTTGTCGTCGTGGTTGCCGGGAATGATGTACAGCGGATAACGCAGATTGCCCAGCGTGCGGCGCGCCACCTCGTATTCCTGCGGCAGACCGCAGTTAACAATATCACCGGTGATCACTACCGCATCCGGTTGTTCTTCCAGCGCATTCAGCTGGCTGACCACTTCGGCGTTGCAGCCGTTCACATCGATAAAGTCATACAGTTTGCGGCCATCGCTGCGAAAGTGCATGTCAGAAATCTGAGCTAAAAACATGGATGACTCCTTTATTTGATCCCGGAAAAACCGAAGCTTTTCAGGAATTGTTTCTGAAAAATAATGAACGCCAGCATCAGCGGCAGGCACACCATCAGCGTGCCGGCGGTAATTAACCCCCATTGTCCGCCTGACTCTGCGCCCATCGCGAAAGACACCAGCCCGACGGTCAGCACCTGTTTATCCGGGTCATTAAGTACCATCAGCGGCCACAGGTATTCATTCCAGTGATAGGTAATGCTGACGGTGGCAAAGGCCAGGATGGCGGGCCACGACATGGGGATCAGTACGCGGAACACCACCTGCCACCAGCGGCAGCCTTCCATCAGCGCAGCCTCTTCGATTTCACGGGGAATGCTGAGAAACGCCTGACGCATCAGGAACACACCAAACGCCGAGGCAAAGTACGGCATCATCGCGCCGGTCAGGGTATTGAGCAGTCCGAACTGTTTGAGGATCATCATGTTCGGTACCATCATGATGACGGGCATGATCATCAGTTGAATCAGCAACAGATAGAACAGCGTCTGTTTGCCGCGAAATTCGTGATACGCGAACACGTAACCGGCAGTGGTGATGGTCACCAGCTGAACCAGAAAGGTGCCGAAGGAGAAAAAGAGGGTATTGGCGTAAAGCCGCAGCCAGTCGGCGCTGTCCCACGCATCGCGGAAGTTTTGCAACGTCAGCGGGAAACGCGGTAACAGCGAGGCCATATCCGGCGCAAAACTGCTTTCACTGAAAGCCGACGACAGCATCCACAGGAAAGGCGCCATCCATAAAAACGCGGCGCACAACAATAAAACCGGCAGCGTCGAACGACGCGCACCGCGCAATAACATCGACGGTGAACGCGCGCCCTGACGGGATTTTTTGCCGGTCATCACCGGCACTTCAGACGTTTCAACGCTCATAGTGAGCTCCTCTTTCCAGCACACGCAGGTTCAGCATCGAAAAACCAAACAGCAGCACCAGCGTCAGGAATGTCGCCGCCGAGGCTTTGCCTAAATCGTGGGTGTCATTCGCCAGACTCTGGATGTAATACAACAATACGGTGGTGGCGTTATTCGGCCCGCCCTGCGTCATCACCGCGACATGATCTATCTGGGTAATCGAATAAATCAGCGCGATAGTGACCACAAAACTGATGGTCGGGCGCAAAAGCGGCAACGTGATATAGAAGAAAACCTGCGGGCGCGACGCGCCTTCCATCAGCGCCGCTTCGCGTGCTGAGGCGGGGATTGACTGCAATCCGGCGAGGAAAAACAGCATGTAATAGCCGGCAAATTTCCACACGCCGATCACACTCAGCGCAATCAGTGCGCTGTTGCTCATGCCGAGGTAATTGTTATTCATCGGCCCGAATACTTTGGCCAGGTAGTAATCCAGCAGCCCCATACCGGGCATGAAAATGAACAACCACAAGGTAGCAGCACTGACCAGCGGGATAATCATCGGGAAGAAAAACGCGGTACGCAGCCAGCGGTTCAGCGAGGTGTTTTCCCACAGCGCGACCGCCAGCAGCAGCGCCAGAATAATGCCGGGGACCACGGTCATCAGGATGTACGCCAGATTATTGAGCAGCGCACGCCAGAAGACTGAATCCTGGATCAGGCGCAGATAGTTTTGCAGGCCAACAAACGGCGGCGCGTCTGACGACAGACGGCTGTCAAACAGACTGTCCATCGCTGACTGAAATAAGGGGTAATAGGTAAATAAAAACAGAAAAATCAGCGTCGGCAGCAAAATCAGATAAGGGAACAACGTGCGGCGCATTACAGGGTACCGGTCAGCGAAATAAGGTGCCTATCCTGTCCTGCATTTGTGTCAGCCACATGGCGGGAATGTGATGGTTATTTGAATGAAATATGAGCAATGTTACTGAACAAATAGAGATTTGGGTTTCTGAACCCGCACTGATTTAACCCAGTGAACAACCTCCCTTAGAAATAACGGTAAATTACCACTTTAAAAAATCATGATATGTCAACTAATAAGCTACACATACCGATATTTTTAAACGACTACTCTCTACCCTTTTTTCACTTATGCCGCTATGCTGCTTTAAATTATTCTTAATCTGTCATCCTTAAGGCGACATATGAGAAAAAATATAAACTGGCTGTTTCTGAATACTTATCCCGGCCAGATCATGCTCCAGACATGGCTGACGTCTCAGGGCATTGAACGAAGCAGTTCGTCGAAATACGTAAAAGAAGGCTTACTCAAACGGCTGGATACAGGCGTCTATTGCCGCGCCGGCAAAGAACCTGGCTGGGTTGATGCCGTACATTGCCTGCAGACACAATGGAATAAACCGGTTCACGTTGCAGGATTAACCAGTCTGAACCTGCAGGGCAGCTCTCATTATCTTGAACTGAGCACAGCACGTATGTGGCTCAACCTTCCACCGCGAGTCTATTTGCCGAAATGGTTGCAGCATGTGCCAGGCGTTAAGTGGTATTCCGCTGCTAATAATCGTCTGGAAAGCGCCGACAACGCATTCCTGAAAGAGGTCACGGTCTCCTCACTGAAGATCACATGCAGCTCTGCCGAACTGGCGGCCTATGAAGTCGCCAATAATGTTCCAAAACTTATCGAGTTTACGCATGCGAACGAATTGTTTCAGGGGCTGATCAGCCTTAATCCGAAAAAGTTGCAGTTGATCCTTTCAGCAAGTGATGCGGTTAAAACCAATCGCGTATTTATGTTTCTTGCACAGAGAAATCAGCATAAGTGGTTTGAACGCCTTGACGTTACCCGGATCAAAATGGGCAACGGCGCACGGCAGATTGAAGCCGGTGGCAGGCTGGATACCGACTATCAAATAACCGTTCCGGCCAGTCTGATAAGGAATATCAGGGAAGATGAACAATTCTGAGTACTACAGAAATCAGGTCAGATTACTCGTTGAATGCCTGCCCTCAATCGAGCATGAAAAATGTTTTGCTCTGAAAGGCGGAACGGCGATAAATCTCTTTATTCGCAACTTTCCCCGCTTATCGGTTGATATCGATTTAGCGTACGTGCCCGTTCAGGACAGAAATTTGACGCTTGAAGAGATTTCGGGCGCGCTTCAACGAATAGTTCAAAGACTGAATATCGCCGGATTCCTGGCTCAGATGCAGGAAACCAACGGTCCGGATGCCCGCATTTTTGTCAGAAACAGAGAAGGTATAAATATCAAAATTGAGGTCAACCATGTCTGGCGGGGATTGCTTAATCCGCCCGAGCAACGTGACGTGCAGGACGATGTGGCTGACCAATTCGGATTTGCAGAAATCAGTGTGGTCTCGATGCCAGATCTGTATGGCGGCAAGATTTGCGCAGCAATGGACCGGCAGCATCCGCGAGATTTATTTGATGTAAGACTTCTTCTGGAAGACAGCGGGATCACCAGAGAAATCTATCACGGGTTCCTTGCTTATATGCTCGGACATACCCGCCCGATGGCAGAAATTCTGGATCCAAACTGGAAAGATCTCCGTCAGCCCTTTGAAAATGAATTTGAAGGGATGACGACTGCCCCCGTAACACTTGAAGAATTAAATGGGGTACCCACTGCTTTAACGGCTGCTTTGAAGAAGCATTTCACGGCACAGGATCATCGTTTTTTACTGTCATACGAACAGGGTCAACCAGACTGGTCCCTTTTCCCGCACGATCTTTCAGCCTTTCCGGCTATACGCTGGAAACAACAAAATCTTCTCAAACTAAAAGAACAAGATCGGGAGAAATGGGAACGGACGATTGAAAAACTCAGGGGAGTAGTAGACGGGTGGCTTGCTTAATCCCGGCGAAGCAAAGGCGATCGGGTTCTTATATCGATCGCCAAAAGATTTCTTTTAAATCAGCTAATGTTCCGGTTTACGCCTGCGTTTTATTTCTCACCAGCGCAATCCCCGCCTTCTCTGATAATTCAAACAGTGCCGGAAGCAGATGCGCCGAGGCTTTCAGATACGCGCTCACTTGCGATACGCCTTCCGGCGGCAACAGTTCGCTATTCTCCAGCCCTTCACTCAGGCACAGCAAACCGTGGCAAAGTCCTTCGGCGGATTCAGACGCGACAGCGCCCAGATCGTAAAGCTGGGGATCGGTGAAATCGCTCAGATCCAGATCAGCAATCAGGGCGCGGAAAACGGTGAGGGAATTATCGGGATGGTTGGTTTCGGTATTCATGTCAGTCATGATGATTATTCCATTACTAGATTTGAGTTTCATCACGCCTTCAGGTTCCAAACTAAAGGTGTGACTCAGGCAGGTTTGGAACTCCGGATCTAGCGACCGGCCAATCATTAAGATTGCCCTGCCTAAGCCACGAATTGAGTGTGCACGTAGCCCCTGAAAAAAAACAAGTTTTTTCAGCACCAGATGTTCGGAGTTCCAAGTCCGGCTACGGTTCTTCCGCAGCGAAACGACTATATTCCTGATATTTTCTGAATGAAACGGGCTGGATGGATTTACAGGGAGTTACTTTGAAATCTGGAAGATGTCTCGCAGGAATGACGCCGTCCGGCTCCCTCCCCTGCGAAGGGGAGGAGCAAGAAAAACTCGCAACCTTCGCAGGGGCAAAAGGCAACCCTGCTTCAAACCACCACAACCCCCATCCGCTCACGCGCTTCTTCATATGTCGGCATCGATGCCGCCGCACCCGCCCTTTCCACGCAAACAGAGGCGTAAGCGGAGGCGAATTGCGCGGCGTCGGGGAGTGTGGCGCCGGCGGCGAGTTGTGAGGCCAGCGCACCGTTGAAGGCGTCGCCTGCACCGGTGGTATCGACCGGGGTCGCCGGGCAGGCCCGGATAATCTGCGTTTCGCCGTTGACAGAAAGCAGCGCGCCCTGCGTGCCTAAGGTGATGATCAGCGCCCGGATCCCTTTATCGTGCAGCGCCTGGGCAGCGCGGCCGGCGGAAGGAAGATCATGTACGTCTATCCCCGTCAGCAGCGTACATTCCGTGGCATTCGGCGTGAGTAAATCCACCTGTGACAGCAGATGGTCAGACACCGGCTGAAACGGCGCAGGATTGAGGATAATGTAGGTGCCGTTATCCCTGGCGATACCGATCAGTTTTTCAATCGCAGACAGGTTGTTTTCGAGCTGCGTCAGCAGGATATCGGCGGCGGCGACAGCCGGACGGCACTGTTCAACCTCCTCGTCGCTAACCGTCAGGTTTGCACCCGGATCGACAGCAATCATGTTCTCAGCATCGGCTCCGGCGACATAAATCAGTGCGTTACCGGTCGGGCATTCGCTGGTGGAAAACAACGTGACGGCATCAAAACCGGCACCGTCAAGGTGGCGGCGGGCAAACATGCCGAAATCATCGCGACCGACTTTACCGATGTAATGTACCCGCGCACCGGCACGCAGCGCGGCGACGGCCTGGTTCGCGCCCTTGCCGCCCGCGCCCATCATGCTGTTGCGGGCGATCAGGGATTCTCCCGGTTTCGGGAAACGCGCCATGCCTGCGACAATATCGAGGTTGAAAGAACCAAATACGCATACCTTGCCTTTGTTCATGCCTCTCTCCTGAAGGATAATGTACCGGCGGCCAGAGCTGGCTGCGACGGAAAAACACGCTGTGCGGCTAAACACGCGCCACGGCAACCGGTCTCATCGGTGACGGCGCTGAAATGAATGGTGAGATCGTTAGCCGGAAACGGACTGCGTAAATGGCTGCGTAATTGCTGTTCCAGTTCAGCCAGCGGAAACTTTTTCATCGCCAGCACACCGCCACCCAGCACTAAATATTCGGGATCAAGAATGTTCATTTCGCTGGCCACCGTGCGTGCCAGCCGTGCCACAAATTCGGTTAAATCCACATGCCCGGCATGGCGCACAAACAGTTCGGCGAACGGCGTTTGTGGCGCGTGTTGCTGCGCCCAGCCTGTCAGCCAGTTGCCGGAGGTCAGTGTCTCAACGCAGCCGGTTTTACCGCACGGGCAGTCTAGTGAATTCTCTGCCAGAGGAATGTGCCCCAGTTCGCCTGCGCCGCCGTGTGCGCCGTGATAAAAATCACCGTTGATCCACAAACTGTTGCCAAGCCCAGTGCCAAGATACAGACCGACGGCAACATCCGGCAGTGTGTTGTGTTGCGTTAAATCCCACCACATCAGATGGTTAACGTCTTTGTCCATCGCCACCGGCAAATGTAACCTTTCCGAGAGCAGCGTCGCCACCGGCTGATTATCCAGCGCCGAAATGAACGGCAGCGACAACACAGTTTGCCGGTCGCGGGACAATACGCCCGGCAGCCCGAGCATTACCTGTGCCACCTGGTGGTGCGGATCCTGCGCCTGCAAATACGCTGTGATCAGCCTTTCCAGCCCCTGTAACGGATCGGACTGCCCCGCCCAGCTTTGGGTCGGCGTTTTGTGGTAGCCGCGAAAATTTTGCTGGCTGTCCATCAGCATTAAACGGGTATTCGTGCCCCCGACATCAACTCCAAGAAAATGCGGCATACGGCTCTCCTGCCCTCAGGCTGCGTGACGCGCCTGACGCATCTGATCGAGCATTTTGTCCCAGGCAACATCCAGATCGCTGTCCAGCGTGAACAGGCCGGAACTGCCGACGATCAGCACTTCCGCGCCTGCGCCCATCAGATCCTGATAGGTCCGCAGGTTGCAGGAGCCATCAATTTCGATCAGATAGCGGTAGCCTTTTTGCTGTTTGAGATCCCGCAGCTGAGCGATCTTCCCGAGCATTTCAGGGATGAACGGCTGACCGGCATAACCCGGATCCACGGTCATCACGGTAATTTTATCCAGCAGATGAATGTAGTGCTGGATGTACTCCACCGGCGTCGCCGGGTTGAGTACTACGCCCACTTTTTTACCCAGCGAGCGGATCTGACTGATGATGCGGAATGCGTCGCGGTTAATGGTTTCGGCGTGCGGACAGATAAAATCGGCACCGGCTTTGGCGATGGGTTCGATAAAGTCAGCCGGATTTTCTACCATCATATGCACGTCCAGAATCAGCGGCGTATGCGGACGGATTTGCTCAATAAAGAACGGCGACAGCGTGATGTTTTTAACGTAATGACCGTCCATGATGTCGATATGCAACATGTCAGCGCGGCGGTTCAGCACCTCAAGCTGTTGTTTAATGTCGATCAGGCTCATGCACATCAGCGACGGAGAAATTTTGTATTCCATGGTGTTTTCCTAAGTCAGAGGCAATGTAAAAAGAGTCGTTAAGGTTGAGCCGCCCGCGCTTTGGCAGCGCTCATTCGCCCCGCCCTTTTTTGCAGATAACGGCTGCGGAAGAATTTCAGCGCCAGCACCACAATCAATACCGCGCCCCACATCGCCAGGCTGAAATGCGGGCTGACATTCATCAGGTTCAGGCCGGTGGAAATCACCTGCAGGACAATCAGCGAAAGCACGACGCCCGCCACTTTACCGAAACCACCGTTCGGATCCGTGCCGCCGAGAATAATGGCGAGCACCGTCAGCAGCAGGTATGAATCGCCGTAGCCCATGCGCGCCGAGTTGAAACGCGCCATCATAATCAGCCCGGCAATCACACATAACATGCTGGAAATGACATAGATGGCGATCAGCACACGGTGCGTATTCACGCCGCTGAAATGAGTGGCGTTGATGTTGCTGCCACTCATGTAGATGTATTTGCCGAGACGGGTGCGTTCTAAAAACACCGCGATTAACACCGCCGTCAGCAGGAAAATAATCAGCGGAACGGGCACACCGAGCAGGGTTTCCGCCCCGATAAAGCGCACGATATCCGGCATACCACTGATCGCCGCACCGCGTGAAAGATAGATACCGACACCATTGACCATGGTCATGGTCGCCAGCGTCACCAGAATCGGATGCGCACCGACATATGCCACCAGCGCACCGGTCAGCATGCCAATCACCAGCGCCAGAATCATCGCGCCAACCAGCGCCACGGTCAGCCAGACCGCCTGCATGGCCATACTGGCATCAGGCGGCAGCCAGGTCAGAAACACCCACGCCATCAGTAAACTGGTCAGGTTAGCAGTGGCAATAATGCACAGGTTCAGGCCGCCGCTGAGGATCGGGATAAACATCGCCAGCGTCAGTAAGCCGAGTTCCGGAAGCTGGAAGGCGACACTCATAAAGGTGGCGTCACTGAAGAATCGCCCCGGCATCGCCAGGCTGAAGCCGATGATCACCACCAGCAATAACAGCGATAATCCGAGCGTGGTGTTATCGATTTTTATGGCAGCCATTTTCAGACGAGGCCGCGCATCGGGCTTCGCTTTAAGACTCACATTTCTGCTTTTTGCGAACATAGCGGTTTTCCTCAGGCGAAGCCGACTTCGGTTTCTTTGCGTTTCTTATAATGGGTGACGGTGATGGCTGCGACGATCACCACGCCGATGACGATGTTCATGAAGTAACTGGAAACACCAATCAGGTTGAGGCCGTTTTTCAGCACGCCGATCAGGAACACGCCCATCAATGTGCCGACCACGCTGCCTTTGCCGCCGTTAAGACTGGCACCCCCGAGCACCGCCGCCGCCAGCACATCCAGCTCGCCGCCGACCAGCGCATTCGGTACCACTTCACCGACGCGATAGACCTGCACCAGCCCGCCAATCGCCGCCATGGCGCCGAGATAGCCATAGGCAAACAAATGCAGTAAACCGACACGGATGCCAATACGGCGCGCCGATTCCTGGTCGCCACCGACGGCAAACAACTGGCGTCCGAGATGGGTTTTATTGAGCAGCACCCAGCTCAGTGCGGCAACCGCCAGCATCACCACGACGGGCAACCCAATCTGATAATGCTGCTCACCCACGCTGAACGGCAGCACGCGGATCGGCGTGGTCAGCCAGTCCGGCAGGTCGTACAAACTGGTGCCGTTGGTCAGCCACATCAGCATGCCGAACAGCAGCGACTGCATACTGATGGTGACGATGATTGACACGATGCGCAGGCAGTAGATCAGAATGGCGTTGATCATCCCGAGCACAGTACCGATGGCGATAGCCAGCAAAATGCTGCCGGCCGGGTTGCTCAGACCGTAATGGATCGCCAGCGTGGCGATGGCGTACTGCACCACGGAGGCGACGGCGGCAAACGAAATATCGATACCGCCCGTCACCAGTACCACAAACAGACCGAGGGCAAAAATACCACTGACAGCGTAGCTTTCGGTCAGATCCAGCAGGTTCTGTAACGTCAGAAACTGAGGGGTCAGTAAGGAAAAAGTGACAATAACCGCCAGCAGCACCCAGGCTAAATAGCCTTCGTTGCCGGACGGACGTAACCGGCTGAGCTTAAGCATTAACCGCCTCCGCAAGTTGTTGCTGGGTAATCGTACCCGGCAGATATTCTCCGATTACCGTGCCTTCAGAGAAATGCAGCACACGGTCGCAGTTGAAATAGACCTCCGGCACCTCGTCGGAAATCAGCAGAATGGAAATACCCTCTTCTGCCAGCTGATGGATCAGCTGATAAATGCTGGCTTTGGCACCGACATCGACGCCGACAGTGGGTGAATCGAGGATCAGGATTTTCGGCTGTGTCAGCACCCATTTCGCGAGCACGATTTTTTGCTGATTGCCGCCGGAAAGCGTGGAGATCGCCTGATCGGGGTTCGCCACTTTGACGCCGAGTTTCTCGATCCACTGCTGGATGATTTTGTTTTTGCGGTATTCGTCGATCAGGTGAAAACGGCTGCGCAGCTGATCCATGATCGCCAGCACGGTGTTGTCCCCGACCGACTGTTGCTGGATCAGGCCGAGCGTCAGGCGATCTTCCGACACGTAACCGACGCCCGATTTGATCGCGTCTTCGTGACTGCGAAAACGTACCGGTTTGCTGTCGAGATAGATTTTGCCGCTGTCCGGTTTGGTCATGCCAAACAGGCTGAGCGCCAGTTCGGTGCGGCCGCTGCCGAGCAGGCCGCATAAACCGAGCACTTCACCGGCGTGCAGTTTGAAACTGACATTGTGATACTGGCCTGCGCGGCTGAGTTTGTCGGTTTCCAGCATGATGCGCTCGTCATTCATGTTGGCGGCTTTCAGGCGGTAATCGAGTTTCAGACCGGTCATCAGTTCGGTCAGGCGTTCGCTGCTGACCTCAGACGCCGGGAAAGTGCCGACTTTTTTGCCGTCACGGATAACCGTCACGCTGTCGGAAATCTCCAGCACTTCATCGAGGCGATGGCTGACGAACACCACGCTGATCCCTTTGCTTTTCAGATAATGCACGGTACGCAACAGCTGATTAACTTCTGTACGGGTCAGCGAGGCGGTCGGTTCATCCATAATCACTAAACGCGCATCCGCCACCAGCGCACGGCAAATGGCCACCTGCTGACGCTGGGCAATTGGCAGCGACGAGACTTTACTGTCGAGATCGAGCGAATAATTCAACTCGGTCAGAATACGCCGGGCCGTTTCCCGCAGGCGTGACGGGCGGTACCAGCCCATCAGCCCCTGTAAGTTGTGGTCGAAAGCAATATTTTCGAACACGCTGAGATTCGGAAACAGCGACAGATCCTGATAAATCACCTGTACGCCAAACTGCCGCGCCTGATCCGGAGACAACTTGCTGAAACTCTGGCTACCCTCAGACGGCGAACTGAGCGTGATCAGGCAACCGTTATCCGGCTGGTAAACCCCCGAGATCACTTTGATCAACGTACTTTTCCCGCAGCCATTTGTGCCCGCCAGGCAGTGAACTTCGCCCTGCATAAGCCGCAGGGAAATGTCATTAAGCGCACGCTGTCCGCCAAACGTTACCGACAGATTTTGCACATCAATCAGCGGCGTGTTGTCTGTTTGAATGATCTCGGAGATTGCCATGATTACAGCCCCATTTTGACCAGTTTTGGCAGGTTCGCTTTATCCAGGCTTTCGGTTTCATTGCCCAGAATGGTGTGCGTTGCCTCGTCCACTTTCACTTTGCCCATGCCTTCAATGGTCATGCCGTCAGTGATTTTTTCGCCTTTTTCCAGCTTCTCGGCGATGCGCACAAAGACTTCACCCGCGATCATCGGGTTCCAGATAAAGCCGCCTTTGATGGCTCCGGCTTTCACCAGGCTGGCACCCTGCCCCGGGCTGAACGGCCCGAACACACAGACGTCGTCAGTTTTGCCACGATTAAGTACCGCGCGGCCTGCGCCAATCGGTCCCTGTGAACCAATCGCCAGAATACCTTTCAGGTTGGCGTCTTTAGACATCAGGTCGTTGGTGGTACGGATGCTGTCATCAAGAGACTCACCGACACCAAATTTGTCACCCACCAGATGCATATCCGGATAATGTGCTTTCTGGTAATTAATGGCCGCATCAGCCCATTTCTGATGGAGCGGCACGGTCAGACTGCCGACATACACCGCGTAATCGCCTTTTTCTTTCATGCACTGCGCCAGGGCAATCATGTGATTAATCCCGTGCTGTGTGGCATCGACCATTTCGAAATCCCAGTCGGCATATTTTTGATCCGGTGATTCATGCACGATGACTTTGATCCCGGCGTCACGCGCACGTTTCAGTACCGGCTCCAGCACGCGGGCGTCGTTGGGTACCACACCGATCACATCCACTTTCTGGGCGATCAGATCTTCAATCGCACGCACCTGCAATGCCGGATCCGCACTGGTCGGCCCGACCTGCCACGCGTCGATACCACGTTTGGCCGCTTCGCTTTTGATCCCGGCTTCCATTGCGTTGAACCAGGCGTTACCGCCGACTTTCACCACCACGCCCATACGAATTTTGTCGGCGGCATGCGCAGACAGGGACAACATGGCTGTGGCGAACAGGCAGGCAAGAACGGATTTCTTGATCATGTTTACTCTCCTGGGAGGTCAGTTATTTGCCGCAGCTAACGGATCGTTGCGGCTGTTTTTAGTTTTTTTCTGTAGGGGTGACGGAGAAACTTCAATCACGTTAACGTTGCTCCAGGCCAGTTCCTGGCGGAATTCTTCATCCTCCAGATGGTCTGTTATCAGTGTGTCGATTTCCCGGTAGTGGCAGATCCGCGCAAAGGAGCGGCGGCCGAATTTGCTGGAGTCAGCCAGCAAAATTTTATGCTCGGAGGAAAGCAGCATTTGCTGTTTCAGCCGCGCATGATGTTCATTGCTTTCACGGATGCCGCCTTCGTGGCTGATCCCGTGACAGGAGAAAAACAGTTTGTTGATGACGAACTCTTTCAGCATTTGTTCGGCCAGCACACCGACGAAATCTTCATATTTCGCCGAGTATTCCCCCCCCAGCCCGATCACGCGTACGTTAGCTTTCACCGCCAGCGTCTGAATGATGTGCACCGAGTTGGTCAGTACCACCAGTTGGATATCAGGCATCTGGCGCGCCAAAAACCAACTGCTGGAACTGCTGTCGAGCAGCAAGCAATCGCCGGGATTAATCAGTTGCAATGCCCGTTTGGCGATACGCGTTTTACTGTCAGGTGACTGATTACTGCGATCACGAAAGGACTCACCCTGTTCAATCTGCGACGGCACGTAGGTTTTTTCCGCCGTCGAATGTTCTCTGTACACCGCGCCGCCATGGCTGCGTAATAACACGCCGTGCTTTTCCAGCAACGCCAGATCACGCCGCGCGGTCTCCAGAGAGATACGGCATAACTGGGCCACTTCCTGCACCAGAATGCGTCCGCGCTGGCTGAGAATTTCGGTGATATATCGATGTCGCTCTACTGGCAGCATGTGTTGATTCCTCTTTCCCGATGTCAAATAGGATACGCAGCCGGATGTTTGCAGAATGCGCAGTGCCTCAAAGGCGACCGTGCGCATTTTCTGCCACCGTCGACCTGTGATATTTGTCACGAAAAGATGAGAAGAAATGAAATGTTAAAGTTTGGATCTGTGGCGGGAACGGCATTAAATCGTTATTTGCGTTGCAACAGAACAGCAACAGATCTGCAAACGGTCACAATTCCTCGGGCCTTTGAATGCCCGTTAATGACCGTTTGTGTGGAATTGACCGGCTGGACATAAAAAAGCGCCCGCAGGCGCTTAGGAGGGAGCAGAAATGTGTTTTACCTTCCGCCCGCCAGCTCGAGAAAGCTGCCGGTGACGTAGGAAGCAGAATCCGACAGCAGCCAGGAAATCGCCTGTGCGACTTCTTCCGGCTGGCCACCGCGCTGCATCGGCAGATTGGCTTTCACGCGATCTACGCGCCCCGGCTCACCGCCGCTGGCGTGCATTTCGGTGTAGATCAGACCAGGACGCACACAGTTAACACGAATACCGTACGCCGCCACTTCCAGCGCCAGACCGGTGGTCAGTGTATCCACTGCGCCTTTCGATGCCGCGTAATCCACATATTCGCCCGGCGCGCCCAGCCGGGAAGCCGCCGAGGACACATTCACAATCGCCCCGCCCTTTCCGCCATGACGGTGCGACATGGTTTTCACCGCCTCGCGGCAGCACAGGAAATAGCCGGTCACGTTAGTAGACAGCACTTTGTTGATGCGTTCAGCGGAGAGATTTTCAATGGTGGTCTGCCGGAATAAAATCCCGGCGTTGTTCACCAGCGCGGTGATTGGGCCGAGTTCGGCACTCAGCTGTTTGAACATCGCCACAACCTGCGCTTCATCGGCGATATCAGCTTTGAGTGCAATAGCTTTGCCACCGGCCTGCTGGATTTCATCGATGACGGAGTGCGCTGCGGTGTCGTTATTGACGTAATTCACACCGACGGCGTAACCCTGCTGTGCCAGCAGAAGAGCCGTTGCCCGGCCAATGCCACGGCTGGCACCGGTGACGAGAGCGATTTTCATGAGTGACTCCATTGGGAAAATGAAGAAAGTGTAGGAGAAACTGAAAGAAAGGGGAATTTAGCTTAGCTCCTCCCCTTCGCAGGGGAGGAGCCGATCGAGTTTTTAACGCCTCCTCCTTCTCAGCGAGGAGCGGAACGGAGTCTTACTCGTAATCTGACATCGGGACACACGAACAGAACAGGTTTCTGTCGCCGTAGACATCATCCAGACGCTTCACGGTTGGCCAGTACTTATTATCATAACCGGCCGGGAATACCGCAACTTCACGGCTGTACGGGTGGTTCCAGTCACTGACCAGCTCATTCTGCACGTGCGGTGCATTCACCAGCGGGTTGTCTTCCAGCGGCCATTCACCTTTCGCCACACGGTCGATTTCACTGCGAATTGCCAGCAGTGCATCGATAAAGCGATCCAGTTCCACTTTGCTTTCTGATTCTGTTGGTTCAACCATCAGCGTACCGGCAACCGGGAAGGACATGGTCGGGGCATGGAATCCGTAGTCGATCAGGCGTTTGGCGATATCCATTTCACTGATACCGGTGGTTTCTTTCAGCGGACGGATATCCAGAATGCATTCGTGTGCCACACGACCGTCACGGCCGGTATACAGCACCGGATACGCCTCTTTCAGACGGGTCGCGATGTAGTTGGCGTTCAGGATAGCGACCTGACTGGCTTGTTTCAGGCCTTCCGCGCCCATCATGCGGATGTACATCCAGCTGATAGGCAGGATGGAAGCACTGCCGAACGGAGCCGCAGACACCGCACCGTTTTGCGTCAGCACACCGTCAATCTGCACTACGCTGTGACCCGGAACGAACGGCGCCAGATGCGCTTTCACACCAATCGGGCCCATGCCAGGACCGCCGCCGCCGTGCGGAATACAGAAGGTTTTATGCAGGTTGAGGTGCGAGACATCCGCGCCAATATAACCCGGCGTAGTGATGCCAACCTGTGCGTTCATGTTCGCACCGTCAAGGTAAACCTGACCGCCGTACTGGTGAACAATCTGGCAAACTTCGCGGATGGTTTCTTCGTAAACGCCGTGCGTTGACGGGTAAGTCACCATGATGCAAGACAGCTCATCGCCGGCTTTCGCCGCTTTCTCACGCAGATCGCTGAGATCGATGTTGCCCTGTTTATCGCAGGCAACCACCACTACGCTCATGCTCGCCATCTGTGCAGATGCCGGATTAGTGCCGTGCGCTGAACTTGGGATCAGACAGATGTGACGACTGCTTTCATTGCGGCTTTCGTGGTAGCGGCGAATCGCCAGCAGACCCGCGTATTCACCCTGCGCACCGGAGTTGGGTTGCATACATACCGCATCATAGCCGGTGAGCTGAACCAGCCACTGTGACAGCTGACCAATCATTTGCTGATAACCGGCAGCCTGTTCAGTCGGGCAGAACGGATGCAGTTCAGCGAATTCCGGCCAGGTGATAGGGATCATTTCTGCCGCCGCATTGAGTTTCATGGTGCAGGAACCCAGCGGGATCATCGCCTGATTCAGCGCCAGATCCTTTTTCTCCAGACGGTGCATATAACGCATCATCTCGGTTTCGCTGTGGTACTGGTTGAATACCGGATGCGTCAGGATCGGATCCGCACGCAGCATGGCGGCAGGAATGGCGTTGCTGTCAGTCGATGCCGCTTTATCCAGCTTGTCGATATCCAGACCGTTGTCGTCCCCCAGCAGGGCAGCAAACAGAATCTGAACATCTTCGCGGGAGGTCGCTTCGTCGAGCGTGATACCCACCGCGCCGTGGATATCAGTACGCAGGTTCAGGCCGAAGCTCAGCGCGCGTTCCAGCACCGCTGCTTTATCTTTGACTTCAACGGTCAGCGTATCGAACCAGGTGTTATGACGCAGCGTCAGGCCGCCCTGTTTCAGGCCTGCGGCCAAAATATCGGTCAGACGGTGAATGCGTGACGCAATGCGTTTCAGGCCTTCAGGACCGTGGAATACCGCATACAGGCTGGCAATGTTCGCCAGTAAAACCTGCGAGGTACAAATGTTAGAGTTAGCTTTTTCGCGGCGGATATGTTGCTCGCGGGTCTGCATCGCCATACGCAGTGCGGTTTTGCCCGCAGCATCACGGGAAACCCCGATGATACGGCCCGGCATGGAGCGTTTGAATTCATCTACACAGGCGAAGAAGGCCGCGTGCGGGCCGCCGTAACCCATCGGCACACCAAAGCGTTGCGCCGAACCGAAGACCACGTCCGCGCCCTGCCTGCCCGGTGCAGCCAGCAGCACCAGCGCCATAATATCAGCCGCTACGGTGGTGATAATTTTGCGGGATTTCAGTTCGCCCAGCAGCGCGGTGTAATCATGTACTTCGCCGGTGGTGCCCACCTGCTGTAACAGCACGCCAAATACACCTTCCAGCTCAAGCACTTTTTCGGCTTTATCGACAATAATGTCAAAACCGAATGTTTCCGCACGGGTACGTACGACATCCAGCGTTTGCGGATGCACATCGTCAGCCACGAAGAAGCGGTTAGCGTCTTTCAGTTTGCTGGCGCGTTTTGCCAGCGCCATCGCTTCGGCGGCGGCAGTCGCTTCATCGAGCAAGGAAGCAGAAGCCAGATCCAGACCGGTCAGATCTAACGTCAGTTGCTGGAAATTCAGCAACGCCTCAAGACGCCCCTGGGACACTTCCGGCTGATACGGCGTATAAGCGGTATACCAGCCCGGGTTCTCCAGCATGTTGCGCAGGATAACCGGCGGCGTCAGCACCGCGCTGTAACCCATACCAATGTAGGATTTATAACGTTGGTTCTGGCTGGCAATAGCTTTCAGCTCAGCCAGCGCCTGATGTTCAGTCACGGCATCGCCGACAGCCGGCGGGCCGGGTAACTGGATATCGACCGGAACGATCTGCTGGATCAGCGCATTTAAGGAATCCGCACCGACCGTTTCCAGCATCTGTTGCTGCTGCTGAGAAGACGGACCGATATGGCGGCCGATAAAAGCTTCGCTGTGTTCAAGTTGGCTGAGAGTCTGAGTCATTTGCTACGCATTCCTGAAATCTGCTGGAGGTGTCTTGGGATACTGACAAAAGCTACGGGTCTGGATCTGCCCCGCAAGCGGGTTACGGGGCGGGTAAAACAGTGTTTAATCAGTCTTCAATGGATGCTGAATAGGCTTGTGCATCAAGCAGGTTAGCCAGTTCGCTTTCATCTGATGCTTTAATCTGGAACAGGAAACCGGTGTCATATGGCTCGCTGTTGACCAGCTCCGGAGAACCTTCCAGTTCAGCGTTTACCGCAATGATTTCGCCGCTGATCGGAGAGTAAATGTCGGAAGCCGCTTTGACGGATTCCGCCACGGCGCAGTCTTCACCGGCGGCAACTTCACGGCCCACTTCCGGCAGATCAACAAATACCATGTCGCCCAGTAATTCCTGTGCGTGTTCGGTGATACCTACGGTGTAAATTCCGTTACCTTCTGAACGAATCCACTCGTGGGAAGACGCGTATTTCAAATCTGCTGGAACATTGCTCATTATATTTTCTCCAAAAAAGTGCTTAATTCAGCGTTAACTGGATAATTTTATGTCGGATTTTTACTGCGCCAGCGGTTTGCCGTTACGGACAAAACCTGGCTTCGTGACTTTCACCGGCATTTCGCGGTTACGGATTTGCACAATCGCGTGCCCGCCAATGCCCGCCGGAACGCGTGCCAGCGCAATACTGTAGCCCAGCGTCGGAGAGAATGAGCCGCTGGTGATCACGCCTTCCAGCGTGTTGCCCGCGCTGTCGGTGAATCGCACCGGCAGTTCGTTACGCAATACACCTTTCTCCGTCATCACCAGACCAACCAACTGTTCAGTGCCCTGCTCGCGCTGTCTTTCCAGTGCGTCACGGCCGATAAAATCACGATCTTCCGGTACCCAGGCGATAGTCCAGCCCATGTTGGCGGCCAGCGGTGATACGCCTTCATCCATTTCCTGACCGTAGAGATTCATGCCCGCTTCCAGACGCAAGGTGTCACGCGCGCCCAGACCGGCTGGCTTCACGCCTGCGGCCAGCAGTTTTTGCCAGAAATCAGCAACCTGCTCTTGCGGCAGCGCGATTTCATAACCCGCTTCGCCGGTGTAACCGGTGGTCGCGATAAACAGGTCGCCCGCCTGAACGCCGAAGAATGGCTTCATGCCCGCTACCGCTTGTTTTTGTTCAGCGGTAAACAGGGTTTCTGCTTTTTCTTTCGCATGAGGTCCCTGCACGGCAACCAGTGCCAGATCATCACGCACCGTCAGTTCGATACCGTACGGCTCTGCATGCTGCGAAATCCATGCCAGATCTTTCTCACGGGTCGCTGAGTTAACCACCAGACGGAAATAGTTTTCATTAAGGAAGTAAACGATCAGATCGTCAATGACGCCGCCGGAGGCATTGAGCATGCCGGTGTACAGCGCTTTACCCGGGGCAGTCAGTTTGGCGACATCGTTCGCCAGAAGATAACGGAGGAATTCACGGGTACGGGCACCGTGGAGATCGACAATGGTCATGTGCGAGACGTCAAACATACCGGCATCCTGACGCACAATGTGGTGTTCATCCAGCTGGGAGCCGTAATGCAAAGGCATCATCCAGCCGTGGAAATCGACCATACGCGCGCCGCACGCAACATGTTGTTCATAAAGCTGAGTCTGCTTAACCATCTTATTCCTCATTTCATTAAGTGCATAAACAGCACACCGCGCAAACGATACCCTTTGCCTGAACTTACCACTGAATCTCCCTGCTAACCATAAGTTAAAATATGCAGAGCGGTGGGAATGTCAGTGATTTCACAGGGGCATTTTGCAGAGTTTTTGACTGGTAAACTGGGGTTTGTGGCGCAAAATCTACAAATAAACAGCAAAAGTGTCGATGTTATATAACGACAAGGCCGGATTTCTCACCATTTGCAGAATGAGAAATCCGGCCCCGGATTAGAAAATGTAATGGAAAATTTTAGCTGAAATTAGATTATTTCAATCGAAGCGATGGCTCCTGTAACCATTCAGGTAAATCATTGAGCCCCATTGCCTGTCGGACCAGCTTCGGTTTGACACCCGGCAGGGAATCCGCCAGCGTCAGGCCGATATCGCGCAGCAGTTTTTTGGCAGGATTGTCACCGGCAAACAGTTCGCGAAAGCCCTGCATTCCGGCAAGCATCAGCGCTGCGCTGTGTTTGCGGCGGCGCTCATAACGGCGCAGATACATATGCTGGCCAAAATCCTTGCCTTCTTTTTGCAGACGTTTGATTTCGGAGACCAGTTCAGCAGCATCCATAAAGCCTAAGTTGACACCCTGCCCGGCCAGCGGATGCACGGTGTGTGCCGCATCCCCGACCAGCGCCAGACGTTGTCCGGCGAAGCTGCGGGCATAACGTCCGGTCAGCGGGAAGGTCAGACGATCGCTTTCTACTGCACAAACACCAAGGCGCAGGTCAAAGGTGCTGGCGAGAATTTTGTTGAATGCTTCTGGCTCCAGCGCCCTCAGGCGCTGCGCTTCATCCGGAGATACTGACCAGACAATAGAAGACAAATGTGTATCCGCCAGCGGCAGAAATGCCAGAATGCCTTCACCGTGGAATACCTGCCGTGCCACAGACTGGTGCGGTTCTTCCGTGCGGATGGTCGCCACCAGTGCATGATGGCGGTAATCCCAAAAGGTCAGTGGAATATCGGCGTGCTGACGCAGCCATGACTGTGCACCATCCGCTCCCACGACTAAGCGCGCACTGAGCTGACGATCATCATTGAGGGTAATGAAGGCTTCATTTTCACCCCATGCCACATTTTTCAATGTGGCTGATGTGAGCAGTGTAATGTCAGAAGATTTTTCCGCATGCTGCCACAAGGCACGGTGGATCACCTGATTTTCGATGATGTGCCCCAGATGGCTGAAACCGTATTCTTCGCCACGGAATGCAATTTTACCGAAGCTGTCGCGATCCCAGACTTCCATCCCCTGATAAGCATTGGCACGCTGAGCGATGATGCTGTCCCAGACACCCATATATTTCAGCAGGCGTTCACTGGCAGCATTGATCGCCGAAACCCGTAAACCCGGCTGTTCCGGCAACGGCGTATCGAGATCCGGCTGCTGGTTTTCCAGTACAGCAACGCGCAAACCGCTGCCCTGTAATCCGCACGCCAGCGCCAGACCCACCATTCCGCCACCGGCGATAACCACATCAAAAGATTGCATAATTTTTCCTGTAAGGATTAACGGTCAACCCAGCCCAGCGTCCGGCGGGTAAACGCATCACGTAGCGGCGTAATGCCTTCCATCGCCAGTAAACCAAGATTACGTCCGACCATTAATGGCAGCCAGCGGTTGGCAAAGAGATGGATCAGGCCATCCGTGACGCCGATGGTCGCCTGCTGATCAGGCTGACGGCGCCGCTGATATTCACTCAGCACAGGGTAACTGCCGACGTCGGTGCCTTGTACGGCAGCATGGGCCAGCGTTTCCGCCAGCGTGATGACATCACGCAGACCGAGGTTAAAACCCTGTCCCGCAATCGGATGCAGCGTTTGCGCCGCGTTACCCACCAGCGCCAGACGGTGACTGATATGGCTGTTAGCTTTTTGTAATTGCAGCGGATAACTGAAACGTTTACCGGCCTGGTTTAAGGTGCCCAGACGCCAGCCGAACGCTTTTTGCAACGCACTGAGAAACTGCGCTTCGCTCCAGTTATCGATTTCTTCTTTCGCTTCTCGCGGATGACACCAGACCAGGGAACTGCGGCCGTCGGACATCGGAAGCAGGGCCAGCGGTCCGTGCTGAGTGAAACGCTCAAACGCGCGGCCGTTGTGCGGCTCGCCGGTCGCAACGTTGGTGATGACGGCAATCTGTCCGTAATCTTCACGTTGCCAGCCAATATTGCAGGCTTTTGCCAGCGAAGAATGGGAACCGTCAGCGGCCACCAAAAGCTGTGCAGTCAGAACTTGACCATCGTCGAGCGTCACGCTGGCGGAATCTTGCAAACGCGTGACATCCGTCACTTTCGCCGGACAATGCAACGTCACACCGGGAGCATTTTTCAGCATGGCAAAAAGACGCTTGCCCACTTCGTGCAGCTCAACCACCTGTCCCAGCGCTTCAACGCCATAATGCGCGGCATTAAGATTGACAAAAGCCGCGTGACCACGATCGCTGACGTGGATATCGCGGATTGGTGTGGCGATCGCCGCCAGCGCAGGCCAGATCCCCACCCGGGATAATTGCTGGCAGGTTCCCTGCGCCAGTGCGATCGAACGGGCATCAAAACCCGGATGCCCGTGATGCTCCGGCGCAGTGGCTTCCACCAGATGCACCGGCAAACGTCCCTGCGTCAGTGCAGAAATCGCCAGCGCCAGCGTGGCACCGGTCATTCCGCCGCCAACAATTACAATACTCATATTATTTCTGTGCCGCCGCCATTAACGCTTCAATATCATCGGCTTCTTTCACCACATCGCCGGTCAGAATTTCAATACCGGTAGCGGTGATCAGAATGTCGTCCTCGATGCGGATACCGATACCGCGGTACGCTTCCGGTACGTCAGCGTCCGGCGCAATATACAGGCCCGGTTCAACGGTCAGCACCATGCCCGGTTCCAGCGTCCGGCTGCGATCAACTGAACCGTAATGGCCGACGTCATGAACGTCCAGTCCCAGCCAGTGAGATAAACCGTGCATGAAGAACTGGCGGTGAGCCTGTTCAGCGTAAAGGGTTTCAACATCGCCTTTCATGACACCGAGTTTTACCAGACCTTCAATCATCACGCGTACTGCCGCTTCGGTCGCAGCCTGAATGCTGCTGCCCGGGCCGAAGACTGCCAGCGCTTTATATTCTGAGGCCAGCACGATGTCATAGATTTCACGCTGCGCTTTACTGAATTTACCGTTCACCGGGAAAGTACGGGTGATATCACCGGCATAGCCCTGATATTCACAACCGGCGTCGATCAACACTAAATCGCCGTCACGCAATTCACATTCGTTTTCGGTGTAATGCAGGATGCAGCCGTTTTCGCCTCCGCCCACAATGGTGTTGTAGGAAGGGTAACGCGCGCCATGACGGTTAAATTCGTGGTGAATTTCGCCTTCAAGCTGATATTCGAACATGCCCGGGCGGCATTTTTCCATCGCACGGGTATGCGCCAGCGCAGTGATATGTCCGGCGCGACGCATGATGGCAATTTCTTCAGCCGATTTGAACAGGCGCATATCATGCACCCAGGGACGCCAGTCAGTCACAGTGGCAGGCGCGGAGAGATTCTGGCGGAAGCCTTTGCGCAATTTTTCCATGGCACGGTTAACGATTTCATCCGCATACGCGTAATCGCCTTGTGCGTGATACACCACATCGAGGCCATTAAACAGCAGATGAAGCTGGTCGTTGATATCATCAAAAGGCAGTGCTTTGGTCACGCCAAGTTTGGCGGGCGCAGCTTCCTGACCTAAACGACGACCAAACCAGATTTCAGCGGTGAGATCACGGACACGGTTAAACAGGACGCTGTGATTATGATTTTCATCACTTTTCACCAGGATCAATACCGCTTCCGGCTCATTGAAACCGGTGAAGTACCAGAAATCACTGCTCTGACGATACGGATATTCACTGTCGGCACTGCGTGGCGCTTCCGGCGCAGAAAAAATTACCGCAGCGCTGCCCGGTGCCATCTTCGCTAACAGCGCCTGACGACGATTCTCGTACTCTTGCTGAGTCATCACACCTTCTCCTGAAATCGTTTTAATGAGTGCAATTGCTTTATTTAATGCAACGTACGGTGATTTTCCGCAGCCGTCGGGCGACTGTGACCAAATTCACCAAAGCACAGGATGGCGGCGACACGGACATACTCCACCACTTCCTCTAAAGATTGTGCCAGCTGTTCCTGATCTTCATCTTCGTCATAACCCAGTTGTGCGATGCTGCGTAAATCGTCGATCGCTTCACCCACTTCGCCTTTCACTTTGGCCAGTTTTGGCTGCATCATGCCCAGCCCGAGCAGGAAATGGTTCACCCATCCGGCCAGCGCATCGGCACGCTCAAAGACGTGTTTTTCATCGTCTGGCATCAACATTTTGAATTCGAAGCTGTCATCCTCGAGGGTGTCTGACGTCACTTTGCGCAGTTGTTGCAGCAAATCGGCCAGCGTGTGCGGGAAGGCTATGCCTTCGTTAGTCAGGTCATGCACCATCGTCAGCCAGCTGCCATCGCGATTGCCACCGCACAGCAAACCACTGATCAAACCGTGCATTTCTGCTGCGGTCAAAGCAACCGATTGTTGTTTCAGGTTTTGATCCAACGAATCGTAAGTAGGGTAAGTATTCTCAATAGACATGCGCATTCGCCATCGTTGGCAGGTTAAGTTCGTGTTATGCTACCACCAAGGTCTGTCGTAGTACCAGATTAGCAGCCCGTGATTGGGTGGTCTTAGGCATGAATGGCACGCCCTGAGCAATCGGGCAGCAATCAGTCGGTCATGGGGTTGTAACCTGGTATTGAGATAGTTATAGTGGCGCCCGCTTCCAACATCCTGCGCCAGGTCGTAGTGGTCACGTTGGGGCGGACGAATAAATCAGCAGGAAGGTGGCATGTCTGCACAACCGGTAGATATTCAAATTTTTGGTCGCTCTTTACGGGTGAATTGTCCGCCAGAACAACAGGAAGCACTGAATCTGGCAGCTGAAGATCTTAATCAGCGGTTGCAAGATCTGAAAGTTCGCACTAGAGTCACCAATACCGAGCAACTGGTATTCATCGCGGCATTGAACGTATGTCACGAACTTGCTCAGGAAAGGTTGAAAACTCGCGATTACGCATCCAATATGGAACAACGTATCCGGATGTTGCAACAAACCATCGAGCAGGCATTGCTCGAACAAGGCCGGATCTCTGAACGTGAAGGGGCGCCTTTCGAATAACACACGTTGCTGACTGACTGGTCACAGGTTGTCAGAAACGGTAAAAAATTTCTCTGAGATGTTCGCCAGCGGGCCCGTCCCCTGAGCCGATAATTAGTACCAACAGAATGTGATGATCCGTAATCGGTGCGCATGCTCGGCCCGTCCGAGAAGCCTAAAGATTGCGACAGCACGTTCACCTTGAACCATGGGTTCAAGGGTTACAGCCTGCGACGGCATCTCGGAGATCCCCCTTTCTTTGCGGTACATCCCTTTCTGGTGTTTGTATCTATGTCTTATACTCCTCTGTTCGCATCAGCCCGACAAATTCTCCGCAGTGAAATACGCCAACGCAGACAGGCTCTGACTGCTGAACAGCAAACTGATTTTGCCCTTAAGGCTGCAGAACGCGTCGCAACCCACCCGAAGATTATGTCCGCCTCTACAGTTTCTTTGTTTCTGTCATTTGATGGTGAGCTGGATACCGCACCGTTGATCGGCCGCTTGTGGAACGAAGGCAAACAACTCTGCCTGCCGGTACTGCACCCTTTCTCGCCCGGAAACCTGCTTTTTTTGCGTTATACGCCCGACACGCCGCTGGTGCGTAATCGTCTCAAAATTCTGGAGCCACAACTGGATGTCACTCAGGTTATTCCGCTGCCGCAACTGGATATCATCCTGACGCCGCTGGTCGCCTTCGACAGTGCCGGGCAACGCTTAGGTATGGGGGGAGGCTTTTATGACCGCACACTTGAGCGCCGGGAAGCGGGCGGTCCGTATCCGATAGGTTTGGCGCACGATTGTCAGCATGTCGATGCCTTACCGGCTGAACACTGGGA
Organism: Rahnella sp. CFA14(1/10); assembly: GCF_004195095.1. Classification (NCBI taxonomy): domain Bacteria; kingdom Pseudomonadati; phylum Pseudomonadota; class Gammaproteobacteria; order Enterobacterales; family Yersiniaceae; genus Rahnella; species Rahnella sp. CFA14(1/10). Next base: position 397,261 of record NZ_SEWS01000005.1, on the reverse strand, counting down.
TGTACCATTACCTGAAGTCATCACGCCCGGAAAAGTGTGGGTCTGGTGATGCCAGGCAATATAAATTCACTGCAGGTAAGGTGTCAGCCGGAAACAGAGCATATCATTTATTAGTATGTTGTAACTAATTGCAGCCTCCGGCATCTCCTCTTTTGTCAGAAATAACCAACCCTTTGAAATAAAGCATATTTACCGCTTATACATACCGTTACACGCCGAAACCAATCACTCACGGACAACAGGGTTCGTCACGCCTATTATTCTCACATCGGCCCCGCAGTGGGGTAGACACATAAACCAAGACTCCTGAGGAATTAAACATGAAAAAAGTATTAGCTCTGGTTGTAGCCGCTGCAATGGGCCTGTCTTCTGTCGCTTTCGCTGCTGAAACTACAGCAACACCGGCACCTGCTGCCACAGCAACTACAGCGACTCCGGCTCATGCGACTAAGCATAAAGCACACAAGAAACCTGTTCAGAAAGCGCAGGCTGCCAAGAAACACAAAAAAGCAGCGAAGAAAGCACCGGTCGCTCAGAAAGCTCAGGCTGCTAAAAAACACGTGAAACACGCTAAGAAAGCGGCTCCGGTTGCACAGAAAGCCCAGGCTGCTAAAAAACACGTGAAACACGCTAAGAAAGCCGCTCCGGTTGCACAGAAAGCCCAGGCTGCTAAAAAACACGTAAAACATGCTAAGAAAGCCGCTCCGGTTGCACAGAAAGCCCAGGCTGCTAAAAAACACGTAAAACATGCTAAGAAAGCTGCTCCGGCTGCAAAAGCTACCCCGGCAGCATAAGAAGTAACGAAGAAGTCTTCGTGAGCATCGCTGCTCGCGCTTATCAAGACTGTTAATTTAACACCCGGTTCGCCGGGTGTTTTTTTCTCCGTTTATCCGCCCGAGGTACTGACAGATGATCCTGCGCCGCTACCTGTTCGAAATCACTTTTTCATCAGTGATCCTCTGTGGTCTGATCACCCTGTCTTTTTACTTCTGACGTTTTGATTCCCGCGTTCACCAGCGGATATTGTTTATTACCCTGATGCCAGAAACAAAAAAACCGCCTTCCGGCGGCTTTGTCATTTATGGCTGATATGCTCAGTAAAGCAAACGGGCACGAATGGTTCCCGGAATTGCCTTCATCAGTTGCAGTGCGGTATTCAGCGTCGTGGTATCTGTTTCAGCATCGATAACGACATAACCGATTTCAGGGCTGGTTTGCAGATACTGTGCGGCGATATTAATCCCTTGCTCCGCGAAAATCTGGTTGATGCTGGTCAGCACCCCCGGACGGTTTTCATGGATATGCAACAGACGGCTGGCTTTCTCGGTATGCGCAGGCAGAGAGGCTTCCGGGAAGTTAACCGCTGACAGGGTTGAACCGTTGTCAGAGTATTTCGCCAGTTTACCTGCCACCTCAAGGCCGATACCTTCCTGCGCTTCCATTGTCGAGCCACCGATGTGTGGCGTCAGCAGGACGTTGTCGAATTCACACAACGGAGAATTGAACGGATCACTGTTGGTCGCCGGTTCTTCCGGGAAGACGTCAATCGCCGCGCCGGAAAGATGTTTGCTGCGCAGTGCATCACACAGCGCCGGAATGTCGATAACGGTGCCGCGTGAGGCATTGATTAGCAGCGCGCCCGGTTTCATCTGGGCCAGCTGCGCCTCCGAAATCATGTCTTTCGTACCGGCAGTTTCCGGCACATGCAAGGTGACCACGTCGCTGGTGTTAAGCAATTCTTCCAGCGTCGCAATCGGCTGCGCATTACCCAATGGCAGTTTGCTTTCGATGTCGTAATAGAAGACGCGCATCCCCAGGCTTTCCGCCAGGATCCCCAGCTGCGTACCAATGTGGCCGTAACCAATGATCCCCAGACGCTTGCCACGCGCTTCGAATGAACCGACTGCCAGTTTGTTCCACACACCACGGTGCGCTTTCGCATTCGCTTCAGGAATACCGCGCATCATCAGCAACATTTCGCCCAGCACCATTTCCGCAACCGAACGGGTATTGGAGAACGGTGCGTTAAAGACCGGAATACCACGACGGGTCGCAGCTTTAAGATCCACCTGATTGGTGCCGATGCAGAAACATCCAACAGCCACCAGTTTTTCTGCTGCCTGGAACACTTCTTCAGTCAGCTGAGTACGCGATCGGAGTCCAACAAAGTGCGCGTCACGGATCGATTCTTTCAGCGATTGCGTGTCTAAAGCACCTTTGTGAAATTCAATATTGGTGTAACCCGCGGCACGGAGTGTATCAACCGCACTTTGGTGGACGCCTTCCACTAACAAAAACTTAATCTTGTCTTTCTCAAGTGATACTTTTGCCATTTCCCGACCCTATAATTTTCTGACTGAATTCAAACTGCATGGTGACTGCTCACAGTCAACATAACAAAAAATCCGCCATCATCAATACAAACGATTGCCTGCCCCCCAGCAGAAGGCTCAGCGCACCTGTTGGTTTTTAGCATTTCATGCTGGTTAGATTTTGCTGAGCCAGACGTTCAGGAGGAGAAATACAGGAATGTGACATAAGTCACCAAATTAAAGCTTTTAAATAAAAGATGATTCAGTCGGAAAATTATCATCTTCATAACATTGCGTTATGACAGCGGGATGACGAGGCGGAGACTGGCTGCCCGGGACAAAAGCAGCCAGATCTTCTGCTTATAGGCTGATTACTTCAGTTTGATGGTTTTGACACCTTCGGAAGTCCCGACCAGCGCCACATCAGCCCCCCGGTTGGCGAACAGACCGACAGTCACCACACCGGCAATACTGTTGATCTTATTTTCCATCGCGACAGCATCAAGAATATTCAGGTTGTGCACATCCAGGATCACGTTGCCGTTGTCTGTCAGTACATTCTGACGGTATTCCGGCAGGCCGCCGAGTTTCACCAGTTCACGCGCCACGTAAGAACGAGCCATCGGGATCACTTCAACAGGCAACGGGAATTTACCCAACACATCCACCTGCTTAGAGGCATCCACAATGCAGATGAATTTTTTGGCAATCGCGGCAATGATTTTTTCACGGGTCAGCGCCGCGCCGCCGCCTTTGATCATTTGCATTGCGCCATTGATTTCATCTGCACCGTCAACATACACATCCAGCGAATCCACTTCGTTGCTGTCGAAAACATGGATGCCTAAGCTTTTCAGTTTTGCAGTTGAGGCGTCGGAGCTGGAAACGGCGCCTTCTATCTGGCCTTTGATGGAACCCAGTGCATCGATGAAATGCGCGGCAGTGGATCCGGTGCCGACACCGACAATGGTGCCCGGCGTCACGTAATCCAGCGCGGCCCAACCGACTGCTTTTTTCAATTCTTCCTGCGTCATAATGGCTTCTCTGTCTGATAACACGAAAGTGGCGTGAATGGTTCGGTGAAACGAAGAGTGCGGGTGATTATAAAGCATGTCCCGGCAGATTGGGCAGTCAAGAGCGTGACCAGATCACACTTATTAAGTGCAATTGTGTTGCAAACACCCCGATTTTCCTCACCACAAAACCTGACAATCTGTGGCATAGTGTCCCGATAACATTGAATCCAAGGGACAGAACTCCGATGAAACGCCCGGACTATAGAACGCTGCAGGCACTGGACGCGGTGATCCGTGAGCGCGGTTTTGAACGCGCAGCACAGAAGCTTTGCATCACACAATCGGCAGTCTCTCAGCGCATTAAGCAACTGGAAAATTTGTTCGGCCAGCCGCTGCTGGTCCGTACCGTTCCCCCCCGTCCGACTGAACAGGGGCAGAAATTGCTGGCCTTGTTACATCAGGTGGAATTACTGGAAGAAGAGTGGCTGGGCAGCGACAGCAATCACGAAAGCAACGATACACCGCTGTTGCTTTCACTGGCAGTCAACGCCGACAGTCTGGCAACCTGGTTACTGCCTGCGCTGAAATCGGTGCTGGTCGATTCCCCTATCCGTCTTAATTTACAGGTGGAAGACGAAACCCGAACGCAGGAGCGCTTGCGTCGCGGCGAAGTCGTCGGTGCGGTGAGTATACAGCCACAGCCACTGCCGAGTTGTCTGGTGGATCAGCTCGGTGCACTGGATTATTTGTTTGTGGGTTCCAAACCTTTCGCTGATCGCTATTTTCCGAACGGCGTCACCCGCTCCGCCTTACTGAAAGCACCGGCGGTGGCATTTGACCATCTTGATGATATGCATCAGGCCTTCCTGCAACAGAACTTCGATTTATCGCCTGGCAGCGTGCCGTGCCATATCGTTAACTCATCGGAAGCGTTCGTACAACTGGCCCGTCAGGGCACCACCTGCTGCATGATCCCGCATTTACAGATTGAGAAAGAACTGGAAAGCGGTGAGCTGATCGACCTGACGCCGGGTCTTTTCCAGCGCCGTATGCTTTACTGGCACCGTTTTGCACCGGAAAGCCGCATGATGCGCAAAGTGACCGATGCCCTGCTGGCACACGGCCATCAGGTGTTGCGTCAGGACTGATTTGCCTGGCGAAAACAGAAATAAAAAACCCGCCGGAGCGGGTTTTTTCATATTTACTGTGCGGGAGCCTGAGGCTGCAATTCGAAAACGACATCGACCTGATCGTCGAAGTGAATGCTTTGCTGCTCGTAGGTTTGCGCCACATCGCTCTGGCCTGCGGCTTCAGCCGTTTTATACATACGTGCAACCGGCATCGGCTGGTAGTTAGCAACGTGGTAACGGATGCTGTAAACCGGCCCCAGTTTGGTATGGAAACCTTCGGCCAGTGATTTTGCCTGCTGCGTGGCATTTTCGATGGCTTTCTGACGTGCTTCATCGCGGAATTTATCCGGATTGGCAACACCCAGTTCAACCGCACGCACTTCATTCAGACCTGATTTCAGTGCGCCATCCAGCAGTTCGTTCAGTTTGTCCAGCTGACGTAATGTTACCTGAACCTGACGTACTGCACGGTAGCCTTTCAGCTGCGACGTGCCGTCTTTCAGATAGTTGTATTCCGGCTGAGTACGCAGGTTGGCAGCATTAATATCTTTTTTCTCAATGCCGTTTTTTTGCAGGAAAGCAAAGTATTCCGCCACGCGTTCATCAGCCTGCTTCTTGGCGCTGGCCGAATCATTCGCTGACACGCTGACTTCAATCGCCAGCGTCGCGATATCCGGCGTGGCATCCACGCTTGCGGTGCCTGACGTGACGACGTGCGGCCCGGCAGGTAATTCTGCCGCCTGTAACGTCAACGGTAATGTCCCTAATCCCAACATCGCTGCTACAGCCAATGCTTTCAGTTTCACAGTGCCTCCATTAATCATCAAAGATCTGGCAATAGATAGGTCAAACAATCTGCGAAACCGTAGCATAATCCGTTGCAACAGAAACTAAGATTAGTGACAAAACTCAAAATACCCCGGTCTGACGGGCCAGTTGTATTGCAATCCCCCACATAATGACGCCGACGATAAAGTTTATCACCCGCTGCACTTTGCCGGTATTAAGCCATGGCGCGAGCATAGCGGCGAGAATAGCCAGCCCGAAGAACCATATCACTGACGCACTGACGGCACCGAGCGCAAACCACGAACGCTCATCATGGCTCAGGCTGCCGCCCAGACTGCCAAGCACCACGAATGTATCAAGATAAACGTGCGGATTCAGCCAGGTCACCGCCAGCATGCTGACGACAATTTTCCAGCGACTTTGCTTCGCCACTTCAGCCTGAGCCAGTTCGGGATTTTTGCTGAATGCCGTACGAAATGCACCCCAGCCATACCACAGTAAAAATGCCACACCGCCCCAGCTCACCAGCAACAGTAACGTCGGGGATTGGCTCAGCAACGCGCTGCCGCCAAAAATACCGCCGCAAATCAGCGCAATGTCACTCAGCGCGCACAAGCCGGCGATCATCAGATGATACTGACGGCGGATGCCCTGATTCATCACAAATGCATTTTGCGGGCCAATCGGTAAAATCATCGCGGCGCTCATCGCCAGTCCTTGCAGGAAAATTGCCAGCATAGGGATATCCTTCAGAGAATCAGTAACAGAGATTGCGCGCAGTGTAAGGGCTTAGCGGGCATAAGAGGAAATGGAAATTTCTAATCGGTCATTAGCCTGGCTTATCAGCGACAGTGGGATATTTCAGGCATGAAAAAGGCGCCCGCAGGCGCCTGTGAAAATCCGAATCCGGGAGATATTTACTATTCGAAAGTGCGTCGTTCTTCCTGCTGGCTGCCCGCCGCATTCGCCACCTGATACAGGTGAACATCCATTTGCGGATAAGCAATATTGATATTGTTTTTATCCAGCGCACGTTTGAACGATTCCAGCAGATCCCATTTCACGTTCTGCGCATCACCGTTGTTGGTCCAGGCATACACGATGAAATTCAGGGTAGATGCCGCCATTTCGTTCAGACGAACCACGACACCTTTATCCTGCAAAACGCGCTGATCGGCAGTGATGATATCGGTCAGGATTTTTTTCACCAGATCAATGTCAGAATCATAACCTACGCCAACAGTCAGCTCGATACGGCTGGTCGGTTCACGTGAATTGTTGATGATGTTACCGGCGATGATTTTGCCGTTTGGCACCACAATAATTTTGTTATCCGGTGTACGCAGGGTAGTGGAAAAAATTTGTACCTGAGTGACAGTACCGGCCACGCCGCCGAGGTCAACATATTCACCGGCACGGAACGGCCGGAAAATCACCAGCAGAACGCCCGCCGCAAAGTTAGACAGTGAGCCTTGTAATGCCAGACCGACGGCCAGACCGGCGGCACCGATGACGGCGATCACGGACGTGGTTTGCACGCCAATCCTTCCCAGAACCGCAATCAGCGTGAAGGCGATAATCGCGTAACGCACCATGGCGGAAAGAAAATCGGAAACCGTGATATCAATACCACGAACTTTTAACACCCGGCTGACGGCACCGGAAACGATGCGGGCGATAATCAGCCCCACAATCAGAATGAAGACTGCTGCCACAATATTCACGGCGTAATGAAGCAATAACGCCTGGTTTCTCACCAACCAGTTGCCAGCATTATTGATGCTGCCCACCACGTTCAAATCATCCATTTAAGGTACCCCAAAATTACACCCTCACGGGCTGCAAAAACTAAAGCTGCCCCGTTTAACGAGGCAGCAAGTGTTCTGTAAGGTTAACTAACAATGCGATGAAGTGCCAATTTCGTAACAAAGACTGCAGATAAATTAAGGATTTGCGTGGCTGTTTTTTAACGGTTCAGGGGTTTTGAATGCCTGAAGAGGGCCGCGACCGCTCAGCGTAAAGGCAGAAATCACCGTGAAGGTCAGCGCGACTAATCCGAGGATCAGATAGGTGCCATGGAAACCGATACGGTCATACATATTGCCCGCGAAAACGGACATAAAGATGATCGCCACCTGTTTGAAGAAACAGAAGGTCACCAGATAAATCGTCGCCGAGAAACGCACTTCAAACACTGAGGTGATGTACTTGAAACAACCGACAATCAGGAACGGCACCTCAAACATATGCAAGGTTTTCAGCACCACCACTTCCAGCGGTGACGACGCGAAAGATGAACCGATGATACGCACGGACATAATAGCACCGGCCAGCAATAAAGCATTCTTGCCGCCAATCCGGTTCACAATCAGCGGTGCGAAGAACATGATGCTGGCGTTCAGCAGTTCGCCCATGGTGGTGACATAGCCAAAGACGCGCGTCCCTTCAGAAGATGACGCGAAGAAGGAGGTAAAGAAGTTAGCAAACTGCTGGTCAAATACGTCATACGTACAGGAGACGCCAATGACGTACAGCGCCAGGAACCACAGTTTTTTATCTTTCAGCAGTTCGACGGCCAGTTTGAAATTGAACGGTTTGCTGTTCGCCCCCAGTTCATTGACCACACGTGCGCTGGAGGTCACTTCCGGCCTGGCGATCAGCAACAGGATAGCAAGAATGACCGCACAGCCGGAGCCGAGCCAGAATACGAATTCATTGTTAATGGTAAACATGATGCCGACCACCGATGCGCACAGCGCCCAGCCGACACAGCCGAACATGCGTGCACGGCCAAATTCAAAGCTGCTGCGGCGACTGACTTTCTCGATATAGGCTTCAATCGCAGGTGCACCGGCGTTGTAAATCAGACCCAGGTAAATCCCGCCCACTACCGATCCAAGGTAAATATTTATTTTCAGTAACGGGCCAAATACATAAATAAAGAATGGCGCGAACAGGATCAGCATGCCGGTGATGATCCACAGCAAATGCTTTTTCAACCCCAGTTTATCGGCCAGTAAACCAAACACCGGCTGGAACAACAGCGAGAACAACGAAATACTGGCGAAGATGATGCCGGTGTCACTTTTGCTGATCTGGTTGATGTCATGCAGCCAGATCGGGAAAAACGGAAAATAGGCTCCCATGATGAAAAAGTAAAAGAAGAAGAACAGCCCGAACATCCAAAAGTTAGTATTTTTCAGGTAATACATAAGCAGATTCCTTACGTCTGAATACTGCGCTGCGGCGGGTTAAGGCCGCAGCGCTGGATATCAGGCACGCTTCCAGGTGAACGAATAATGATACTGACCGGCCGTCAGCAGGAAATCAGGACTGACGCTCGGGCTCCAGGAATCATCACCGCCGACGCCCATATGAAAGCCGTCGATGTTCAGCCAGGTGCCCTTTTCTTCACGCAATAAGTGACGATGGCTGGTGTCCATCAGCTGTTGCAGGCTGTAGCGACTCAGGCCAAAGTGAAAGTTTCCACGCAGCTTCCATCCGGCGTAATCCAGTTCGCGGGTTTCTCCACGCAGGCCATTTTCGGTCGGGAAAACGTACGGCGTGTACATCTCTGTCAGTGGCAACGTCCAGCGCCCGTGCTGCGCCGCCAGACGGCGGTCAGGATAATTCTCGTGCGGTCCCAGTCCCAGCCAGCTGACGTTTTCTGCGGTGTCCGCCAGCTGGCAGGTCATGCCAATGCGACCCGGCGACGGTACATTTGACGCCACGCGGACATCGGCGCTGATATGCAGTTCGCCCTGATTATCGATGCGGAAAATCTTACGGCTCAGCAGTCGCGTTTCTTCCCCCGCCATGAATGCGTGAGTGGTGGTGATCACCACGCTGTCCTGTAACTGGTCGGCACAGATGTTTAATAAACGCGATTCCAGCTGGTACATACCCGCCGCTTTCCAGCGTTCAACCCAGGCATTCGGATCAATACGGGTGACTTCGCTGACGCCGATATCGTTATCCACCGGCGCACGGATAAACTGGTCGCGCAGCGCACTCAGCAGACGCGGCGTTGAGCCATCAAACCACTGTTCCAGCAGTCCGCTTTGCTGGCTGAACTGCCAGCGCTGTGTGCCATGTGCTACCGTAATCAGGCCGTTTTGCTGCTCCAGTACCGGTGTAACAGCAGAAATTTTCTCCGTTACCTGTAAGGTCATTGGTTGCGGCAATTGCCATTGATCCCAGGCGCTGCGGTGCCCGGCTTCTGACCAGGCGGTCGCCTGCGGCTGATGCACTGCCACGTTCAGCCACAAATCCCCTTCCGACGAGGGAATATCGCCCAGATTCAGGGTTTGTTTGCCGTTTGGCGCGATATCTAACACCGCTTCGCCCTGCGAAATAACCTCGCCGTCACGTTCGATACGCCAGACCAGTTGTTCGTTATCGCTGTGGCGGAACAGATATTCGCTCTGAATTTCCAGCATCAGCGGCGAGGTGCTGATCAGCGAAAACTGGAAGAATTGCTGGGCGCGCTGCGCTTCAAACAAGGACGGATGCGGCGTACGGTCAGCAAACACCAGACCGTTCATGCAGAACTGACGGTCATTGGGCGTATCGCCAAAGTCACCGCCGTAGGCCATATAACGCTCGCCGTTATCGCCGGTGCGCAGCAGGCTCTGATCGACCCAGTCCCAGACAAAACCGCCCTGCAGACGCGGAAACTGGCGGAACGCTTGCCAGTATTTATCGAAGCCGCCAAAGCTGTTGCCCATCGCGTGGGCGTATTCGCAGAGGATCAGCGGACGGGTTTCATCCGGCATGCTGATCCATTTTTTAATCGACCATTTAGGTACGGCCGGGAACGGCTGATCCTGCTCAACACGGGAATACATCGGGCAGATAATGTCGGTTGCCGCACTGTTGGCTCCGCCGCCTTCGTACTGCACCGGACGGGTGGGATCAACAGACTTGATCCAGCGATAAAGTGCATCGTGATTCGCGCCATGACCGGACTCATTGCCCAGTGACCAGATGATGATGCACGGATGGTTGCGGTCGCGCTGAACCATACGCGTCACACGTTCGCTGAACGCGTTGAACCAGACCGGATCGTCCGAAAGACGGTTCATTGGCTGCATGCCGTGAGTTTCGATATTGGCTTCATCGACCACATACAGGCCATATTCATCGCAAAGTTTGTACCAAAGCGGATGGTTCGGATAATGCGAGCAGCGTACGGCGTTGAAGTTATGCTGCTTCATCAGCACGATGTCCCGGCGCATGGTGGCTTCGTCCATCACCTGACCGTTTTCAGGGTGATGCTCGTGGCGGTTGGTGCCGCGGATCAACACCGGCTGGCCGTTCACTTTCAGCAATCCGTTGCTGATTTCTACCTGACGGAAGCCCACATCGCAGGCTTCAGCTTCAATAAGCTGCCCCTGCGGAGAAATCAGGGAAACGACAGCGCGATAGAGGGCGGGCTGCTCAGCGCTCCACAACGCAGGCTGGCTGACCGGCAAACGCAGCGTGGTTCGGTCAAATGCCGACCCGCGCTCATCAATGATTTCGCTGCCGAGTGGTTGCAGATGCTGTGCAACCGGCTTGTCGCCCTGCCACAACTGGACGCGTATCTGGTAATCCGCTGCGTTTTCCTGCGGCACGGCGGCGCTGACCTGCACTTCCAGTTCGGCCTGCGTGAAGCCATGAAACAAATGCGTGCGCACCTGTAAGTCGGTAATCTGCTCCGCCGGTTTATGCAGCAAGGTGACGTCGCGGAAGATCCCGCTCATCCGCCACATATCCTGATCTTCCAGATAACTGCCGTCACTCCAGCGCAGCACCATGACCGCCAGACGGTTTTCACCGGCGTGCAGTACACCACTAAGATCGAATTCCGCCGGTAAACGGCTGTCCTGTGAATACCCGATCCACCGGCCGTTACACCATAAATAGAAAGCAGAGTTAACGCCGTTGAACACAATGCGCGTCTGCCCGCTGCTCAGCCAGTCATTATCCACAGAAACTGTGAGCGAGTAACAACCCGTAGGATTTTCTGCCGGTACAAACGGCGGATTGACGGGGATGGGGTATTGAACGTTGGTATAAATCGGTGCGTCATAACCCGCCAGTTGCCAGTTTGATGGCACCTGCACAGCGTCGGCACCTGCCAGATCCTGTTGCAGCCATTGCTCCGGCACGGCTTCAGGACGGTTAAAATAGCTGAATGCCCACTCGCCATTCAGGCTACGGATGTTTCCTGAAGCCTTATTATCTCTCGCTTCTTCTGCATCCCGCCAGCTGTTAAACGGCGGGTGTGCAGGTAACCTGTTGCACTGTGTCGAGGCCGGTTTTTCCCAGTCACGGCGGGCCAGAACAGTGGCCAGCGATGATAATTTATCTTCCGCTGATGTTGTCATAATATCTCCCCGGTAAATTGTTATGCGCTCACAATATGATAAACATGCGTAACCCGGACGAGTAAGTAAAGCGGAGGTATGCGGGAAAGGGACGCGGATCACAAATTCCGCGTCATGGGAGGGTTAAATCCGGTTCAGAGCGCGCTAAGCTGACGCGCGATGCGGATCAGCTCCTGCGATAAGGCTTCCTGTGACACCGGGTTTGTGCCCGGTCTGGCGGTCGTGTGGCGTTCAACCAAAGAAGTGGGCAGTAACAGCGAGGATTGCTGATGATCGCCATGCGTATGCAGATGCTCCACCAGCCGGTTAATGCTTTCGTGACCGAGCAGGCGGAAATCCTGTTTGATTGTGGTCAGCGGCGGGAAGAAAAATGCGCTGTCTTCAGTATCGTCATAACCCATCACCGAAATTTGTTCCGGTACCCGCAGACCAAACTCATGGACAGCACGCAGAACGCCGAGCGCCATCTGGTCATTGGCAACCAGAATCGCCGTAGGACGTTCGGGCTGACTGAGCAACAATAATGCCTGCTGATAACCCGAAGCCGCGCTCCAGTCACCATGCTGAACCGCACAGGGCGTAATATCGTGCAATGCCAGCGTCTTCAGCCAGCCTTCATAACGCAGCCGTGCAGAGATGGACTCGAGCGGGCCGGTCAGTACGGCAATCTGCTGATGCCCGAGCGCCAGTAAATGCGCCACGCCCTGCTCTGCCCCGCAGTGAGGATCGAACAGAATTTTGAACACATCAGCTTCAGGATCTACATCCAGAAACAACGCCGGTAAGTTGCCGCACAACTGCGCAATAGCCCCCGCATCGTCATTCGACAACGGCACGTTAATCAGCACGCCATCTACCCGCTGCGACATCAATTCGTTTACTGCCGCACGACAGGCGGTCAGGCTCAGGTTATCAATCATCGAAATCACAACGTTGAAGCCTAACTGATTAGCACGGGTTTTCATCGCTGACGCAATTTGTGACGGCGCATGCAATGCCAGCTCAGTGGTCGCCAGACCCAGCGTATAACTTTGTTTCCCCGCCAGTTGCTGTGCGACACGGTTCGGAACGTAATTGAGCGCCGCCATTGCCTGTTCGACTTTATTACGCGTTCTGACCGACACATGCGCAGCCTGATTCAGTACACGCGAAACGGTCTGATAAGACACACCGGCGTGGCGCGCAACATCATCGAGGGTGACAGATTTTGGCTTCATGGCTCTCTCTTCGGGATTCTGGCGAAATACTGATACGGGCTATTGTGGCCGGAAAACAGGCCATAAAAAAGGGGCCGAAGCCCCTTTGACGATTATCCTCACATTCCGGTGGTCAAGCACCGGAAGGATAAGAATTACAGTACGTCGATCGCGTTCAGTTCTTTGAATGCCAGTTCCAGGCGAGTCACCATGGAAGACTGTGCAGAACGCAGCCATACGCGCGGGTCATAGAATTTCTTGTTAGGTTTGTCCGCGCCTTCCGGGTTACCCAACTGACCTTGCAGGTAAGCTTCGTTTTTCTTGTAGAACTGCAGAATACCGTCCCAGTTAGCCCACTGAGTGTCGGTATCGATGTTCATTTTGATAACACCGTAACCTACAGATTCTTTGATTTCTGCTGCAGTTGAACCGGAACCGCCGTGGAATACGAAGTTCAGGCTGTTGTGTGGCAGGTTGTGTTTCTTGCACACGTATTCCTGAGAATCACGCAGGATCGTTGGAGTCAGTTTAACGTTACCTGGTTTGTAAACACCGTGTACGTTACCGAATGACGCAGCGATAGTGAAACGCGGGCTGATAGCGTTCAGTTTTTCGTAAGCGTAATCAACGTCTTGTGGCTGAGTGTACAGTGCTGATGCGTCCATATGGCTGTTGTCCACGCCATCTTCTTCACCGCCGGTGCAACCCAGTTCGATTTCCAGAGTCATGTCGATTTTTGCCATGCGAGCTAAGTACTTGCTGCAAATTTCGATGTTTTCTTCCAGAGATTCTTCAGACAGGTCAATCATGTGAGAAGAGAACAGTGGCTTACCGGTTTTCGCGTAATGCGCTTCACCCGCGTCCAGCAGACCGTCGATCCATGGCAGCAGTTTTTTCGCGCAGTGGTCGGTGTGCAGGATAACCGGCACACCGTAATGTTCTGCCATCTGATGCACATGGTGTGCGCCAGAGATTGCGCCCAGAATTGCCGCACCTTGTGGTACGTCAGTTTTCAGGCCTTTACCTGCGATAAACGCAGCGCCACCGTTAGAGAACTGAACGATAACCGGTGAACGAACTTTCGCAGCCGCTTCGAGCACGGCATTGATGGAGTCGGTGCCTACGCAGTTAACCGCTGGCAGAGCAAATTTGTTTTCTTTAGCGATAGCGAAAACTTTCTGTACATCATCACCAGTGATAACGCCTGGTTTTACGAAATCAAAAATTTTAGACATAGTTCTTTGTCCTGTTTCGTCGGCCGTAGATGGATTGAATCGGTTTGCTATGTCGCGCGGGTTCCACTGTGCAGCCCCCCGCGCGGCAAAGAAGAACGGACAGCATTACGCTCCCCGTTCAGGGTTCATGACTTCTTAGCACGCTCTTCCAGCATCACAACCGCTGGCAGTGCTTTCCCTTCAACGAATTCCAGGAATGCGCCACCGCCAGTGGAGATATAGGAAATTTTGTCAGCGATACCGAACAGATCGATAGCCGCCAGTGTGTCGCCGCCGCCTGCGATAGAAAATGCTTCGCTGTCAGCAATAGCCTGCGCCACAATTTCGGTCCCTTTACGGAAGTTAGGGAACTCGAACACGCCTACAGGACCATTCCACAGAATGGTTTTAGCGTTTTTAATGATCTCAGCCAGACGATTTGCAGACTCATCGCCCATGTCGAGAATTTGTTCATCATCTTTGATGTCTTTAACAGACTTCACAGTAGCCGTTGCAGTTTCAGAGAACTCCGTCGCTACGCGAACATCGGTAGGAACAGGAATGTCGCAGGTTTCCAGCAATTTGCTTGCGGTGCCGACCAGGTCTGCTTCGTACAGGGATTTCCCGACGTTGTTGCCTTGAGCAGCCACGAAGGTGTTCGCGATACCACCACCAACGATCAGCTGGTCAGCGATTTTGGACAGGGAATCCAGAACGGTCAGTTTGGTAGAAACTTTAGAACCACCCACGATAGCGACCATCGGACGTGCCGGGTTACCCAGCGCTTTACCCAGTGCTTCCAGTTCTGCAGACAACAGCGGACCGGCACAGGCGATAGGTGCAAACTTGCCCACGCCGTGAGTAGAAGCTTGTGCGCGGTGCGCAGTACCGAATGCATCCATCACATAGATGTCACACAGGGCAGCATATTTTTTGGACAGGGTTTCGTCGTCTTTCTTTTCGCCTTTGTTGAAGCGAACGTTTTCCAGAACAACCAGCTCGCCTTCGGCAACTTCAACGCCATCCAGATAGTCTTTAGCCAGACGTACAGGAGAAGACAGTTTGTCTTTCAGGTAGTTAACAACCGGCAGCAGAGAAAACTCTTCGTTATATTCGCCTTCAGTCGGACGACCCAGATGCGAGGTAACCATCACACGTGCACCTTGTTTAAGGGCAATTTCGATGGTAGGTAAAGAAGCGCGGATACGTGCATCTGACGTTACTTTGCCATCTTTAACTGGCACGTTCAGATCGGCACGGATCAGTACGCGTTTACCCGCTAAATCCAGATCGCTCATCTTAATAACAGACATGGTGAATCCTCTCGTTGATTCTCTTTAAAGTTGCTTGAAGGCAGTTTCGGCCGGAAAGCCGGAACAGCCGTACTAGAAACCGCTGGCAGACATTGCCAATGTTGTATCCAACATTCTGTTGGCAAAACCCCACTCGTTATCGCACCAGACCAGTGTCTTAATCAGGTGCTGTCCACTTACCCGCGTCTGCGTTCCATCTACGATGGCGCTATGGGGATCATGGTTAAAATCTGTCGAGACTAATGGTAGTTCGGTATAGTCAACAATACCACGAAAAGCACCTGTTGCGGCCTTTTGCAGCAGCTGGTTAACCTCGCCTACCGTCACAGCACCCTCGACAAATACGCTTAAATCAATGGCGGTGACATTGATTGTCGGCACACGCACCGAGATCGCTTCAAAGCGATCGCAGAATTTTGGCATGATGCGCGTGATCCCTGCGGCCAGTTTGGTATCAACCGGGATAATGGACTGGCTGGCGGCGCGCGTACGGCGTAAATCCGCATGGTACGCATCGATCACCGGCTGATCATTCATTGAGGAATGAATGGTCGTTACCGTGCCGGACTCAATGCCAAAAGCATCATCGAGCAGTTTGATCACAGGGATAATACAGTTGGTGGTGCAGGACGCATTGGACACAATGCGGTGCTGACGTTCGAGCAAGGCGTGGTTCACGCCGTAAACCACCGTGGCGTCAAGATCATGACCGCCAGGATGCGCGAACAGAATTTTTTTAGCGCCGGCCGCAAGCTGGGCTTCACCGTCTGCACGGCTGCCATAGACACCGGTGCAATCAAGCACGACGTCAATGCTCAGTTCACCCCATGGCAACTGGCTGGCATCAGACTGATGAAGTAAACGGATGGAGTCATCGCCTACATAAAGGTTTTCACCTTCCTGGCGGACATCCCAGGCGAAACGCCCGTGGCTGGAATCGTATTTAAGCAGATGAGCCATGCCTTCAGGGCTGGCAATTTCATTGATGGCAATGACGGAGATTTCCGCCCGGCGACCGGATTCGTATAACGCGCGCAATACGCTACGGCCAATGCGACCAAAGCCATTAATTGCAATACGTATTGGCATACATCTCCCTGTTACACGGTTGTTACTCAATATCAGTAACACCTATAGTAATGCAGCGTGCGTTTACGGTGAATCACCATCATCATTTGTCCGCACAAAGCCTGCGGCAGAAAAGCGTCAGTTTCAGGCACGATAACAACCTGGTGAGGATGTTAAGCTCAAATAGCCCGACTGAAACGGTTCAGCTGAGAATAAACCAAACGGTGAATAAAAGGAATAATTCGTAGAAGAAGGCCGCATTAATCGCTCCGATTGCTGAAAAAAACACCAGCCAATTCGGTGTATTCACAGTGATTTTACTTTTTCATCACCTTTTCGACAGTGATTTTCCTCATAAACCGACGGATTGAAACAGTTCCGGCATGCAGGCAGTGTAACCGAGCCCGCATCGGAACGGTTTGACCTGTGTCATTTCGCGCGAAACTGAGAACGGGTACCGGAAAACACAGGCGAAAAAAAAGCACCCGAAGGTGCTTTTAACGGCATAAGAAATGCGGAGTTACTTCAGTAACGCCTGTGCCTGAGCAACAACGTTATCAACAGTGAAACCGAACTCTTTGAACAACAACTCTGCCGGAGCAGATTCGCCGAAGCTATGCATACCGACGATTGCACCGTTCAGGCCGACGTATTTGAACCAGTAATCAGCGATACCGGCTTCAACCGCAACACGGGCAGAAACGGCTTTCGGCAAGACCGATTCACGGTAAGCTGCGTCTTGTTTGTCGAAGGCATCCGTAGACGGCATGGAAACCACACGCACTTTGGTGCCCGCAGCAGCCAGTTTGTCAGCCGCTTCAACAGTGATACCCACTTCAGAACCGGTGGCAATCAGGATCACGTCCGGCGTACCGTCGCAATCTTTCAGCACGTAACCCCCGCGCGCCACGTTGGCCAGTTGTTCAGGCGTACGTGGTTGCTGGGTCAGGTTCTGACGGGAGAAGATCAGGGTAACCGGGCCGTCGTTACGCTCAATCGCGTATTTCCATGCCACAGCAGATTCAACCTGATCCGCAGGGCGCCAGGTGCTCATGTTTGGCGTAACGCGCAGGCTGGCGATTTGCTCAACCGGCTGGTGCGTCGGGCCGTCTTCGCCCAGACCAATGGAGTCATGGGTATACACGAAAACGTTGCGGATTTTCATCAGTGCCGCCATACGCACCGCGTTACGCGCGTATTCCACAAACATCAGGAAAGTCGCAGAATACGGCAGGAAACCGCCATGCAGCGCGATGCCGTTGGTGATTGCCGTCATACCGAATTCACGCACGCCATAATGGATGTAGTTACCCGCCTGATCGTCGCCGATAGACTTCGAACCAGACCACATGGTCAGGTTGCTGGGTGCCAGGTCAGCAGAGCCGCCCAGGAACTCAGGCAACACTTTACCAAAAGCTTCCAGCGCATTCTGGGAGGCTTTACGGCTGGCGATGTTTGCAGGGTTAGCCTGCAGCTGTTCGATGAATTTCTGTGCTTCAGTTTCCCAGTTTGCTGGCAGCTCGCCGTTCACACGACGTTTGAACTCTTTTGCCAGCTCAGGATAGGCTTTCGCATAGGCATCAAACTTGTCGTTCCACGCGGCTTCTTTGGCTTTACCGGCTTCTTTCGCATCCCACTGCGCATAGATATCTTGCGGGATTTCAAAGGCGGCATATTTCCAGCCCAGCGCTTCACGGGTAGCGGCTACTTCAGCTGCGCCCAGTGCGGCACCATGTACATCGTGAGTACCGGCTTTGTTCGGCGAACCGAAACCGATCACGGTTTTACACATCAGCAGGGAAGGTTTGTCGGTAACTTTATGCGCTTCTTCAATGGCCGCTTTGATGGAGTCAGGATTATGACCATCAACACCGCGGACTACGTGCCAGCCGTAAGCTTCGAAACGTGCCGCGGTATCGTCGGTGAACCAGCCTTCTACGTGACCATCAATAGAGATACCGTTGTCATCATAAAACGCGGTCAGTTTGCCGAGTTTCATGGTACCGGCCAGTGAACACACTTCGTGAGAAATGCCTTCCATCATGCAGCCGTCGCCCAGAAACGCATAGGTCTGGTGATCGACAATGTCATGGCCTGGTTTGTTGAACTGTGCTGCCAGCGTACGTTCTGCAATAGCGAAACCGACGGCATTCGCGATGCCCTGTCCCAGCGGACCGGTGGTGGTTTCAACGCCAGGCGTATAACCGTATTCCGGATGGCCCGGGGTTTTAGAGTGCAGCTGACGGAAATTAGCCAGTTCGTTCATCGGCAGATCATAGCCGGTGAGATGCAGCAGGCTGTAAATCAGCATAGAACCATGACCATTGGACAGCACGAAACGGTCACGGTCCGCCCAGTGCGGGTTAGTCGGGTTATGATTAAGGTAATCGCGCCACAGCACTTCGGCAATGTCTGCCATGCCCATAGGGGCACCAGGGTGGCCGGAATTCGCTTTCTGCACGGCATCCATACTAAGTGCGCGAATAGCGTTCGCAAGCTCTTTACGAGAGGACATGTTCTACTCCAGGTCGGATTAAAAAAGCAGTCAAGAAAGTCATTTTCTCAGACTCGGCATTAAAACGGCAATCTCTAATCACTCTCGTGATTAAGTTCACAAAATCCGCTTTTAAATCAGTGCGTTTTTTCGGACTTACACTATAGATCGTGCACTGCCAAAAACCTATCTTAACGCTATCCTTACAGTCAGAGCCTTTTTCAGGCTGTATTCGCTGTTTTGTTAACTTTCTCCGGGAACCCAAATTGATGAAATTTCACCCTGTTATGTTGAGCCTTTTTGCCGCATCGCTGGTCAGTGGCTGCGCTAATGTCAATACCGATACCTTAATGCAGTCCGGCGCGCAGGCTTATCAGGCCTATACGCTGAGTGACGCCGACGTTAAAACACTGAGCGTACAATCCTGCGAGGAGATGGATAAAAAGGCACAAATTGCTCCCGACAGCAGTGAATACGCACAACGCCTGAAAAAAATCTCGGCGGCACTGGGTGATAACATTAATGGCACCCCTGCCAACTATAAGGTTTACCTGACCAAAGACGTCAACGCCTGGGCGATGGCGAACGGCTGCATCCGTGTTTACAGCGGCCTGATGGATATGATGAATGACAATGAAGTGGAAGGCGTTCTCGGTCATGAAATGGGGCACGTCGCGCTCGGTCACACCCGCAAAGCCATGCAGGTCGCTTACAGTGCTACCGCAGCACGCTCTGCAATTTCTTCGCTTGGTGGCGTCAGCGCCACCTTGTCGCAGTCACAACTGGCGGACCTGGGCGAGAAATATGTTAACGCACAGTTCTCCCAGAAGCAGGAATCCGAAGCGGACGATTATTCTTTCGATCTGCTGAAAAAACGGGGTATTGATCCGACAGGTCTGGCGACCAGTTTTGAGAAGCTGGCCAAACTGGATCAGGGGAGCAGTATCGGCTGGTTTGACGATCACCCGTCTTCAGAGGCACGTGCGAAACATATACGTGAACGTATCGCTGCCGGAAAATAACCCCATTAAGGCGCAAAATGTTGCGCCTTTCACTTTCATTTCGCACAACAATGATTTCTGCTTCATGGTTAATAAAGAAATAATTTTACCTATCAATATAAAATACGTTCACGAAATAAGTAACGAAAGCAGGACGTAAAAACGCCCGGACAAGCCGGGCGTTGAGGCGCAGAGAATAAAAGAACCGGACTTTTATTCGTCTTCCAGATAGGTATAACCGTATAAACCGGCTTCAAACTCTTCGACAAACTGGGCCTGCAATTCGGCATCCAAATCTGTTTCTTTCACCTGATCGCGGAAGCGGGACAGCAATACGTTAGGATCCAATTGCACGTATTCCAGCATGTCCGCAACCGTATCGCCTTCATCTGACTGCTGCACTTCAATGCTGCCGTCAGGGAAGACAAACACATCCACCGCAGCAGTGTCGCCGAACAGGTTATGCATGTTGCCGAGAATTTCCTGATACGCACCGACCATAAAGAAACCCAGCACCGGCGGATTCTCAGGGTCATACGGCGGCATTGGCATGGTGGTCGCGACGCCGTCACCGTCGATATAGTGATCGATAGTACCGTCGGAGTCACAGGTGATGTCCAGCAGGACCGCACGGCCTACAGGCGGTTTATCCAGACCTTCCAGCGGCAGAACCGGGAACAACTGATCGATACCCCATGCATCCGGCATCGACTGGAACAGCGAGAAGTTGACGTACAGTTTGTCCGCCATACGTTCCTGCAATTCGTCAATAATCGGGCGGTGAGCACGGTTACTCGGATCCAGCTGATCCTGAATTTTATTACAGATATTCAGGTAGATATCTTCCGCCCAGGCACGCTGCGTCAGATCCAAAATTCCGTGCGCATATTGTGAATGGACATCGTGCAGGTCCATCTGGCTGTCGTGCAGCCATTCACGAAGCGAGCGCCGGTTTTCCGGATCGTGCATTTCGTTCCAGGTATCCCACATGCTGCCCAGCGCACGCGGTGCATCCGGTTCAGGTGCCGCCGGCTCTTTAAACTCATTGCGCTCAACACCAATGACATTCGACACCAGCACAGTATGGTGCGCGGTCACGGCACGACCAGACTCAGTGATCACCGTCGGATGCGGCAGACCATGTTCGTTACAGGCGTCGCCGATCCCCCAGATAACGTTATTGGCATATTCATTCAGGCCATAGTTCACCGAGCAATCAGACTGTGAACGGGTTCCTTCGTAATCCACACCCAGGCCACCGCCCACGTCGAAGCACTGAATATTAACGCCCAGTTTGTGCAGTTCTACGTAGAAACGCGCGGATTCACGTACACCGGTCGAGATGTCACGAATATTCGCCAGCTGTGAACCCAGGTGGAAATGCAGCAGTTGCAGGCTTTCCAGACGCCCTGCCTCACGCAACATTTCGACCAGTTGCAGAACCTGAGAGGCTGCCAGGCCAAACTTAGATTTCTCGCCACCGCTGGACTGCCATTTACCGGAGCCCTGTGAGGACAGACGCGCACGCACGCCCAGACGCGGAACAACGTTCAGGCGTTCAGCTTCTTCCAGCACCAGTTTAATCTCAGTCATCTTCTCGATAACCAGATAAACCTTGTGCCCGAGTTTCTCGCCGATCAGGGCCAGACGGATGTATTCACGGTCTTTATAACCGTTACAGACGATCACGGAACGGGTCATCCCGGCGTGCGCCAGCACGGCCATCAGCTCAGCTTTTGAGCCGGCTTCCAGGCCCAGCGGTTCACCCGATTCCACCAGCGATTCAATGACACGGCGGTGCTGGTTGACCTTAATCGGGTACACCAGGAAGTAGTCACCCTCGTAGCCAAAAGATTCACGCGCACGTTTAAAGGCGGCGTTAATCGAACGCAGACGGTGCTGTAGAATTTGTGGGAAACAGAACAATGCCGGCAGACGCTGACCGTCCTGTTCCCGCATGTCTTTTACCAGTTGTGCCAGATCGACACGGGCAGAAGGCTCGTCTGGATCCGGGCAAACACTGATGTGGCCCAGTTCATTGACGTCATAATAATTGTTACCCCAATAGGCAACGTTGTAAGTGCGCAGCATCTTGCTGGCATCACGATCGTTCACGGCAACCTCCTGCATGGAGCGCAAAAAAACAGTATCGTCCGAATGTGGCGGACGGTGGGACTGGATGTCATCAGACATAGGTAAATCCTCTTTCTATACTGACAACATGGCCAGCCACTATCGCAGTAACAACAGGTGAGAACAACCCGCAAGCCTGGCTTTCAGACAGGATAAAACCCTGTGTGCCGCAGCCATAGGACTGTTTTCTACTCATATCATTGTAAAACACGTTTTTAGACTCCGTGTAACGAGTCGGGAGAAATCAGGGACGGATGCCCCGGGAGATCGCAGGCTACATCAGTTATATGTCGGAAGTGCGATGTACACACAGCCGGGTTTACTGAGCAGCGTACAGATGTCGGCGGCTGACCTGTCTATAGTCAGACTGTCTGTAACATCGAAGAGATAACAGACGTTTTGCTAACAGAAATGCTGAGGAGAATGCTGCAGGGCGCAATGAAGGCTGCAGGGGATGCTGTTGAAATGTTACAAGCGGTAAAAAGTGGGTCATTAAACTAACCACCTCCACACGTGCCACGCATCACCCGCGGGCATTCGAGCTGAGAAAACAGTAATTACTGGAATACGCTGCATCTGCAGGGCCTGCAGAAATATGCATAGCGCGCGCCGTTTATACCGGCAACCCGCTGTAATTGCAAAATGAAAATGTGGTGTAAATAGTTTCAGGCCGTGAATATCACTGCAAACCCGCACAATAACACCCACTCTGTCACAAAAATGACTGGCATTCGGGACACCTGCTATCCTAAAATAGCCGTCCAGATGTTAATCCGTCCACACGCATGGGTGGTTTAACGCGCAAACTGCTTCAAGGCTTTGCCTAATGGGGACATGCAGGACGCATTGCGACAATGGCGAGCTCCGCTCCTCATCTGCCCGTCACCCCAGTGCTATGCAGTGATATCTAACCCGTCGTATGTAAGGTAAAGAACATAATGGCTAAACACCTCTTCACGTCCGAATCCGTTTCGGAAGGACATCCAGATAAAATTGCTGACCAGATTTCCGATGCCGTGCTGGACGCAATTTTAGAGCAAGACCCAAAAGCACGTGTTGCATGTGAAACTTATGTCAAAACCGGCATGGTCCTGGTTGGCGGTGAAATCACCACCAGCGCATGGGTCGACGTTGAAGAAATCACACGTCAGACTGTTCGCGAAATTGGCTATATCCATTCTGACATGGGTTTCGATGCCAATTCCTGTGCAGTGCTGAGCGCTATCGGTAAGCAATCTCCGGATATCAATCAGGGCGTTGACCGTACTGATCCGCTGGAACAAGGCGCGGGTGACCAGGGGCTGATGTTTGGTTATGCGACCAACGAAACCAGCGTACTGATGCCAGCACCTATTACTTACGCACACCGTCTGGTGCAGCGTCAGGCTGAAGTGCGTAAATCAGGCACGTTACCGTGGCTGCGCCCTGATGCCAAAAGCCAGGTCACTTTCCAGTATGACGAAGGCAAAATCGTCGGCATCGATGCGGTCGTACTGTCTACCCAGCATTCAGAAGACATCTCGCTGAAAGATTTGCAGGAAGCGGTGATGGAAGAAATCATCAAACCTGTGTTACCAGCAGAATGGCTGAACGCCGGTACCAAATATCATATTAACCCGACCGGCCGTTTCGTTATCGGCGGCCCGATGGGTGACTGCGGTCTGACCGGTCGTAAAATTATCGTGGATACTTACGGCGGCATGGCCCGTCACGGTGGTGGTGCGTTCTCCGGTAAAGATCCGTCGAAAGTTGACCGTTCAGCGGCTTACGCAGCACGTTATGTGGCAAAAAACATCGTGGCTGCTGGTCTGGCTGACCGTTGTGAAATTCAGGTGTCCTACGCGATTGGCGTGGCGGAACCGACTTCCATCATGGTGGAAACCTTCGGCACCGGTAAAGTTTCCAATGAGCAACTGACCCTGCTGGTACGCGAGTTCTTCGACCTGCGCCCATACGGTCTGATCCAGATGATGGATCTGTTACACCCAATCTACAAAGAAACCGCAGCCTACGGTCACTTTGGTCGTGAACATTTCCCTTGGGAAAAAACCGACAAGGCCGCTCAGTTGCGCGAAGCCGCTGGTTTATAAGAAACCCGGGCGTCATAAAATCTCTTCAACCCCGCCGCAAGCGGGGTTTTTTATTGATTTTTAAATAAAAACAAACCGCGTAGGTTTATATTAATTTAACTTAATCCATCATGTAGATAAGCGAATAATTCAAATAAAACACCCATTTTTATTTAACAAGTCAGGGTGAATAAGCAGGAAGGAAAATAAAAACCCTGTGTAATCAAAAAAATAAAAACCGCATGAGATGTTATTATTTTGTAAACATTATTTTTAGTTAAACAGATAACACAAATAGCTAATTTCTATACCATTGACCTGAACATTCATTGAATCTATTATTCACCCCATCGAAACAGTCAAAACAAATACTTACTCAAAGGGAATGAACGAAATACTTTTCCGGATAACGTTTAATTAAATATTGAGAAAATGACCATGCCCTTAACGAAATTAAAATCCCTGATAATGGTTTTAGCGGCCGCCCCATTATTTTTTTCCGCATTATCATTTGCAGGAATAAGCGTTTACCCTATTTCTGTCCCGATGAAAAAAAACGGCGCTGCACAAATTAGCGTAACAACAAACTCCGACACCACGGAGTATGTGAAAACGACCGTAAAAAAAATTAATAACCCTGGCACATCACAGGAAAATGAAATCATCCTAAATCAGTCATCGGGCCAGGGTATTATTGTCACACCAGCGAAATTTGGACTGGCGCCTGGCACCACCCGAATTATACGTCTGATTAATATTCAGCAACCCCAAACAGAAGAAGCGTACCGCGTTTATTTTGAAGGCGTTCCGGCACTGAATAATAGCAACGACAAAAATGAACCCAAAGGTGCGGCTAAACTCGGCATCAGCATGATCTGGGGCGTACTGGTTACCGTGCCACCCGCTGCCCCGCGACTGGATTTCACCCTGGACCCCGTCAGCCGCGAGGTCAGTAATACCGGCAATATTCATCTGAAGATTAACAGTATCGGTTTATGTCCTGAGCAACTCACTGATGACGGATGTCAATGGAGTAAACCGGTAAAGAACAGTATTTATCCTAATCAGCACGCCACATTAGACCCTGCCTTATTTAAAGGGAATAATTACCGCGTAGTGAAAGTGAAATATTTCAACTGGACAGATAAGAAAACCGGCGTAAAAGAATTCAGTGCAAAGTAAATATTATTATTTTTCACTGAGAAATCAGCAACACCCTTGTTATAAAAATGCATATTGACATGCACCCTCTACATTAAGGAATTAAACAATGAAATCCGTTATCAAGCCACTGATAGCAACCATGATCATGGGTATGGCAATTAACGCTTATGCTGTTCAGAAAGATATTACTGTAACTGCAAACGTTGATGCCACTTTAGATATGACGACTGACACCGGTGGAATTTTACCTTCCACGCTGGAAATGAATTATAAGCCTGGCATAGGTCTGGAATCCGTTTCACAGATGACCAAAATCTTTTCCAACGATGCTGAAAAAGATGTGAATATTAATCTGGCCGGTAGTCCGCAATTGATGGATACCGTAGGGACTAATCCCAATATCCCCCTGACCGTAAAATACGGTGACCTGACACTGACTCAGGCTCAGCAGACCATGACCGCAACCACGCTGTTCCCGAATGGTGATACCGCTAATGGTTCCATCATCCAGCCTCTTAAAGTCAGCCAGACCGCACAGTCACCTGTTGCTTCCGGTAACTACAGCGGCGTTGTCAGCGTTGTGCTGACTCAGGCAACCGTAACGCCATAAGTGATCACGCGTCTGAATCACTCCACATCGGCCTGTTAATCAGGCCGATTCTTTTCCACTCATCAGATTTTTGAATAAAGGAAAAATAATGAACTCAAATCTGAAAGTGTCTCTCTGCTTTCTGGCCATTCATTTTGCTTTATTCAGCAATCTTGCTTTTGCAGACTCCGGCGTTCCGCCGGGGTTCGAAGAACTGGTCTCGGGCCAGAACATCTGGCTGAACGTCAATCTGCTCGGTCAGTCGGCCGGATTATTTGAAGCCAACGTCACGCTGGAAACCGTACAGTTTAAAGATCCGCAGGCAGTCCTGACCGCACTGAACCTGCCACTAAAACCCGGCACGCCGGATTATCAAAAAATACTGGCAACCTTATCTGCACCGCTTGCACGACATGGCAACCTGGCCTGTGACAGCAATGCGGACGCCAAAGGATGCGGTTATCTGGAAACTGATTCGGTGGCCCTCATTTATGATGAAAATAACAGCGCAGCCGACCTTTTTGTCAGCAAAACACTGGTGCCTGATGCTGATAAAAAAGCCCTTTATTATACCCCGACAGCGCAGACGGAAAATGCGTTAATTCATCAGCAAACACTGAACGTGGCGGCACAGGATGAATACCAGAGTCTGTCTTTACAGGGCTCCGGCGCACTGGGCGTGCTGACCAACGGTTACGTGGGTTTTGACTGGTCACTCGACTCTTACAAAAGTGACGACAGTGACAGCCAGACAGTGTCAGTGGATGATTTCTATTTCCGTCAGAGTTTGGGCAAACGCCATTACGTGCAGGCCGGACGTATGGATTCCCGTGATCTCTCCGGCAATCTCGGCGGCAATATTACCTTCGCGCTGTTACCGCTAAATGCGATTGACGGCATCCGCGCCGGGAGTTCCCTGAGCTACCTGAACCTTGAAGAGGCCAGCAAAGGTTCGCCGCTGGTGCTGCTGCTTTCCAGTAAATCCCGCGTCGATGCCTATCGTGGTAATCAGTTGCTGGGCACTTTCTACCTTAATAACGGTTCGAATACGCTGGATACCGGTAGCTTCCCCAACGGAAGCTACGCGGTCACCCTGAGAATTTATGAAAATAACCAGCTGGTACGTACCGAGACTCAGCCTTTTACGAAAACGGGCGGGATCGGCGACGGGCATCTGCAATGGTTTTTACAGGCGGGAGAAACGGCAGACAATCACGTTGTTCGCACCACCGGTGACGATGAAAACGACAGCACACCGCGTAAACCTGTAATGCAAGCCGGGGCCCGCCTGCCGGTAGTTGCCGAAGTTACGGCCACTGCGGGTATCGCCAATACAGATAATGAAAGCTACGGCGAAGCGGGTCTGCAATGGACTCACGGCTTTAACGGAAAAGTGATCGACGGTGTGCTGGATATGCAGGCCAACGTTTTCAGCGGCACCGACGGTTCCGATGGTAACGTAGAGCAAATCAGCTATAACGACGGCTTTTCCATGAGCGTTTACCGCAATGCCGCTTACGGTAAAAGTTGCACCAGTGCGCAAGTCAGTCAGTACGATTATGCTGATATTGGATGTTACGAATCCATCAGCGGCACCCTTTCCGTGCCGGTCAAAGGCTGGTCGGCCTCGCTGGGATACACGTACAATAAAAATACCAGCCTCTCGCCGGACTCGTCGTCATACGATCCTTCAAAGCCTTTTGAAGACAACATGATTAACCACACCGAATCGCAAAGTACATCCAAAACCCTGCAACTGAGTCTGAACAAAAGTTTCACCTGGAAACAGATGACCGTCACCACGCGGTTTGGCGGATATCGTCGCGAAAGCAGCAGCAACAGTGATAATGACAAGGGTATATATATCGGTTTTTCACTGTCACGGAACACGCCGAAAGATGCGCAGTTGCGCAGCAGCAACACTTCCTTCAGCACCGATTATCAGGGCAGCCAGAATGGCGATGCGCAGATGACCTACAACGCCAGCCAGAACTGGGACTGGGGGAGTAACAATGAGCGCGAACTGGGTATTGATATGGGGGGTACGGATACTGACAACGCTAACGCCTCGGTTCATGGCCGTCTCAACGGGCAATACGGCGATGGCGAACTGACCGTTTCCGACAGCTATGATAATCAGCAAAAAACCCATCAGGGAGCGGTAACCGGCAGCTACAGCTCTTCCGTTGCGGTATCTACATCCGGCTTCTTCTGGGGGCCAGGCGGTACCGGCTTACCGGGTGCTGCGGTAGCCGTGAAGGTGAAAGGCAGTAATGAAGAAGATGCCGATGCCGCAGATGACGCGCTGATCGACGTTTCAGTTCAGGGCGGCGGTGGCGCCAAAATGAAACAAAACAGTAAAGCCCTGTTCCCGGTGACCGGTTTTGAAGAAGGCAAAGTGACCGTCGATGAAAGTCGTGACGTCAGTCCCGGTAGCCAGGCCAGCATTACGCAAGGCGCGGGCAGCCAGAATTTATTCCTTCTGCCGGGGAAAATGAAAGTGCGCGAAGTGAAAATGGAATCCCGTTACACCTACGTCGGCCAACTGGTTACGGCGACAGGTGAACCGATTAATAAAGGCAGTATGCTCAATGCCAGCGCGTTCAGTTCTTCAGAAGATGGCGGATTCACGGCAGAAATGACCTCTCAGGCGAAAAGTTTGTATGTCCGTAATGGCGATAAGAATTATCAATGCGCAGTAAACGTACAGTCGAGCCGTGATGTGGTGCGTTATGTGGGTAAAACCCTGTGTAAACCGATTCAGTTTGCGGATTTGCCAGAAAATATACAGAAGAAAAACAAATGAAACTTATCCCGTTTTTTACATCATTAGTTCTGCTATGCCTCCCGTTGATGATGGTATCAAATGCCCATGCAGATCGGGTTGAGCCAACGGGACGTGATACGACCATTACAACCACTTTCGATAAGTCTGCTCCGCCGTCAAAGCTCGATATCTGGAAAGAAGAAAGTGGAGGCTACGATACAGACAATCCAAGTCTGTGGGCGAGAAATTCATGGGTGTGCCTCTCTTCAAGCTCACCTGAGAACGGGCAATGCCGCACCACTCCAGTCTGGGGTGGGAATGGTATCCAATCGATACCCATACTATTTCGCGAAAAACGAAGCCATTTAACACAAATAATTAATATTAGCGGCTCACACACCCTCCCTTCTTGTGGCGTTCATCTCAGTGATGCAGCTTTATATTGTACCGGAGACTATGAAACAAAAGCTGATTTTTATATCAATGCTGCCGACCTCGCCAAACTGCCTGTTGGCGGAGTCTGGCAGGCCGAGTTCAAAGTTGTACTGATGCAATGGGATAGTCCAAGAAATTATCCTTTAGCAGACTGGAACGCTCATATCACCCTCAATGTTACCGACAATAATAACCAGCAAATCTATTTGCCCGAATTTGGCCAGGCTGCACCACGTGTAGATCTTAATTTGCGCCCGCTGCCGGGTACTCATGGTAACCAGGCACAAATGAACGGTGCTGCTAATATTGATATGTGTCTGTACGATGGTTATGGCTCAAACAGCACCAGTTTTACCCTGAAATTTGACGATCAGCAGCAGGGAACGACGCAGCGTAATAACGGTTATTTTTCTATTTACTCGGATCACGGCGACGTTAATCAGGATTCGGGTCGCATTGATTATTACGTGAAAATGCAAGCCCCCGACGGTAAATATGTCAGCATCATACGTGGCGAGGATCTGGTCATCCCTAATATTCAGACAGCCCGCGTCCGGCCGGTGCACCTTCCGGGGATCCCGCAGGCGGTATTATGCATACCTGCGCCACTGGAATTAAGTACCAAGACTCTGGATATCAACAGCAAACAAGCCGGGCATTACACCGGGCACCTGATTGTGAATTTTACCTCGCAGCTTTAGGTAAAGGGGTATCCCGCAACGCCGGAATAAAAGCAGGCCATTACTGAGAAGATGACGAGCCCGTCAGAAAACACCTGGGAATAAAATGAAACTCACCACTTGTCTGACATCATTACTGCTCCTGCTCAGTACTTCGTTACTGACAATGCCAGACGCGTATGCGGAGCGGGTAGAACCTACAGGGCGTGATACCCCCGTTATCGCAACATTTGATAAATCATCGCCACCTGCGCAACTAGATATCTGGAAGGATGAAAGTGGCGGTTATGATTCCGATAACGATTCGTTATGGGGAAGAAACACATGGGTTTGCCTGTCCTCCTCAAATCCAATCTATGGTCAGTGCAAAACGACAGTAACCGGCGTAGAAGAGGGAAATACCCTCATTCCTATTCTTTTTACTGAGCAAAGAAGCCATATGACACAGGTGATAAATCTTACGGGATATCATAAAATTAGCGTATCAGTAGGAAATGGCTGTTGGGCTGCAGGGATAATTGGAGGTCCCTATCAGGTTTATGCAGCCATGGAGAAAAACTGCGGGGGTGTAAAGCACAATGATGAATCTTTATTAACGGTTTATGTGACAAGTCAGGAATTGCAGAAACTACCCACTGGCGGGATCTGGGAAGCCAATCTAAAAATGAACTTAATGCAGTGGAGCCCGGCAGCTAAACTCGCAGACTGGAACGCCCGTATCACCCTCAACGTCACTGACAATAATAACCAGCAGATCTATTTACCCGAATTTGGCCAGGCTGCGCCGCTGGTGAATTTAAATATGCGCCCGCTTCCAGGCAACGGCATTAACAAAATATCTGTTATCGGTAGCGCGAGTATTGATGTCTGTCTGTACGATGGTTACAACGCCAACAGCAGCGCGTTTATGTTAACGATAAACGATAATTATACCGGTCAGGGAAACCGAACAATGATGGATTTTTCTTTGGTCCGTGAGGGAGGCAATGCGAGTAATGACAGAGATCGTATTGATTATGTAGTTGATATTCTCAACCCTGATACCAACACGATACAGACCGTAGCGCGTGGAACACAGATGACGTTCACCAAAATACAGCAGGCTCACATACGTCAGGTACATTTGCCGGGTCTCCCCCAACCCGTGATCTGCGTGCCGGCTCCTCTCACATTGAGTACCCAAATGTTCGAGATTAATAGTAAAAATGCCGGCGGATATCGGGGAACGCTTGAGCTTAATTTCACACCGTCGCTTTATTAACCTCACAGAAGGCCTATTCGCATGCTGCAAAATCCCGGGCTCACCTCTGGCCTCAAAATACTCTCACTGGCGACCCTGGCGGTTCCGGTCTTATGTTCTGCCAATATCACCGTTTCACCGATGAAAGTCATACTTAACGATCAGCATGCCGCCGCTCTGGTGATCAGTTCTAAAAGTGAAACAACTCAGTACATTCAGGGAAAAATCAACGAGGTGCATAACCCCGGTACATCTGAAGAAAATGAAACGCCTGCGCCGCAGGGAACATCCAACAGTCTGGTGGTCTCGCCACTAAAATTTGGCTTACCCGCCGGTAACAACCAGCCGGTAAGGATCGTAGTTCTCGGCGACAGCAATGAAGAAAAAATCTACCGCGTACATTTTCAGTCTCTGACACCGGAAGAATTTAAAAACACAGGCAGTAACAAAAACTTCACCAGCGACCTGAGTCTGACCATCGTATGGGGCGTGGTGGTCATGGTGCCACCCGCCAAACAGACTGCAAAACTGGGATGGGATGCGTCCGCTCAGGAAATAACCAACACCGGCAATATCCACCTTCTGGTAAATCGCATCGGGTTGTGTGCCAGCGACAAACCTGAGGCGCAATGTCAGTGGAAAGTTCTGAAAAAAAACGTCTATCCGGGTAAACCTTTCCCGCCCGGGCTTTCTTTTCCCGGTTCAGTTTCTTCCGAAAATGTGAGGATTGAGTATTTCAACGATTACACTCAACGGCAGGAAACGGAAAATTACCCTCTCAGATAATAGCGATAATGAAAACGGTTACAGGCAATAATTCATTATTAATTAACAAGTTATTTTCATATGTAAAAGTTTGATACACAGTATTGATTGATATAAATCAATTTGTAAGCTATTAATCTTAGGTGCCTTCCCTTCCTGTTACGCTATCCGTTTGAAACCCTTAAAAAACAAGTCACCCGACCACCCCTATTAGTGTAAACGATTACAACACTGTGACGGGGCTCACGTTAAGCCGTGTGCAGGGTTAATAACATAACAGCCTAAGCATTATTACAAACTCAACACGATTGCATTATTTTGGAGACCGGATGAATAACTCAACATCGACGAAAGGAAAGCGCTCAAACAAAAGCGTCACTTTCTTTGTCTGTTTTCTCGCTGCCCTTGCCGGACTGCTGTTCGGCTTAGATATCGGCGTCATCGCTGGTGCCCTGCCCTTCATCAGCCATGATTTTCAGATAACCAACCACCAGCAAGAATGGGTGGTCAGCTCAATGATGTTTGGTGCCGCCGTCGGTGCTGTCGGCAGCGGCTGGCTGAACTTCCGTCTGGGCCGTAAATTCAGTCTGATGATCGGCGCGATCCTGTTCGTGGTCGGCTCCCTCTGTTCCGCCTTTGCACCTAACGCAGAAATCCTGATTGTCGCCCGCGTTCTGCTGGGTCTGGCGGTGGGGATTGCCTCTTATACCGCGCCGATTTATCTCTCGGAAATTGCACCGGAGAAAATCCGCGGCAGTATGATTTCGATGTACCAGCTGATGATCACCATCGGTATTCTGGCGGCGTATCTGTCTGATACTGCGTTCAGCTATACCGGGGCATGGCGCTGGATGCTGGGCATCATCACCATTCCGGCATTGCTGTTACTGGTCGGTGTCTTCTTCCTGCCGGACAGCCCGCGCTGGCTGGCTGCCCGTGGCGATGATGGAAAAGCGCGCCGCGTACTGGAGAAACTGCGTGATTCCAGCGAACAGGCGAAACGCGAGCTGGATGAAATCCGTGAAAGCCTGAAAGTAAAACAAAGCGGCTGGGGGTTATTCACCAATAACAAGAACTTCCGTCGTGCGGTCTACCTCGGCATTCTGTTGCAGGTGATGCAGCAGTTCACCGGTATGAACGTGATCATGTACTACGCACCGAAAATTTTCGGGATTGCCGGTTTCGCCAGCACCTCTCAGCAGATGTGGGGCACGGTAATTGTCGGTCTGGTGAACGTGCTTGCGACCTTTATTGCCATTGGTCTGGTTGACCGCTGGGGTCGTAAACCGACGCTGAAACTGGGCTTCCTGGTGATGGCGGTAGGGATGGGCGTGCTCGGTACCATGCTGCATATTGGTGTGGAATCCGATGCGGCGAAATACTTCTCCATCGCTATGCTGCTGATGTTTATCGTCGGTTTTGCGATGAGTGCCGGCCCGCTGATCTGGGTACTGTGTTCTGAAATTCAGCCGCTGAAAGGCCGCGATTTTGGTATCACCGTCTCCACCGCAACGAACTGGATCGCCAACATGATTGTCGGCGCGACCTTCCTGACCATGCTCGACAGCCTCGGCAATGCCAACACCTTCTGGGTGTATGCAGCGCTGAATGTCGTGTTCATCTTCATTACCATTGCGCTGATCCCTGAGACCAAAAACGTCTCGCTGGAACATATCGAACGCAATCTGATGAAAGGTGAAGCACTGCGCGACATCGGTAAGTAAGCGTTTCCTTCCTCCCCTGCAAAGGGGAGGAATTCCATATTGCATCTCTTCCCCGCCAGATTTATCCTTCGCCTGATGAAAACCACACGTCTCCCCATTGCCCTGCAACAAGCCGTTATGCGCTGCCTGCGGGAAAAGCTCCTGATGGCAAATCAGTTTTTTGGCACCGATTATACGGAGCCGGAGATAAGCTATCAGCAACGCGGTACCAGCGCGGGAAGCGCGTATCTGCAACACTGGCAAATCCGGCTTAATCCGGTGCTGCTGATGGAAAATCAGCAACCCTTTATCGACGAAGTTGTTCCGCATGAACTGGCCCATTTACTGGTCTACCGCCGCTTTGGCCGCGCGCCTGCGCCGCATGGTAAAGAGTGGCGCTGGATGATGGAACATGTGCTGGGTGTGTCAGCGAGCAGAACACACAAGTTCGAAGTCGCGTCCGTACAAAGTAAAACCTATCCGTATATATGCGCCTGTCGTGATCACCGGCTTACCGTGCGGCGCCACAATAAAGTAATGCGAAAAGAGTCGGAGTATCGCTGCCGTCATTGCGGTGAACTGTTACGTTTTAACGCTAACGGCAGTACTAATTGCTGATTTATCAACCACTCATTAGCAGCAAAGTCCCATTGTCACGACGCCTTTCATCCGTTACCCTTCCGGCCTTTTAGTTTCGGGGCTTTCAGAAATATGTTTCGTAAAAAGTTCTTATCTTTTCTGTTTATCGGTGCGCTGGCACCGCTGAGCGCGTTCAGCCAGTCCGGCAATGCCATTAATAATTTCAGTCAGGCCAAGGTCGCCGCTGTTAAAATCAATCAGGGCGCGCCAACATTTTATTGCGGCTGCACTATCCACTGGCAAGGGAAAAAAGGCACACCGGATCTGCAATCCTGCGGCTACGCAGTACGTAAAAGTGAACAACGCGCCAACCGGATCGAATGGGAACATGTGGTTCCCGCCTGGCAATTCGGCCACCAGATGCAATGCTGGCAGGATGGCGGGCGCAAAAATTGCGCAAAAAGTGCCAGCTATCGCCAGATAGAAACCGACCTGCATAATCTTGAACCGGCCATTGGCGAAGTGAACGGCGACCGCAACAATTTTATGTACAGTCAGTGGAACGGGGGTGAAGGTCAGTATGGCCGCTGCGAAATGAAAATCGACTTTAAAGCCAAAGCCGCTGAGCCGCCAGCCCGCGCCCGGGGCGCTATCGCACGTATTTATTTCTACATGCGTGACCAGTATAAATTGAATTTATCCCGCCAGCAGACGCAGTTGTTTACCGCATGGGATCGCCAGTATCCGGTGACCGCCTGGGAATGCGAACGCGACAA
This sequence comes from Rahnella sp. CFA14(1/10), assembly GCF_004195095.1. Classification (NCBI taxonomy): domain Bacteria; kingdom Pseudomonadati; phylum Pseudomonadota; class Gammaproteobacteria; order Enterobacterales; family Yersiniaceae; genus Rahnella; species Rahnella sp. CFA14(1/10). Next base: position 362,457 of record NZ_SEWS01000005.1, on the reverse strand, counting down.
CCGTATTGCCAATGTGCAAGGCAATCATAACCCTTACGTTCAGCAGGCTTGCGCGCAAAGAAAAAGCTAACCTACTATAGAGCACAATAGTCAGCGACAGGGCTGGCAACAGTTGCCAAAATAGCCCACATCAACATTTTAAGGACAGCAGCCATACATGCGCATACCCCGCATTTATCATCCGGAAATCCTGACCGCACGTAGCGAAATTGCGCTCAGTGAAGATGCCGCTAACCACGTCGGACGCGTTCTGCGTATGCAGCCCGGTCAGGCGATTCAGCTTTTTGATGGCAGCAACCAGGTCTTCGAAGCCAGCATCACTCAGGTTGATAAGAAGAGCGTGCGTGTCAGTCTGAACGAAGGCGTGCTGGCAGATAATGAATCCCCGCTTAATCTGCATCTTGGCCAGGTGATATCGCGTGGCGAGAAGATGGAATTCACCATCCAGAAATCCATCGAGCTGGGCGTCAATACTATTACCCCGCTGTTTTCAGAACGTTGTGGTGTAAAACTTGACGGTGAACGTCTGGAGAAAAAATTGCAGCAGTGGCAGAAAATTGCCATCGCGGCCTGCGAACAATGCGGCCGTAACCGTATCCCGGAAATTCGCCCGGCGATGCAGCTTGAAGCCTGGTGTGGCGAACAGGACGATAGCCTGAAGCTGAACCTGCATCCGCGCGCCAGCCACAGTATTAATACCCTGCCGCTGCCGGTGAGCCATGTTCGCCTGCTGATTGGCCCGGAAGGCGGTTTATCCGCTGACGAAATTGCAATGACCTCCGGCTACGGATTTACTGATATCCTGCTGGGACCCCGTGTTCTGCGTACAGAAACCACAGCACTCACCGCGATAACGGCCTTACAGGTTCGTTTCGGCGATCTGGGTTAAGAGGAAACCAAATGATTAAGCTTGGCATCGTGATGGATCCGATCTCTTCCATCAACATTAAAAAAGACACCAGTTTCGCTATGTTGCTGGAAGCGCAGAGTCGTGGTTATGAACTGCATTACATGGAAATGAATTCCCTGTATCTGCGCGGCGGCGAAGGCCGTGCGACCACTAAAAAACTCAGCGTGAAGCAGGATTACGACGGCTGGTATGAGTTTGGGACAGAGCAGGATATCGCCCTGCAGGAACTTGACGTCATCCTGATGCGTAAAGATCCCCCTTTCGATACCGAATTTATTTATGCCACGTATATCCTCGAACGTGCCGAAGAAAAAGGCACGCTGATCGTCAACAAACCACAAAGTCTGCGCGACTGTAACGAGAAGCTGTTCACCGCATGGTTCCCGGAACTGACGCCGGATACGCTGGTGACCCGCAATGCAGCGCAGCTGAAAGCCTTCCATAAAGAACACACCGACGTGATCCTCAAGCCGCTCGACGGCATGGGCGGCGCTTCGATTTTCCGTCTGAAACCGGAGGATGCGAACGTCTCAGTGGTGATTGAAACCCTGACCGAACATGGCAGCCGTTTCTGCATGGCACAAAACTATCTGCCTGCAATCAAAGACGGTGATAAACGTGTTCTGGTGGTCGACGGCGAACCGGTACCTTACTGCCTGGCGCGTATTCCCGCACAAGGCGAAACCCGCGGTAATCTGGCGGCTGGCGGCCGTGGTGAAGCACGCCCGCTGAGCGAAAGTGACTGGGCAATAGCCCGCACCGTAGCCCCTGTACTCAAACAAAAGGGCCTGATTTTTGTTGGTCTGGATATTATCGGCGATCGCCTGACGGAAATTAACGTCACCAGTCCGACCTGCGCACGTGAAATCGAAGCCGCCTTCCCGATTTCCATCACAGGCATGCTGATGGACGCCATCGAGAAACGTCTGGCTGCAAAGTAAGCGCAGATTAACATCGGTAAACGGGTTGTTCAGCATTAGCTGGATAACCCGCTTTTTTTGGCAAGCCTGACGTAATAAACTGGCCTGCCTGCACTGATATCTATTCTGAGGTTAAACATCCTGCATAACATGAATCTACAACACCACTTTCTTATTGCGATGCCTGGTCTGGATGAACCCCAGTTCAAACGTTCGGTCGTGTATATCTGCGAGCACAATGAAGACGGCGCCATGGGCCTGGTGATTAACAAACTGGTCGACGATTTTACGGTTGAAAACGTGCTCGACAAACTGGACATCACACCCGAACCCCGTGATCTGAGCATTCGTCTTGATCGCCCGGTTTTTTCCGGTGGCCCGCTGGCAGACGATCGCGGTTTCATTTTGCATACGCCGCGCGAAGGTTTTGGCTCCAGCATCCGTATCTCTGACAGCACCATGATCACCACCTCCAAAGATGTACTGGAAACACTGGGCACCCCCGCTCAGCCGAAAGATGTGCTGGTGGCGCTGGGCTATGCCGCCTGGGAACAGGGCCAGCTGGAAAAAGAATTGCTGGAGAATTCGTGGCTGACCATTGAAGCAAACAGCGACATTCTGTTCCGTACACCGATTGCTGACCGCTGGCGAGAAGCGGCGAAAATGATCGGCGTTGACGTCGGGCAACTGGCCACCCACGCGGGGCATGCATAATGGCAAACCGCACGGTTTTTGCTTTCGACTTTGGTACTAAAAGTATTGGTCTGGCTATTGGCCAGGAAGTGACCGGCACCGCCCGCCCGCTGACCTCGTTTAAAGCGCAGGACGGCACACCAGACTGGCAGAAAATCGAAAAGTTGCTGAAAGAATGGTTGCCGGATCTGGTGGTTGTGGGTTTACCGCTGAATATGGACGGCACAGAACAACCCCTGACGGCCCGTGCACGTAAATTTGCCAACCGTCTGCATGGCCGTTTTGGCGTCCAGGTTGAACTGCATGACGAACGTCTGAGCACCGTCGAAGCCCGTGCTGATTTGTTCGATCGCGGCGGTTTCCGTGCGCTGGATAAAGGCAGCGTGGATGCTGCTTCCGCCGTCATTATTCTGGAAAGCTGGTTCGAGAAACAATGGAATCACTCCTGATTTTCCGCCAGTAATCCCGCACATTGCCGCTGCTGACGGCTTTGTGCAAACGTCTGCATTCCGGCCTGTACACCGGTTTGCAGGATATCCGCCAGCTGATGGGTTTTTCCTTCGCGAATTAAATTGCACACAGCAGGCGTGGACGTCAGTACTTCAAACAGCGCTACCCTTCCCGTTTTTTTACCGTCTTTTTCTGCCGACACCGCCAGTTTTTGCGCAATCACGGCCCGCAGGCTGCCCGCCAGTTGCGCACGGACAAACGCTTTTTCTTCAGCCGGAAATACATCAACCAGCCGGTCAATCGCCTGCGTGGCGTTGCGCGCATGCAGTGTTGCGAGAACCAGATGTCCGGTTTCCGCCGCCGTCAGCGCCAGCCGGATACCCTCGGTGTCGCGCAACTCACCAAGCAGCAAAACATCCGGGTCTTCACGCAGCGCACCGCGTACGGCTTCGCCAAATGAACGCGTATGCAGCCCGAGTTCACGCTGCTGAATCAGACATTGCCTGCCCGTGTGAATAAGCTCGATCGGATCTTCCAGAGTAATAATATGGCGCTTCACATGGCGGTTGAGATGATTAATCAGCGCGGCAAGAGTGGTAGATTTCCCGCTGCCTGTCGCGCCGGTGACCAAAATCAGGCCGTCTTCCTGCATAATGACGCGTTGCAAGATATCTGGCGCCAGCAAAGCAGCCAGTTCAGGACAACGGGCAGGCACCGGTCTGAGTGCCGCAGAAAGCCCGTGCAGTTGCTGAAAGATATTGATCCGTACCCGTATGCCATCGCCCAGTGAAAGCGCTTTATCCACCTGCCCGGCCTGCTGTAAAGCATACTGCTCCGTCGCATCCAGCCACTCACGGGTCAGCCCCAGCATCTGCGAGGCATCGACCACCGGCAGATCTTCACAGCGGCATAATTCTCCGTCAATGCGTAACACTGGCGGATAGCCAGTACAAAGGTGCAGATCTGAGGCATTTTGCTTTACACTACGTCCCACTAATCCATCAATATCCATGTTGAAATCCTCCTGAGTCCCTATGAGCCTTAGTCAGCAAAACGCTATTGAGCAGAACTTACAGAATGTCCGTGAGAAAATCGCCACAGCTGCACACCTTTGCGGCAGACCTTCAGAAGAAATTACCCTGCTTGCAGTGAGCAAAACAAAACCTGCGAGCGCTGTCGAAGAAGCTATTGCCGCCGGACAACTCGCGTTTGGCGAAAACTACGTGCAGGAAGGCGTTGATAAGATTGCCCACTTTGCCGGACATCAGCCCGCGCTGACCTGGCACTTTATCGGGCCGCTGCAATCGAATAAGAGCCGCCTGGTGGCGGAGAATTTCGACTGGTGCCATACCATTGATCGCCTGAAAATCGCCCAGCGACTGAACGAACAGCGTCCGGCCGGGTTACCGCCTTTGCAGGTGCTGATTCAGGTAAACATCAGTGATGAAGCCAGCAAATCCGGCATCGCAATCGGTGATATTGCAGAGCTGGCCCGCCAGATTATGACGATGCCTCACTTGTCATTGCGCGGTCTGATGGCCATCCCGGCAGTGGAAACGGATTATGCGCGACAGCTTGAAGTGTTCGGCAAAATGCGTGAGGCACTGAAAGATTTGCAACGTATTTGTCCGCTGGCCGATACGCTGTCGATGGGGATGACCGATGATATGCCTGCAGCGATTGCGGCTGGCAGCACGATGGTTCGCATCGGGACCGCCATTTTCGGTGCCCGTGATTACGGCGTAAAACAGTCACCGTTATCTTTGGATTGACTGCTTTACTCTTGATAGGCTCAATTCAGCCCCCATTAAAAGCAAGGAGCATGAATGCAACATCGCAAAATCAGTTTTATCGGCGCCGGTAATATGGCGGGCGCAATTATTTCCGGCCTGGTCGAAAGCGGCTATCCGGCACATCTCATCAGCGTTTGTGCCCCGTCCACCACGCATCGCGATGCGCTGGCTGAAAAATATGGCGTACAAAGCAGCAGCGATAACAGCGGCTGTGCAAAAGAGGCAGATGTAGTGGTTTTGTCCGTAAAACCACAGATGATGGCCGATGTGTGTAAAGCACTGCAAAAAGACGTGGATTTTAGCGACAAGCTGGTACTGTCGATTGCCGCAGGCGTCAGCGTGGCGCGTTTTTGCGAGTTGCTGGGAGAAAATCTGAATATTGTGCGTATTATGCCCAACACGCCCTCCCTCGTCGGGAAAGGCATGAGCGGCCTGTACGCGCCTGTTCAGGTATCTCAGGCAGACCGTGATTACAGTGGCGAACTGATGACCGCCGTCGGCAAAATTTGCTGGGTCGATACCGAAGAAGGTATTAACCATGTGATTGCCGCCGCAGGCAGCGCACCGGCGTATTTCTTCCTGTTTATGGAAGCCATGCAGGCCGAAGCGCAGCGTCTGGGTTTCAGCGCTGAAACCGCACGGATGCTGGTTGAGCAAGCTGCCAGCGGTGCCAGCGCCTTAGTAGCCGCCAGCCCGGACACGCCATTGTCACAACTTCGTGAGAATGTGACATCCAAAGGCGGTACGACGTTTGAGGCGCTGAAGGTTTTCACCGACCGTAAATTACCGGAGATTGTTTCCGAAGCCATGCAGGCCGCCATTGCCCGTGCGCAGGAAATGGAAAAACTGTTCTGACAAGAACGAATAATAAAATATGACTGTCTAAAATCATTCGCGTTGCGGCAACGCAGAAGCAACCCGAAAGACGAAGGGCATAGGAGAATTATGTTAACGCTGACTTTTCTGGTCAAAACACTGATTGATCTCTACGTGATGGTTCTGCTGCTGCGCATCTGGATGCAATGGGCACGTACAGATTTTTATAACCCGTTCTCACAGTTCGTGGTGAAGATTACTCAGCCCGTTATCGGACCTTTGCGCCGGATTATTCCGCCGCTGGGCCCGATTGACAGTGCAAGCCTGTTGCTGGCTTTTATCCTTTGCACGATCAAATTTCCGCTGCTGTTGCTTATCCAAAGTGGTGCCATCTTCTTTGGTCTGAGCAGCTTGCTGATTGGCCTGATAGGGCTGGTCAAAGCCGCGGGTTATCTGGTGTTCTGGCTGGTGATTATCCGCTCTCTGATGAGCTGGGTGAGCCAGGGACGCGGGCCGATGGATTACCTGCTGATGCAACTGACCGAACCGCTGATGGCACCCATCCGCCGCATCCTTCCGGCCATGGGGGGAATTGATTTCTCGGCGATGGTCGTGATTCTGATCCTGTATATGCTGAATTATCTCGGTATGGATTTGCTGGGTGCACTGTGGTTCCAGCTTTAAGTCCGGCGTTCTGGCAATCCGATGCGCTGGTTTTGCGGCTGGTTATCCAGCCCAAAGCCAGCCGCGACAGCCTGGTGGGTTTGCATGGCGATGAACTGAAAGTCGCCATCACTGCCCCGCCGGTGGACGGCCAGGCCAATACGCATCTGGTGAAATTTCTTTCAAAACAGTTTAAAGTCGCCAAAAGTCAGATAAGCATCGAAAAAGGCGAGCTGGGCCGCCATAAACAAGTCCGCATTACGAATCCGCAAAATATCCCGACCGAGGTCGCGGTACTGCTCGCTGAATAACTTCAAGTCAGATTCATTTCAGGACATTATTTTTATGAAGAAAGTCGTTTTAGCTACCGGCAATGCCGGTAAAGTGCGTGAACTCGCGCATCTTCTGGCTGATTTCGGCCTGGACGTGGTGGCGCAAACCGAACTGGGCGTCGAATCCGCTGAAGAAACCGGCCTGACGTTTATCGAGAACGCCATCCTGAAAGCCCGCCATGCAGCGGCTGTCACCGGCTTGCCGGCCATTGCCGATGACTCCGGCCTGGCGGTGGATTTTCTCGGTGGTGCGCCGGGGATTTACTCCGCCCGCTACGCAGGCGCTGACGCCAGCGATCAGCAGAACCTCGATAAATTGCTGGTGGCACTGAAAGATGTGCCCCAGGGCCAGCGCAACGCGCAATTCCACTGCGTTCTGGTGTATATGCGCCACGCAGAAGACCCGACGCCGCTGGTGTGCCACGGCAGCTGGGCGGGCGAAATTACCTTTGCTGAAGCAGGCGAAGGCGGCTTTGGTTATGACCCGATTTTCTACGTACCGGAACTGGGGAAAACCGCTGCAGAACTGACCCGCGAAGAAAAAAGTGCAGTTTCCCACCGGGGTCAGGCACTGAAACTGCTGCTTGCCGCGATGAAAGAGGCTGTACAGAAGAATGCGTAAGTTGCCGCCGCTGAGTCTCTACATTCATATTCCGTGGTGCGTGCAAAAATGCCCTTACTGCGATTTCAACTCGCACGCGTTAAAGGGTGAAGTGCCGCATGACGATTATGTCGCGCATCTGCTGGCCGATTTGGATGCCGACCTGCATCTGGTCGGCGGGCGCAGTGTGGGGACGATTTTTATCGGCGGCGGAACCCCCAGCCTGCTGAGCAGCGAAGCCATGCAGACCCTGCTCGACGGCGTCCGGGCGCGTTTGCCGCTTGATGCCAATGCTGAAATCACCATGGAAGCTAACCCCGGCACCGTCGAAGCCGACCGCTTCAGCGGCTATCAGCGCGCCGGTGTGAACCGTATTTCCATTGGCGTACAAAGTTTCGATGCGCAGAAACTGGAGCGTCTGGGGCGCATTCATGGGCCTGATGAGGCAAAGCGTGCGGCATATCTGGCGACCAGCCTGAATCTGCGCAGCTTCAATCTCGATCTGATGCACGGTTTGCCGGATCAGACACTGGAAGAAGCGCTGGACGATTTGCGCCAGGCTATCGCGCTTAATCCGCCGCATTTGTCGTGGTATCAGCTGACTATCGAGCCGAATACGATGTACGCCTCGCGTCCGCCTAAACTGCCGGATGACGACGCGCTGTGGGATATTTTCGAACAAGGTGATCAGTTACTGACCGCTGCCGGTTACCAGCAATATGAAACCTCGGCCTACGCTAAACCAGGTTATCAGTGCCAGCACAACCTCAACTACTGGCGCTTCGGCGATTATCTCGGCATCGGTTGTGGTGCGCATGGCAAGCTGACGCAGCCCGACGGGCAAATCCTGCGAACCGTGAAAACCAAACACCCTCGTGGCTATATGCAAGGACGCTACATGGACAAACAGCATCCGGTCGAAACTGAAGATTTGCCATTTGAATTCTTCATGAACCGTTTTCGTTTGCTGGAAGCGGCACCCCGCGAAGAGTTTGGTTTGTATACCGGGCTGGATGAATCGGTGATTCGTGCGCAGCTTGATGACGCGATCGCCAAAGAATATCTGCTGGAAACCGACACGCACTGGCAGATCACCGGCAAAGGGAAACTGTTCCTGAACTCACTGCTGGAGCTATTTCTGACTGAGTAATATAAGTAATTTACGTTGATAATTAACACAAGGATGTTATATGCGTTTCAAAAAGGTTATGCAATTAGCCACTGCAACCCATTGTTCTGATTATTCTTTATTTCATCAAATCAATTATCTGGATTTAAGCAATGCCAGACACCAGGTTCCTTTCTTGCGGCAGGGATATTGGCAAAAAAATATCATGCCGCCCAGTAAAAAAACCATCCAGCATGGCCCGGGTGGAGCCTGCCTGGGATTAGTACTGACGTATGCCCAGAAAAGAGGGAATTATCATGCATGGAAAAACTATGTTCTGGGTGCCGAAGGCGCAAGCGTAGTCAGGGGAATGACTAATATCGCATTGTTATTTTCGGAAATGAAAACCTATAACGATTTTCATCTCAGAGAAATGTGCCGGCCTCTGGGTTTAGATCTTTTTGACGTCTTAAAAAAGAAAAACCCGAGATCAGAAACCACTGAGGCAGGAACTTCCAGTCTCACTGATGTCGCGGCGCGTGAAATCGTTTATTCATGCGTGCCGGGTAGAGTTGAGTATTTAAGTATAAGAATGAGTAACGCAGGCCACGCGATGGGGTTATTCATTTCCAGGGACCGATATAAAGTATTTGATCCCAATTTAGGCGAATTTATCTTCAAAAAGGAAAGTGATTTAATCACCTTCCTTCAGGGGTTATTCACGACTTTTTATCCTGATATTAAACGCTGGTCGCTTTACCATATGGTGAATACCACACACTAATTTCGTCTTTATCGCCTCTTTAGGTGTTTTAAAGAGGCGATAAAATGACTGTTATCTGAGCGCCGCCAGCAGGGCTTTGTGCTGAGTATCCAGATTCGTCACACGCTTACAGACGTCATCGCCAAAGGTTTTGAACTCTTTTTCCTGCTTGTTCCACTCTTCCTGAATGGCTTGCTGCAGGCCGCCAAGATTCCCCATCATTGCCTGCAGCGGATTTCCGCCGCTGGTCGCCTGTTTGAGGCCCATCTCGTTGATGCTGTCCTGCATCACACCGCCCATGGTTTGCTCCATCAGCTTCTGACCATTCTGCTTAACCTGATCCACAGCTTTATGGTGGAAGGTCAGGCCGTCAGTACGATGCTCGATGATGAGGTTCATTTGCTCTTTCAGTTTTTTATCGAGTGTCACCAGTCGGTTACGCACGTTGCTGTCGGCGCCCAGTTTCTCGACGATCACCCGGTCAACCGCCACGCGGCCTTTTTCAAGATGCGCCGTTGCTCCCTGATCAATCCACGGCAGGTCACGGCGTAAACCGGCCTGATAGTCGATTGCTTCCTGACGCTGTCTGGCGCTCAGGGTCATGTCTTTACCGTTGAGGGTCACGTTACCATTGGGGGTGATCAGCAAATCACCGCTGTTACCGACCACCTGAACGGTCTGCGGCTTGATGATCACGTCATCTTTAGGCTGTACGGCACATTGATAATCAGCCTGCGCGCTCCACGCGCTCAGCGCCAGCAATGCAGCAAGTCCGGCTTTTACCACTCCACTTTTTACTAACATGTACTCTCCCTTAAGACAGCAAACTCAAAAAATTGAACGGCCAATACGTTGCGCCAGTAATTCTAAGGCAGCAATACCTGCCAAAGAGTTCCCTGCCGCATCAAGTTCCGGCGACCAAACCGCGATACACATTTCCCCCGGCACGACGGCAATGATGCCACCGCCGACGCCGGATTTACCCGGCATTCCGACGCGATAAGCGAATTCACCCGCACCGTCGTACATTCCGCTGGTCACCATCATTGCATTAATCTGCCGCGCCTGGCGGGCATCGATGAGCGGTGTCTCGCTGCCGAGCGGATGGCCTTTATTGGCCAGATACACAAAGGTGCGCGCCAGTTCTTCACAACTCATCCGCAGTGCGCAGTAATGAAAATAAGTATGCAAAACGGTGATGACATCGTTGTCGAAATTACCAAAAGACTTCATCAGATAAGCAATAGCGGCGTTGCGGTCGGAATGCTCAAACTCGGAACGCGCAACGTGCCGATCGTAGTTGAGATCTGCCGATCCGGCCAGCTGACGTACCACTTCCAGCATTCTTTGCTTGGGTGCAGACAGACGGGTTTGCAGCATGTCGCAAACCACCAGCGCGCCCGGGTTAATAAACGGGTTACGCGGTTTTCCCTGCTCAAGCTCAAGCTGTACCAGGGAATTAAAGGGCTGCCCCGAGGGCTCTTTACCGACGCGCTGCCAGATTTCGCTTTCCTGATAGCGGGTCAGCGCCAGCGTCAGGCTGAGGACTTTAGAAATCGACTGGATCGAGAAACGCATCCCGGCATCACCGGCACGAAAGATTTCTCCTTTCGTGGTACACACGGCGATGCCTAAATGATCGGGGCTGACTTCCGCCAGCGCAGGAATATAACCGGCGACTTTACCGCGACCTATCAGCGGCCTGACCTGCGCAAGAATATCTTCCAGCAAATTGTTATCAAGTTCAGTACCCAATGCCCAGCCTCCAGATGTAACAAAGGTGCCTGTCAGAGGCACCTTTACATTCAGCGATCCTGCAGATCTGCGGGAATTAATCCCACCAGATATCAAACAACTCGCTGACTTCCACGTCTTCCATTTTATGGTCTTCTAACCATTTTTTGACCTGCGCGCGCTGTTCATCAGTGCAGTGACCGATGTCCTGACGGCAAACCAGACCTTCCCATTGCAGGTAACCACTGCCGTCAAAGGCCAGTTTGTTTGGCTCAATCACACCGTCAATGAATTTATCCAGGGATTCATCAATGGTTTCTACCGCGGTACCTTCCGGGAAACGCCATTTTACAGAGAAGCCCAGTTCCTGGAACTCGGCAATGTGTAACTTCTTACGTAAACGACGACTGCGATTCTTAGCCATTATTGCTTCCTCTCAAACATCAGATCCCATACACCGTGGCCTAAACGCTGGCCACGCATTTCGAACTTGGTCACCGGGCGGGATTCCGGGCGCGGAACATAATTGTTTTCCTGCGACAGGTTCGCCCAGCTTTCTAAACCGGTCATGACTTCAAGCATGTGCTCTGCATACGGCTCCCAGTCGGTTGCCATATGGAACACGCCGCCTACTTTCAGTTTCCTGCGCAGCTTCTCAACGAACTCCGGCTGCACGATACGGCGCTTATTATGGCGCGCTTTGTGCCACGGGTCAGGAAAGAATAGCTGCACCATATCCAGCGAGCCATCCGGAATCATTTTTTCTAACACTTCGACTGCATCGTGGCACATCACGCGCAGGTTACTGACACCCTCTTCATGCGCGGTCGCAAGACAGGCACCGACGCCAGGCGAGTGAACTTCAATGCCGATGAAATTTTGGTCCGGGTTCTGTTTAGCCATGGTGACCAGCGACGTGCCCATTCCGAAACCGATTTCCAGCACAACCGGTGCACTGCGACCAAACAAGGCATCAATTGCCAGAGGTTCTGTCTGAAATTCCACGCCCATTACCGGCCAGAAGTTGTCCAGAGCGAATTGCTGGCCTTTCGTCAGGCGGCCCTGGCGGCGGACAAAACTACGAATACGGCGCATCGCGCGACCATTCTCGTCGAACTCCGGTGAAATGACGTCGTTTTTCATGGTGTTTCCACTCCGATTGGCAAGACGCGGTACCCGCGCGCGGATGCCTGTGCCTGGGTCACTGAATATAAGGAAAGGCGCATTATCCAAACTTACTCCCGATTAGCAAGGCTTGCGGGCAGGAAAACAGTCAATACTGAAATCAGCCACTAACTACTGTGCGTACAGTGCGGAAAGTTCCGGTTTACAGCCAGACGGGAACTGTGATGTGATCAGCCCCGTCTTTTAACCCTGCCGGACTGTAATTCACCCATGATGGAAGCCCCTTCTTTTTCGCCGCTGGTGCTCGACTGGTATCAGCGCTATGGCCGCAAGACGCTGCCGTGGCAAATTGCCAAAACACCTTATAAAGTCTGGCTTTCAGAAGTGATGTTGCAGCAAACGCAGGTAGCGACTGTCATCCCGTATTTTGAACGCTTTATGGAACGTTTCCCGACGGTGTCAGATCTCGCCGCGGCACCGCTCGACGAAGTATTGCATCTGTGGACCGGCCTTGGCTATTACGCCCGTGCACGAAACCTGCATAAAGCGGCCCAAACTATTGCCAGCCAGCACGGCGGCGTATTTCCGACGACGTTTGATGAAATTCTTGCGCTGCCGGGCATTGGCCGTTCAACGGCGGGCGCCGTTTTGTCGCTGGCACTGAATCAGCATTACCCCATTTTAGACGGCAATGTGAAACGCGTGCTGGCCCGTTGCTACGCCGTTGACGGCTGGCCGGGCGAGAAAAAAACCGAAAATAAACTGTGGGCGATCAGTGAAGACGTCACGCCTGCCGAAGGCGTCGCACAGTTTAATCAGGCAATGATGGATCTGGGTGCCATGGTCTGTACCCGCAGCAAACCGAAATGCGAGTTATGCCCGGTGAAATCAGGTTGCGAAGCTTACGCACATCACAGCTGGGCAAAATACCCGGGTAAAAAACCCAAAACCACGTTACCGGAAAAAACGGCCTTTATGCTGATGATTCAGCAGGAAGATAAAGTCTGGCTGGAGCAGCGTCCGCCCGTCGGCCTGTGGGGCGGATTGTTCTGCTTCCCGCAATACCAGACCGAAGATGAACTCGCGCTGGGGCTGCAAAAATACGGTGTTACGCAAAATGCGTTACAGCAACAGACCGCTTTCCGTCACACTTTCAGCCATTTCCATCTGGATATCGTTCCGATGTGGTTAAATCTACGTTCTACGGCGGGTTGCATGGATGAAGGTGCGGGTCTCTGGTATAACTTAGCGCAACCACAATCCGTCGGGCTGGCCGCGCCGGTAGAACGTCTGCTGATACAATTAGCAAAGCAGACCGCTGGCAAATAACCGCCCTAAAAGAACGATCGATAAGGAATTAGCATGAGCAGAACGATTTTTTGCACCTTTCTCAAGCGCGATGCCGAAGGGCAAGACTTCCAGCTGTACCCTGGCGAGATTGGCAAACGTATTTTCAATGAAATTTCCAAAGAAGCCTGGTCGCAGTGGATGGCCAAACAGACCATGCTGATCAACGAAAAGAAACTCAGCATGATGAACCCGGATGACCGTAAATTGCTGGAGCAGGAAATGGTGAATTTTCTGTTTGAAGGTCAGGATGTTCATATCGAAGGCTATACCCCGCCCTCAAAATAATCATTGGTAATAATGGTTGAAACATTAAGGCAGGTGCCCCGGCGCCTGCTTCTTTCATCAGAAACGGCTTGTAAGATGAAGAAAATTTTAGCTTTGCTGGTTATCGCGCCCATGTTGATCTCCTGCTCCGGCAGTAAGAAAGACTCGTTCAACGAAGCTTATGTGAAAGACACTAACGGATTTGACATTTTGATGGGCCAGTTCGCCCATAACATCGAAAACATCTGGGGCATGAATGAAGTGCTGATCGCGGGTCCGAAGGACTACGTGAAATATAGCGATCAGTATTACACCCGCAGCCATATTAACTTTGATGCGGGTACCATTACTCTTGAAACCATTTCTGGCACCGATCCGGCCGCCAGCCTGCGTAAGGCCATTATCAGCACCTTGCTGGTGGGCGATGACCCGGGCAACGTTGATCTCTACTCAGACGCCAACGATATCCAGATCAGCCGGGAACCGATGTTGTACGGTCAGGTTCTCGACAACACCGGTCAGCCGATCCGCTGGGAAGGTCGTGCCGCCAGCTTTGCCGACTATCTGATCCAGAACAAACTGATGCGCCGTCAGTCCGGCCTGCATGTCATTTATTCCGTAACGATCCAGATGGTACCAAACCACCTGAATCAGCGTGCGCATAAATACCTGCCGATGATCCGCGAAGCCTCTGCGAAATATGGTGTCGATCAGTCACTGATACTGGCGATCATGCAAACGGAATCTGCTTTTAACCCGTATGCGGTGAGTAACGCCGATGCACTGGGGCTGATGCAGGTTGTGCAGCATACCGCTGGGGTGGATGTGTTTAAATCAGAAGGGAAATGGGGTAAGCCAAGCCGAAGCTATCTGTTTGATCCTCAAAATAACATCAATACCGGCACCGCATATCTGGCGATGCTGCAAAACGTTTATCTGGGGAACATCAGCAATCCGACATCACGTCGTTATGCAGTGATTACTGCGTATAACGGTGGCGCAGGCAGCGTGTTACGCGTGTTCTCAAGCAATAAAACGCAGGCATTTAACATCATTAACAACATGTCGCCGGGCGATGTCTATACCACACTGACGACCAAACATCCGTCCGGAGAATCGCGCCGCTATCTGTATAAAGTCAACAATACGCAGCGCAGCTATCGCCGCGTGGACTAGCATTTTGTCAGCAAGCCTGACACCGGCGGCGGAATAACCGCCGGTGTCAGGAAAGAACCTGTTCAATGGCCGTCAGATAGCGGGAAATGACTATTTTTTCGTCGAACTCCCTGACCATTTTTTTCCTGCTCTCGTTGCCCATATCCAGACGCTGCGAGTGGGTAAGGTTGATTATCCGGTCCATCGCACGTGTTAAACACCCCGTATCCTGTGGCTCACACAGAAAACCATTTACCCCTTCATTTACCGTGTCCTGACAACCAATATTACGCGTGGTAATCAGAGGCTTCCCCATCGCTCCGGCTTCGAGTAAGGATTTCGGCACCCCCTCACGGTAAAAGGAAGGCAAAACAATACAGTCGCCCAGCGCGATTTCCTGCTCAACATTATCTGACGTCCCCAGATAAAGTATGTTGCCCTCCTCAATCCAGGCGGCCATCCGTTCGGTCTTAATGGCGGCCGGATTATTAACATCCAGGAACCCAAGCAAGCGAAATTCACAGCGCTGCCCATGCCGTTTCTTCAATTTGCGCGCCGCATCAACATAATGTTCTACTCCTTTGGAATAGAGCATTCGGGAAATCAGTATAAAACGTACCACATCATCATCAGGTGCCGGTGTTACCTTGAAACGCATTAAATCAACACCCGAACCCGGTAATCGTTCGGTATATAAATAATCAGGCAGCATTTCAGTCAGGAATAATTCCCGGTCATCCTCATTCTGAAAGAAAATTTTTGCCGCATAGCGCTGACTGAACCGGTAGAGATGCCGGCATATTATCCTCACCATGCCTTTGCTCATGAAAACACTGCCCAGTCCGGCGATATTGTTGATGGCAGGAATATCTAATACCTTAGCTGCCAGCGTAAAATAGATGTTATTTTTAGGCGTAAAATTCAATACCACATCGACTTTGTGCTTGCGCAAAACACACCAGGCTGAAAATAAAGTGATCAAGTCTTTGAAAAAATCAGTACCACCGGAATCTATTTTTACCGGAACGGTCTGGCAGCCAAGTTCAGCGAGCCGGTGAGTATATTCATCCGCAGGTGAGATTGCTATTACCTGATATCCATTCTCCAGCAAAGCCATAATGGTATTTTTTCGAAAGTTATACAAATACCAGCTTGTGTTAGCCGTAATTGCAATAACATATTTGTGATCGATTCCATTCAAAATTATCATTCCTTTTTTTGCCGGAAAGAAATTCCAACATTTATTGCATTGTGTTCGGATCTTGCTTGCAGCTCCCTAATATAAATAAAATATTTACACTGACCTTGCAAAAACATTTCTCATAATTATGTTAAAGGTCATTCATTATCTATATCAGTAAAAACCAAAAACAACTGAGAGATGTTGTGTCAGGCATTCCTGAGTGAAAGCATATGGTTCTTATAGCGGGTAAAGAGATCAAAGCGGATTTTCATTAATAATTCAGGCTGATAAAGACGCGCAGTATTAAACGAGTGGTGCGCCATCGATAACATTTCCTGACGGTTTTTTAGTAAATATTCAATGTTGTTCGCCAGTGTATGGTCATCATTGGGCTTATGCAGGTAATGCCGTTGACATAACTCCGGCATTCCTCCGGCAGAACTGGTGATCACCGGGCAGGCGCGCGACATCGCCTCTATCACAGCACGTGGCAATCCTTCCTGATTGCTGGGCTGCACATACAGATCGACGGTATCCAGGAATGAAAAAATCCCTTCTCCTGATGTTTTGGGCCCTGAAAAAATAATATTGTCATGCAGTAATAATTTATCAATCAGCGGACTATTTTTGAATTTACTTCCGCCACCGGTGATTTCAAGTATGACCGGAACCCCCTTATTTTTGAGCCGATAGACTGCTTTGTAAATGGTATCAAAACCTTTATGCGGACTGTCAAGAGAAGCAATTAAGCCTATTTTAAAAGGTCCTCCAGAGGACGTAGCTATTTTATCGCATCTTTGATTCAGAACAGAAAGAGAGGCCGGCAGTAAGTCAACGTTTGAAGCAGACACGCCGTTATATTTAATAGGATAACGTTTTTGCAAAAAACTCCCCGTAACATAAATAGCACCCCAGGCTTTTTTCACCGCCTGCCTCACCCGCCAGGATAACACCGGCGCATAGAGGAATCCCTTCAGTGATCCGTATCCGATCATGGCATCCCACGGACAGGCTACGAGTTCCACAAGATAAGGAATATTCATCTGTCGTGCGATTTTTGCCGTTATCAGACCGGTTTCACTGGGTAACCTGACAACAACGCCATCGCACCCTCTGAGAGTGTCTTTAATCTCGATAATATTTTTATGGCAGGTGAATAACACAGATTTCAGAGAAGAATGATTTTCAATTTTTTTAAAAACCATCCCATGACCGCTGGCCAGAGTCCAGTAAGGCGAAAATGAGGAATCATTTTTATAACGGGATAATACAGTTACCTGATCAAAATGATGTAAATACCGGGTAAAAGCAGAATAAGGAAGCTTACCGGGTGAATACACTTTTTCACCATGATGGATAAAATAATGGTCATGCGCAAAAACCATTTTCATGATAGCTCCTTTATTTTCATTGCCGGGGATCCGGCATAGACTCCCGCAGTAAGATGATTTTTGGTGACAGAATTCGCTGCGATAACGACGTCAGAGTCAATTATCGTACCTGCCAGGATCCTTACACCACACCCCACCCAGACATTCGAGGCAATACAAATTTTTTTAAGCTCTACCGGCTGATATTTAAAGGGTTGTTCAGATAATGCGTACCGATGTTCGAAAGAGATAATCGACACAGAATGGGCAAACGACACATCATTACCCACCAAAATATTTCCGGCAGCATCCACATAACTCCGTTCATGAAAACTGATATTGCTACCCAGTGAGAGGTTTTGTAGATTTTTGAATACGCACCAGCGTCCGATATAAACATTATCTCCACATGCTTTTACCAGCGTACGGATAAGAATATAGCGGATGCCCACCCCTGTTTTTCCCGGAAATCCGGCGAAGACATCAAGCAGATGAGCACGAAAAAACTTCGGTAAAGGAGAGATTATGGCACATAGAAACAGAATAATGCTCCGCCAGTGACGAAAAACCATCCGGCCAGTTTTAATATTTTCAGACATATAACCTCAATATTTCCTGCGCATTCTTCCCGATAGAAAAGCGGCCTGTTATCACATCAGTATTAATTTCTTTCCTGACAGGCTGAGCCATCCATGCATCAATTTCTGACGTCCATGCACAGAGATGGCTAAGTGAATGATGAGAGATACGTTCAGTCACATCAATAAGCCGTGGAACATGCAGTGAAGCGATGACCGGCAGGCCGGCCGCCTGAGCTTCAACAGCAGCAAGCCCAAAGCCCTCGTGCAGCGACGGAAACAGGAAAACATCAATAACATCGCGTAAAATTAACAGCGTATCGTCTCTTGCACCGGTCAGGATAACTTTGTCAGCGAGACCCTGCTCAAGGGTGAGTCTGTGCAAGTCAGCCCGCAGACTTCCTTCACCAACAATCAGCAAACATACATCCTGCTCACGGTATTGAGAGAGTATATCAAGCAGGAATGCCTGGTTTTTAACAGGTTCTACCCGCCCGACCGTTCCCAAAACAAACGTGCTTTCAGCAATACCAAGCTCCTGTTTAAGGCGGCTCGGGGCAGCAGAGACCAGGTTCTGAAAATTTTTGCCACAGGGAATGATGCTGACCGCCGTTCCCTTTGTTTTGAAGTGGCAACGTGCTGAACCTTCACTGACCGCAACGCAATACGTCGAATAACGTCTGACCAGGAAGATTTTAAAATCAATTTCAAGGCGTTTTAACAGGCCCTGGCGTTGGTATTGCAGAGTTCGATCAGAGTGAGCATGGGAAATAACCTTCGGTATACCACACATCTTAGCGATGTACGCGACGACACCATTATTGAAGCTGACGTGGCTATGACAGACATCATATTTATTTTTCCTGAGAACGGAAAACAAAGCGGCTATGTATTTCAGTGGTTTTGTATAAGACGAAATGTGTATGACTCTGCAACCCATCGACAATAAATCCTCTTCGTAAAATCCTTTATGGGGCTTATCGACGATAAAGGTGTGCTGTACACTGCCTGCTGTTTCAATCACAAAATCATAAAGCCAGCTTTCAATTCCTCCGATATCCAGCTGACCTAACAGGTGAGCAACTTCAATTTTCTTCATCTGATGTACCTGCAACCCGGGTTCTTAAATAAAGTAACAGGGAAAAAATAACCAGCGGCATAATGAGCAGTTGTTTTCTGAATACGGCATCCCCTACACTTCCAAAACTATATTCAGTACGGATCGCGTAGAATCCAACCAGTGTCATGATGGCAGAATAAATCAGGACACACATAACCGATGCTGCCAGTTTCCTGTCAAAAATAAGGGTGGTATATTTTATTGTCCGGACAAAAATTAACATTAAAGTAATAATAACCCCGAGCACGGGAAGCAATGTAAAGCCAT
The DNA here is from genome assembly GCF_004195095.1 of Rahnella sp. CFA14(1/10). NCBI lineage: Bacteria > Pseudomonadati > Pseudomonadota > Gammaproteobacteria > Enterobacterales > Yersiniaceae > Rahnella > Rahnella sp. CFA14(1/10). Next base: position 343,262 of record NZ_SEWS01000005.1, on the reverse strand, counting down.
CATAATTCATAAACTGAGAGGGGTTGGGAGCCATATACATAAAAGCAAAAATCATCGGCCAGTTAATTATTAATAGAACCGATTTTAAAACAGCAACCAGTACCACTATCAAAACAGTTCCTATCATGGCTAATTTTATTAACCGGCAACATTCCAGTGTAAACATAACATACAGAAGTGCCGTTACGGGAGAATAAGGCCGGAGCAGAAAACAGTAGCCTGCCAGTATTAATATGCTAATGGCCTGGAAGAATTTTGTAACTCTCCCCGGAGTAACCGAGAAACTGACTAACGCTGCGGCCAGAAGGATCGTCATGAAAAAGATAAAGGTATCTTTACCAAAAACAGAAACAAAATAATTAAACGTCGGAGAAAAAATAATCAGGGATAGCAGAACGCAGCGAAAATTAACCGAACATACTCTGGAAAATAGTCGGCTGATTGTCAAAACCCCCATCATTTTGAAGATGAAATTAAAAATAACAATATAAACTGCATCTTTTGCGGGCATTAAATTATAAAATAAATGAACGGGCAACCCAAAGATAAAAAAGGAACCCGGTCCGTCAGTCTCTCCGCTTTCATGCACTTTAATCACTCTCTCTACCGCACCGGAGAGTATTTCACCAAGCGAGTTATTTGACATCAAAAATTGATAATAGCGGACAGCATCTATTCCGGGGAATATATCAAAAGCATTAACACAATAAAACGTATAGCCGGCGGAGAACAGCAGTGCCGAGATGATAAAAAAATTATAACGGGCTCCTGGAATGGTCATGACAGGTATGCTCAATGCAGTCAGGGTAAAGATCACCGCCCCTACCGCAATACGTGCATTCACAATAAGATTAACTATGCATACTGAAATGGCCATCATTAAAAAAAGACACATAACGCCACGTTTTAAATCAATGTTCACTTTTTCCTCGCCGGTCCTGGCTTAATACGGCCCTGAAGACAGTTATATACATCAGAAAAGCGACAAAACTGTTCGAGAAAAACAGCACCCATGGCACACAGAATACATTCATAAACTTACAAACGAAATACAATATAACGCAATGAACGATTCCTCCGGTGAAAGTACAATAGGAAATTGCTTTATTCTTGCCATAAAAAAAACAGGTGGAAGCCATAATCAGGTAAAATCCCTGCGCTAAAAAAGCAGGCACCATAATTATCACCAATCTTTTAATGTCCTTATACTCTTCTCCTGCAACCATATTGTATATTTTTTCAGGCAGTAACTGCGCAACAACGGTTATCAGTATGCTCAGAAAAAAATACCCGGCGAAGATCAGATTAAAGTCACTTCTCCTGATTTTATTATTCCTTAACTGGCTGTACAGATGAGGGGTCAATGCCTTATTCAGCGCCATCAGCACTACGGTAATAATCACACTCAGCTGAAATGCCGCTGAGTAATTCCCCAATGTGGCACCGGGGAAGTATTTACTGATCATAATCCTGTCCAGTCCGGATCGGGCCAGAAAACTCAAATTATGAATAATGAGAGGAACGCCAAAAAGTAAAAGTTGCGATGATGTCTTTTTAAACGTCTCAAAACGAAAATCTACCTGCTTCAGCCAGACTCTGTTTGACCAGGAAGCAAAAAATATTGAGAGCAGAAAGCCCATGATAATCGCGTAAACCCTGGCCTCATAGTTCGCCCAAAAATAATACAGAAATAATAATGTCATAAAAAATGACATTGCCGCATTAAGCACTTGTGCTATCAGGTATTTTTTCGCTTCTTTTCTGGCCTGACTGACCGAGACCAGATTGGTGTAAACACACTGCAGATAACCTGCCAGCGCTGCAAGGATGATAATTTCATGGCGGTAAAAAACATACAGGACATGAATGTAAAGGATGAAGGCAATGGATAAAATAATGACAGAGGAAAAGAAATAATCTGCAGAATGATATCTTTTTTGCGTGTACTCATATCTAATAATCGCGGCTGATGAATTGAGCCCAATGAAGACAAAGAAGATCGACACATAAGTATTGAATAAAGATATTTGTCCGTACTGTTCAGGCCCCAAAGCACGGGAGAGAACAGGGAGCAGAAGGAAAGGAAAAATTTTTACAAATAACTCTCCGCCAACATAAATAACACTGTCGCTGAATATCTTATTCATTATCTTTCCCTGAAAGATATCATAATCATCCTGGTCTAGTTAAGACCAGTCAGGAGCAAACACCACTTCTCGTAGAGTTCTGCCTATGTCCTGATAACGTAGTGTGATTTTCATAGCTCAGATGCATGATATTCATATATTTCTTTTTTACCATAGCTATAGAAACCAGAAAATTTATTCACCACTGCGTTGAGCACCCCGCCGCTAATATCAATATTATTTCTTTTGAATACTCTGATTGCAGATTCTATTTCACGTACTGTGCTCTGCTCGAATTTAGCAACCAGCAGAGAAATACCCGCATGTTTCCCGATAATAACGGCATCGCTTACCGCCAGAACCGGCGGTGCATCCAGTATTACGAGGTCGTAATTCTCTGAAGCCCATTGAATAAGTTGGCGATATTCCTTGCGCATCAAAAGTTCCGATGGTTTTCTGGATAACTTCCCGCGCGTAATGATATCCAGCCCCGGAATTTTACTGCTCTGGACCGCGTCTTTATACATGATGGAACCTGCAATAGCCTCTGATAAACCTACGTTGTGAATATCAAAGATCCGGTGTGCATACCCTTTTCGCATATCGCAATCAATATATAAGACCCGTTTTTCAGCCTGGCTTATCACCACAGCAAGGTTGGAACTGATGAAGGTTTTACCTACCATCGGGGTAGCACCGGAGATCATCAATACATTTGATCCGGATTCCATCAGCGAGAAATATAAACTGGTTCTTAAATTTCTCAGGGCTTCAATGGCAATATCTGACGGATTCTCAAGTGCCAGTAGGCTTAAGCGTTGCCCATCCTTCATAGCGTCAGGATCGGGATTATTTTTCCACTCTGATAGCGGCACATTTGAAATAATATTCAGACCGATGTCTTCAAGTATTTCGGCGGAATCAATGCCATGCTGCAGTGAGACTTTTGCCAGGATAAATCCAACGGATGAAATCATTCCCAGACAGGCAAAAATAAATATCACCCTGATTTTATTGGGCTTCACGGGTTTTAATCCTGTGACGGCACTGTCGATAATCCTGACCGTGCCGATTGTGCTGGCCTGGCTGATTTTTAGTTCTTGCTGCTTATTTAAAAGCTGCATATAGATAAGTTGTCCCGACTGAACGTCACGCGTCAGCCTGACCACTTCCTGCTGCATCTGAGGCAATGTGCTGATTTTTTGACTCAGATTTTCCTTTTCTTCTTTCAGTACATGGATTTTTTCAATTAATGCCACGTATGCAGGATGCTGCTTTGTATAGAGCTTTGAAATCTCAGCTTCTTTAAGGATAAGCTGGTTAACCTGACCATCCAGTTGAACCAGGCTGTCGAGGGCCGACTTTGCTTCCATCGGTAAATCCACCGAATTATTTCGGCTTCTGAAGGTGTTTAATTTCGCTTCTGCGATCCCAAGGTTGTTTTTTACCAAGGGAAGCTGACTCCTGAGAAACTCCAGACTTTTTTCTGCTTCTTCTGATTTCCGGTGGATACTTTGGCGGGCATAGTTATCAATAATTGTCTGGAGAATACGCTTAATTTGTTTACGATCATTGCCACTGTAGCTGATAGTCAAAATACCCGTATCTTTTCCCTGATCCATGACGTTGACATTGGTTTGTAAGTCACTGATCACCTTGAGCACTTCGACTTTTATAACGGTGAACTTATCGCCTTTGCGCGCATTGATTGCGTTGACTTCAATACGAAACTCCGGAGTTTCTAACACCCTACCGGCCATTCCCGATGTGGTCGTGCCGGAAGGTGATGTTATCTGATAATTAGCATTCCCGAGAATTTCAAGCGTATAAGGGCTTCCGGTCACTCCCTCGCGTGGTTCAAAGATATCCACCGTGATCTGCGGCAATCCTGACGACGAATATCGCCGTATCGCCTCACCAATAATGGGAAAATGGGCAAAACGGACTTCTGTATCCAAATTTAACTGAGCGACGGTTTCTCCCAGTATTGCCCGGGAAGTAATCAATTGTTTTTCTGTCAGTGAAACAGGTGATTTCGCCGGCAATAATGGCGAGATATGACTTATCATATCGGTTTCGCCTGAGGATTCGATCTGAACTAACGCATCAGTATGATAAACCGGAGCCGACAGAACGGCATATAACAGGCCAATGATGGCAAAGATTAAGGTAATGACAATAATAGTGTATCTTCGGTCAATAACAGCGCCAACGTTTTTGCGTAAATCAAACTCATCCTGGCTATTTTTATTTTTAAAGTGATTCGTTATTTTCACACTCATTTTAAACCCTGATCATCTAAAGCCGCCTTCCAGCCAGATACTGACTCATTTATAAGAGAGAATATAAAATTAAAGGTTGTTATATCTCCTCCATACGGGTCAGGAATATCTTTGCGCTGATTCCAATGCCCCAGCAGCATGATTTTCCCTCTGATTTCGGGTAAATAATGCGTAATAATATTGATATGCCTCTTTTCCATCACCAGAATAAGATCAAACGTCCGCCCCATTTCACGCGTAAACTGCCTTGCCTTATGATTTTCCAGTGATATCCCGTGACGGCAGGCCACCGTCTTTGCCATCAGATCAGCGCCTTTTCCCTTCAGTGCAAACAGACCGGCCGATTGTATATTTTTTTCAGGCAGCCATTGTTTCAGTAAAGCTTCAGCTAGCGGTGAGCGGCATATATTACCTACGCACACTATCAGGACAGAATTAAACATTCCCTTTCCTTACCAGTTCCGAATATAGCGGGCTGATTCCGTCAGGTCATGAACCCCGGTAATAGTTGGCAATAGTTGTCCGATAATACGGTTCCATTTTGTTACCGGAGCCGTCGTCACATACACAATATCGTAAGGCTCAAGCTGGAACTCTGTTGCCAGCACCAGTGCCGCAGCATCGCTCGCATTCAGCTGGTAAATATTCGCGATCCTGTTTTTAGCCTCCCCTTTCAGGGGGCGGATGACGAAAATCCCCGTAGCATCTGACGTCAGCGGGTCAACACCATGGGCATCCGACAGAGCTTCAGTCAGAGTCATACCACTACGATCCATGCGTAATGTCATTTGCTTGTTCACTTCACCCATCACGAACACTTTCAGCTCGTCATTTCTTGGGATATAGAGAATATCTCCCGGCTCGAGTAAACGGTTTTGCCGCATATCTCCGTTCTTCATTAGGGCCTGCAAAGAAATGAGGGACTTCTCACCGTTATGCGATAATACGATATTATTCCAGTCGGCATTTTCACCTAATCCCCCCGCCTGGTTAATTGCATCCATTATGGTCAGGGGAACGTTGGTGACCGGTAGCTGTCCGGATTTTACCACCTCACCGGTGACATAGACTTTTTGCGAGCGGAACGTCGCGACATTGACATCAACCTGCGGTGATTGAATATATTGGGTGAGCCGGGCAGTAATATTGCTACGAATTTCGGAGGTAGTTTTGCCGGCAACGTTAACCATGCCTATGTAAGGATAGAATATGGCCCCCTCGGCATTTACCCAGTTTCCGGCCTCTCCGGCACTCCTATACTGACCGGCGGGTGTGGTAAGTTCAGGATGATCCCATACGGTAATGGTTAATATATCGCCGATGCCGACATGGTACTGGTAGTTTTTAAGACGTGAATCCAGGTCGCTATTCACTGTTGCAACGGCGGGACGCCGGATGAGGGATTCAACCAGTTTAGGCGTAATAGGGTAAACATCAACCAGGGCGCTAATATCTTCAGAAGGAACTTTTTCGTTCACGACATTTTTACCCGAGGTATTCAGACCGATACCTGGCGATAACGTACATCCACACAGCGATGTGAAAAATATGACGAGTGGAACAGAGAAGAGCTTAACTTTCATAACGTTTTAACCGTTTATTTTTATCGGGGCAGCTTTCTTTCTGGTATTTTTATCCCTGCCCGCCGGGGAATTAAGGAAGATGTTTTTATGAGGTTCTTAAGTAAGAGTAAGTTTAGCCAGTGAGGATGGCTTTCCCACGCTACCGCCCATGGATGTTATGGTATCCATAGCGTAATAATATGATAATGAGTCAACCACCGAAAACAGGCTGTGAAATAGCCTCTGCCTATGTCATGCAGAAATTAAATATCGCTGAGAATCAGTGCGGGGTATCATGATCAATAATAAATAACAACAAATCCAGGAATGCCAAATATAGAGACATACATCCTATTAACATCCTTATGCATAACGTTTTATTTTTAGCAGTCTCGGTAGTAGGGCAATTTATAGGATTGGAAAGTAAAAAGCAATGTTTGGAAACAATTTTGAGTTGAAAATTGCGGGGAATTACTTGCAGGGAATATTCAGTAATGTGCGTAATTAACATTAACTAAAACATACAAAAAATTAATTAATCCTGATAAGTAATAATAATCCATAAAGCCAGAAAGTTGATAAAATCATTTATATTATCGATAAAACTGCCCGCTATTACATATTCATAAAATACATTATAAGTGTGTTATAAATAATGCAGAGGCTATAGCCTCCGCATTACGTAAAGATGATTATGTGAAAAACCAGGCTTTATTTTAAGAAATTACGCAGAAACGACATACCCCATCACACGCTTCCAGCCAACCGGTTTTTTCTCGATATACACCCCCTGCAATTCCGGCGAGAAGCCCGGCAGCAGGTTGATACCTTCTTCCAGCGCCATAAAGTAACGCTGAACCGCCCCGCCCCATAATTCACCTGGCACGACGCACAACACGCCCGGAGGATAAGGCAGAGCGCCTTCCGCAGCGATACGGCCTTCGGCATCACCAATCGCCACCAGTTCGATGTTATCGCGGATAAACTCATTATGAGCATCCTGCGCATTCATCACGACCTGCGGAAAACTCTTCTCGCGGAACATCTCTTTCTGCAACTCTTTCACATCAAAACTGACGTAGAGGTTATGCATTTCCTGACACAACTGGCGGATGGTGTAATTCCGGTAGCGGTCTTCGTTTTTACGATATACCGTCGGCAGTACTTCGCTGAGCGGCGCATCTTCTTCAATGTATTGCTCGAACCGCACCAGTTCTTCCACCAGCAACTGCATTTTGGCCGGTGTTTCCGCCGGAGTGAGCAGGAACAAAATCGAGTTAAGGTCACATTTCTCCGGCACGATGCCATTCTCACGCAGATAGTTCGCCAGAATGGTTGCCGGAATGCCGAACTCCGTGTACTTACCGCTGGAAGCATCAATGCCCGGCGTGGTCAGCAGCAATTTGCAGGGATCAACGAAATACTGTTTCCCGGCATAACCGTCGAATGCGTGCCAGCGCTCGCCCGGCACAAAATCAAAGAAACGCACATCGTTAGCCATCTCATTGGTTTCATGATCCTGCCAGCGTTTGCCACCGACAGTCGGGGGAACGAACGGCAAAATCATTGAGCATTGATCAAGCAGCATTTTGCGGGTTTCGATGCCGAGCTTCACGCACTCCATCCACATATGTTTTCCGCTGCCGTCGGCATGAATGCGCGCATTGACATCCAGTGCGGCAAACAACGGATAAAACGGGCTGGTCGAGGCATGCATCATAAACGCATTGTTGAGCTTTTTATGGCTGCAATGACGCTTCTGGCCTTTGATGTGATTGTCTTTTTTATGAATTTGCGAAGTCTGCGAGAACCCGGCCTGCTGCTTATGAACAGACTGCGTGACGATAATGCCAGGGTCGTTTTCGTTAAGTTCCAGCAACAACGGCGAGCATTCTTTCATCATCGGGATGAATTGTTCATAACCCACCCATGCGGAATCAAACAGGATGTAGTCGCACAGGTGACCGATTTTATCCACGACCTGACGGGCGTTGTACACGGTGCCGTCATAGGTACCAAGCTGGATAATCGCCAGACGGAACGGACGTTTTTCGGCCGCGCGATGAGGTGCCACCTGTTTGATTTGTTTACGCAGATAGGTTTCATCGAAACAGGCAGCATCGATACCGCCGATAAAACCGAACGGATTACGCGCAGTCTCGAGATAAACCGGCGTTGCACCCGCCTGCAGCAGCGCACCATGATGATTTGATTTGTGGTTGTTACGGTCAAACAGCACCAGATCATCGCGCGTCAGCAGTGCATTAGTGACGACTTTATTGGCCGCAGACGTGCCGTTGAGCACGAAATAGGTTTTATCTGCGCTGAAGACTTTAGCTGCATACTTTTGGGCATCTTTCGCCGATCCTTCGTGGATCAGTAAATCGCCCAGTTTGACATCCGCATTACACATGTCGGAGCGGAAAATATTCGGGCCGTAAAAATCATAAAACTGTCGCCCTGCCGGATGACGTCGGAAAAACTCGCCCCCCTGGTGCCCCGGACAGGCGAAAGTGGCGTTCTCCATCTCGACATACTTTTTCAACGTATCGAAAAACGGCGGGAACAGCGCTTCTTCATAAGCCTGCGCGGCAGATTCAATCTGCGCGGCATAAAATGCCTGATTGGCGTCCGACAGCGTGATAACGCCTTTCAGCAACGGCAGAAACTCAGGTGACACCTGCTCCGTACCCTGCACCGCAACAAACGCGGGAATACCAAATCCCAGCGTTTCAATCTCCGCCAGCCTGCCGTGGTTCAGGTCACCGACAGAAATAATGATGGCCGCAACGTCCGCATAATCGGCGCGGCGCAGGTCAACGACCAGACGTGCAGTCTGGAGATAAGGGGCGACGGAAGCGCTTGCTGCAAGTTTTAAGTGTTTCATTCAGACTCTCAAACGGTTAAGTAAGAGGGTGTGCCAGATGGCACGGCAATGAGCGGGATCTTACGGCATAAAAGGTAAGCGCAGAGTCCGGCCCGGCAATTGACGTTGGCTAAGCGAGATATCGAGTGCAACGGAGCTATGCCGGTGGGGCAAAGCGGTGACAAATCGGGTTTCAGGCCACGCCACGTCGGATAGACAACAGTAAAATCAGAGAGCTGCTCTGTTTTAATCTCTGTTTTTAATAATGCCTAACAGCGAGCAAACGGTAGCCTTACCGCATGAAAGAGACGACAAAAGGAGGAAAACTGAAATCGTGGTGTTTACAGCACCCGGAGATCATCATCAGATTGTTTTTGCACTGGCGAACAGCGCGATGTGATAAACCAGCCATGCCGCAACCCTCTTGAGCTGTCGCGTGAAAACGGGATCAGAGTTGTTTAATAAATCGGCGCAATAATCGCATCTTTTACCCCCCGGTTCAACCCTGAACATACGGCGAATTTCTTACAGAATGCGACAGGGAGCATGTCCCGGAACCTCCACGTTTTTCGGGCTTGTTGTCGGGTACAAACCTGGACAGGTGGCCTGGGCCGTAAGTTAAATCGACAAATCGTCGTAAAAAGCATCAGTCAGGTGACGAACCCCGCTGTTGTCACAAAAAGCCGTTGACGGCACATGCCCGATACGGTTTAATGCGCCCCGTTGCCCGGATAGCTCAGTCGGTAGAGCAAGGGATTGAAAATCCCTGTGTCCTTGGTTCGATTCCGAGTCCGGGCACCAATATTTAGAAGAACCCGCCTATGGCGGGTTTTTTGCTTTCCGCTTTCCGGACTCTCCATCGAACTTCGTCCGATGATTCGCCTTGCAGGATCCCCCTGCCAGGCCCTTACTGCCGTATGAGCCGTACAGGGGAAAAAGCGTTGGGCGCAAATTGGTCCGGTGGCGGAAGGTAAAATTCGTTAAAAATTTCAGATTTGTGAGCGCCTGCGCCCTGCTTTTCGGGCATATCCTCTACTCAGGTTATTCTTTTAAAGTTTATTTGTTCAATGCCGATAAGTGCTTAATTGCTTTTATTTAACGGTAATACAATATGGATAATCCTCTGGTCAGCTCCACAAGTAATAAAGTTACAGGCTATGAACATTTGAAAGAATGTTTAAGAATAGAAGTAATAAAAAGAGATGGGGGCAAAAGATTCTCATGGCTAAAAGTATTTCACCGCGTAGCTTTTAATCGCAAAAAACGCTTCTACTTTTGGTGGCGGATTGCAAACTATTTGTATAAATCCTCATCATCTCGCCAGCGAAAAATCGCCAAAATAATTGGCGTTAACTTAGCCAGAAAGTATGGCGCAGACATAAGCATTGCTGCACATATCGGAACCGGTATGAAAATAAACCATTACGTGGGGATCGTAATCAGAGCTGAATGTGTGATTGGCGACAATGTGAACATCCGTCAAAACACGACTATTGGAAGGAAAAAATCAACGCCTGATATAGGATATATCACAATCGGTAATAACGTCGATATCGGTGCTAACTCCTGCATTCTTGGGGACATCGTTATTGGAGACAATGTCACTATTGGGGCAATGTCATTTATCAATAAAGATATCCCCGCTAACACCCTGGTTTATAGTCAAAAAACTACTCAGATCGTAATTAAAAACATCGGGTCTACGATTCAGCATTGATATTGTATTAAGTAACACGCCAATAAAAAAAGCCTCTTCAATAAAGAGGCTTAACTTTTGCTTACTCATCACTTAATTTGTCTTTCTGAGACGAAATGACTCGTTGGGGAAATTCGCCTGCAGACGAACGAAGCATTCGAGGCGAACATTGCCTTATATGCAGCGCCAGAATATGAAATCGATAGACATGAACAATTCATGGGTGGAAAGACCGTCTTTATGAGCAAAAAATTGTAGCGGTTACTAAAACCGCCCCCGAAACAAAGATTCCTTGAATCATTTTAAGCTGCGTAGCTACTCAGACCTATCCGCTAAAGGATCCAGGGCAATTATGAGCGAGGGATAGCCATTCGCAGTTATTCTCATTACTGATGAAGGTATTACTTAAATCGCGGTGTGTAAATCAACCGGGGATTAAGTCATATGGCCTGAGATGTTTCACGGTATTGACGACAGTGTCGTTCTGGCAAGCTTTATCGCCGTCAGCCCAGCGCTTGATATCACTTATATTTGGCGACCTGATGCCCACACTCAAGATGTTCTTGGTTGTGTATAGGCTGACCTGTGCTTTGTCCCCATCATGTCTTTCTATTTCAATTAGCGTGTTGTTAATCAACAGTCCCTGCGCAAGGAGCTTTTGATTGATTTCACCTTCATTGCGCTCACCGTCAAACTCGCTTAATACGATGACCGGATTTCCTGAATATGCCTCATATTCCAGGCACTGCCTTGCCATGTGCCTTAAAGTTCGATACGTATCTGAGGGCTCCGTCTTGCTCGTAAAGCTGCCGTCATAAGAGGATTGACTGCTTTTTAATTCGCTGACGGTTATGGCGCACCCGCTGATCGAGATAGAAAATAATAGTGTAGACAGGGTCAAATATTTCAATTTCAACTCCATTGTTCTGACAGAGGCTCTCCGCTGGGCTGGTATCAAAATTATGTTTTCTTTCAGGCTGACTTGTGGTTTGGAAAGTCAACAGTAACCATGAGCCCACCTTCTGCAGACGTATTTAGGCATACGCTGCTGTTGTGTTGCTGCGCAACCGCTTTGACTATTGCAAGTCCCAATCCACTCCCGCTTTGCATCTGATTGGGATCGCGAAAAAACCTATCGAACACGCGCTCCCTCAATTCAAATGGAATGCCGGGCCCTGCATCTGAAACACGCAGCTGAGTAGATTTATCAAGTGATCCTACATCTACCTCAACCCGTCCGCCCTCAGGGCTGTACTTCACGGCATTTTCAATTAAATTATCAATCAGCGACATCAGGCGTTCCTTGACGCCTGTGATCCAGATTTCATCATTAGAGTAGAATTCGAGCTCAATCCTGCGCTCAGCCGCTAGCGGTGCCAGTGCAGCCATTCGCTCTTGTATGAGCGTTGTCAGCGGCACAGGCTCCATAACAGTGTCAATACGCACTTCGCTGTGCATCATCAGCAGCAACTGATTGACAAGACGCGCTGCACGGCTATTGCTGCGAATAATCCCTGCAAGCAACTCCTGTTGATTATCGCTGCTTACATAGGACTGCAAAGCCTCCACATTGATTCGCATCGCAGCCAGTGGGGTACGCAGTTCGTGGGCGGCATCTGCAATGAAAACCCGTTCCCTATCAGAACTCTCTCGCACCCTGGCAAGAAATAGATTAGTAGCGTCCACCATTTGGCGAAGCTCCATGTGCTTTGGCACTTCTTTTAAGGGAGAGAGATCTTCTGAAGTTCGTAAGGAAATTTCATTTACCACCTTGTTCCAGGGGCGCATTGCAATACGGATTGACAGCCACGCGGGAAACAAAAGAAAAGGAATGCACACCAGTAGCGGCAATATGTAGTATCCCCGCGAGTTCAGGTATATAAAAAAGTTCCAGCCTCCGGCAGGGGTGACAAGTGTTACCTCCGCATCGGATCTCCCGGACTTGAGAGTACGGCTAGTCCAGGTGCGCCCCCCACTCCGGATGCTCTGAATTTTCCCATACCTGGTGTTTGTCACTCCTGCCGGAGCGCCATCAGATGAATAAATTATCTCTTTATTCTTCCGAACGATTAGGCTGATTGACAGTTTCGGATCTTCACCTCCGCCATAACCTTCCCGCAACGCTGTGCTGAACTTTTTCAGCACAGCGGTGAGATCCTGCGGGCGATCATCCATACGATCAACCAATGTAAGAATGGTTTCGTAGGTATTGTTGCCCGTTAGCATAGGGGGGCTACGCAAGTTCTCCCACAAAATGTAGGTCAGAAAAAGACACCAAAGCAGTGTAAGCAGTAGCATCTGGGCGATCATAATTCGCCGTACGAGCGTTGGAGTTCTCAGGTGGTGCCAAAAATTTCGCATCAACCAGCCCCTTTCTGAATCGGCACAGTATCAATGACATACCCTACGCCTCTCACCGTTCGTACATAGCCGTCGCCGATTTTGCGACGTAAATTACCCATATGCACATCGAGTGCATTGCTCATATTTTCTTTTGCGCCGAATATCCTTTCCTCCAGAAACCTTCGTGTAAGCACGCGATCAGTGCGCATCATTAAAGTTTCAAGCAGTGCGTATTCACTTGCCGTCAACTCAACATTCCGCGCGCTCACTGTCACGCGACGAGTCGGCACGTGGAGAGATAACCCACGAATTTCTATCACCTCATTCTCAAAACCGTAACTGCGTCGCGCAAGGGCTCTCACTCTGGCCAATAACTCGGCAAGAATAAAAGGTTTGACGAGATAGTCGTCAGCACCGGCATCCAGCCCGCACAGGCGATCCTGCAGAGTGCCCCGCGCGGTCAGAATGATGACGGGGATCCCCTTGAGCTGCTGGCGCAAGTACGCCATCAGGCTCATGCCATCGCCGTCAGGCAGTCCGAGGTCGAGCAAAACTAGTTCCGGCAAGCAGGCATCGAGTTGATGCAGCGCATCCACTTTGCGGCGAACCCATATGACATCTAATCCCTGATCTGCAAGGGCAATACGTACGCCGTTGCCGAGATCCAGGTCGTCTTCGATGAGGAGAATTTTCACAATAGTTACGTTATCAACAGTGAATGAAGAACGTCTGAAGAAAAAAACGGTATCAGGAAATTTATCATGTTTGCGTCACCGGCACGTGCTTAAGTATTTCTTCATTTTTAGCTCATGAGAACTTTAGGGTGCGTATTCAAACTGAGCGTTCTGGCGTTTAAAACCCGCTTGTATCGTAATCATTTGAATCCATAAGGACTTCTTTAATGAGCAACTTCGAACTGCGTCATAAGTTCCCCTATTTACTCTCAGGACGCACCCTGAAAAAAATGCTGCCGGGTGCGCTGCTGGCGTTACTGACCAACCCAACACTTGCGGCAGAACCACAACAGGGTAACGCCTTAACATTGGGAGGAGGCGTGGATGTTACGCCACTTTATTCTGGTTCGGATGAAAACCGCGTCACGACAGCCCTGGTGCTTGATTACTCGATGCATAATGGGTTCTTCGTGAGTACCATGCGGGGTATCGGTTATGGCAACAGCTCCGGCAAGCTGGATTACAGTACTGCGCTGAGCTATCGCGCAGGCCGTAAGGATCATGACGTGGACAGCGACGCAATGAGCGATGGCAGTGACGACTTGCGGGGTATGGGCGATGTCAAAGGCTCGGCTATCGGGGCATTGGGTCTGGGATATAAGGTAACCGACTGGCTTCATTTGCAATTGCAGGCTGAGGTGCCGTTTTCTCAGCGGGACAATGGCGCGGCCCTGCATTTCGGCATTATCAGCCCGCTTTATAGTTCATCGGAAAATACCGTGACGATGGCGCTGACCAGCAGCTGGGGAACAGACAACTATATGCAAACTTACTACGGGGTAAGTTCATCACAGTCAGCCGCATCGGGGTTTACTCAATATGATGCCGGTTCCGGGATTTATGCCTATTCAATGAATATGGACTGGACGCACAAGTTCAACCAGAACTGGAGCGTAGTGGCCGCTACAGGCTTTACACAGTTGGCTGGTGATGCACGCAACAGCCCGATTGTGCAACGAAAAGCATCGCCCAATGGAAGCTTGAAAGTGACATATAGCTTCTGAACATTGTTCGATTGCACTGTCAATAAATACACACTTGATCCGCCCCGATACAGATGATGGGGCGGTACTCACAAAGGACGTAAGGACATTCATTTTCAAAATTAACAGATATCAAAACGCATTAAAGCAATGTATATATAGACAGTATTCTAAGTAATTGGGCAATCGCTACATGGGCCGTGGCAGATATAATCTATCCATAGCAGTATTCGTCTTGCTTCTAAAAGGGGATGAACTCTGCATGCTCCGAAGGTCTAATACGGGCTGGATGGATGGTTGCTTTAGCTTACCGGCCGGTGGGCTAGAAAAAGGCGAAACACTCTCCACCGCTGCCGCCAGAGAGCTAAAAGAAGAGACAGGGGTGGACACAATTCCTTCAGAGTTGGCCCTTGTGCATACCATGCATGTGTGGACGGAAAACCGTTCATGGATAGGGCATTATTTTATCTGCCGAGAATGGAGTGGTGTACCTTTCCTTGCAGAACCTGACAAGCATGCCGAAGTAAGCTGGAAGAATATTTCGGATCTGCCAGAAGAAACAATACCCTATGTAAGGCAGGCTATTGAAGCCATTAATGCTGATGAGAGTTACTCAGAGTACGGCTGGGACACAGGTGAGTAACCTCTGCTACAAAGCAATATTTCCGCCCCTTGTCAGTATGCATATGCAAAAGGGTTGCTATGCGCGAAAAGCGGAAGTACGAAATCGTTCTGACCACTGAGGGTGTATTTCAAAACATCGCCGTGTGTTAATCAACGGGGATAAGGTCATGCGTTCAAACCTCCCCCTTAGAAGATATTGGCATGCCCATCTCCAGCGCACGAACCTCAAAGCCAAATTCCTCGTACAAGCGGATTGCTGCCTTGTTGAAATGCCAAACAGCCAGTCTGAGTTCCTGCGCGTTACGTGCCAGAGCCCAATCACGCACTCTGTTCATCAATACTTTACCCACGCCTTGCCCTCTGTGTGTTTCAAGAACACATATTGAGCAAATCCTGCAACCAGGGACTGGCTTCAGAAGTGGACTTGTTGGTATTGATATGTTCGCTGCAATAAACCCGATGGGAAGAGAGTTATGCCGGGCTATAAACGCAACATGATCATCAGTTTCAATAAATCCCATCCAATGGGGTTCATCTGCTCCCTCATTCAAAGTCACATCAGCATAAATATCTGGGCGCGCTTTATGATGGATGATATTGAGCTCGCGAGCCAAATCACTCATGATCGCAAGATCAGAACGGATTGCTTCCCGGATACTGAGTTCCATATCCAAATTTTCTATCTCCAATGAGGATCCCCAACCGTGCCTGTCAGCCAGTCGCATTAACGATAAAAGCAGTTACGAAGATAATGCATTACAACAAATTTGCACTTTTTGTTGAATCCTGCGGACCTGGATTGCATTGTTCTTTTGTTCCCGGGAGATAAAAAAGGCCGTTCTCAGCAGGATCCGTTCCTCCCGGGCATCCTGCCCTGCCTGGTGAATTATCTGAACTGCCCCCGTCAGCGCCCCTCCCGCCGTCTGCACCTGGTTTACCAGGTTGTGACATATCCCCACCGTTTCCACCATCCGCCCCCTTACCTCCCGCACCACCCTCTGCAGCACCCACAGAAAAAACGACAAGCGCGAAAATACACACAAAAAAGTGTTTATACATATTTGCATCTCCATTATTGAATAGGCTCATGCTAGCCACATGAATTCATTAAAATATCCGTTGAATCTGCCCTCATCAATTAAAATATTGTGATGTATGTAACGTCCATTTCTGGCACGAATCAGCCCGCTACGTTGGAAAATGTCGGACCAGGGGAAGCCAAGAGCAAATATCTGACTGTATGACTGAAAAAGCGTGCTGTGATGCATCGATTTAAAAAGGTCTACACTGTTTATGGCAATTCAAAAGTCATCGTTACTTTTCATGGAGAGTCACGCATGTTTAGTCATGTACACGTCGGAGCCAGAAATCTGAAGCAAGCTGGTTTGTTTCTATGAAGCCATACTTTCCAGATTAGGCCTCGTTCAGATCCCTGAGGGAAATGGCGGTAGCGCACAAGGTGTGGGCTGGAAAGACCCGGATAAAAGATGGCCTCAGTTCTATGTACAACTCCCTGTGAATGGCCTCCCTTCAACCTGGGGAAATGGCGTTCAGGTGAGTTTCTTAGTGGCCTCACACGCTGATGTGAAAGAGATTTGGGAACTTGCCATTACGATGGGAGGAACCGATGAGGGCCCGCCAGGATTTAGAGAATATGCGACAGATTTCTTTGCCGCTTATTGCCGGGATCCGGAAGGCAATAAGCTTTGTTTTGTCTGCGCACCCGAAGCATAGATACACTCTTCAGGTTTTCTGCTCGGCTGTCCAGGCTCGGTGAGAATCAACGTCAGGGTTTTCTCCGCTACGTTTAGCCGGGTGTTGTACGCTTCGAAGCAGCTACTTTACGTTTTACCTTTCATTTAATGCCCTGCCGCCGGAGCACCTGACGGACCAGAACGACTGAAGGGTGGCCGCGTGAACCAGATAACCACAATCAGCGCCATAAAGCCCCAGCCTAATATCCAGAAGTAATCAATGGTCGACATCATATAGGCCTGCTGCTCAATGGTTTTATCGACAGACGCCATATTCTGCTGGGTGAGCCCGCCCATCTTCTCAATATAATTCACCGCCGCCGGGTTGTACGCAGAGACGCTCTCCGTCAGACTGGCATGGTGGAATATCTCTCTGCGGGACCAAATCCAGGTCGTCAGCGACGAGGCGAACGACCCACCCAGTACGCGGAAGAACGTTGCCAGACCGGAACCTTCGGCGATTTCTGCACCGTTAAGATTCGACAAGACGATAGTGGTCACAGGCATAAAGAAAAACGCCACGCCAATCCCCATAAACAGCTGCACTTGCGCAATGGTGCGGAAATCCACGTCGGTGTTGAACTGTGCACGGATGAGACAGGATGCCCCCATCGTCAGGAATGACAGCGATGCCAGAATACGCAGATCAACTTTGTTGGCATAGCGGCCAATAAACGGCGTCATCAATAACGGCAGTACGCCCATGGGTGCGGCGGCGAGCCCTGCCCAAATCGCCGTATAGCCCATCTGAGTTTGCAGCCACTGCGGCAGAATAATGTTGATGGCGAAGAACGCGGCGTAGCCCAGTGTTAGCGAGAGCGTGCCGACGGCAAAGTTGCGCTCTTTGAACAAGCGCAGATTAACAATCGGATGGCGCTCGCCCAGTTCCCAGATGACAAACGACACCAGGGAAATCGCGGAAATGACCGTCATGATGACAATTTGCAGGGAAGCAAACCAGTCGAGATCGTTGCCCTTATCTAATACAACCTGCAGCAACCCAACCCCCATCACCAGCAGCGCAATGCCAATATAGTCAATTGGCACGTGGCTCGTCGTTTCTTCACGGGCACGCAGCTGGGTCCAGACCACGAGAGTGGCAAAAATGCCGATTGGCACATTGATGTAGAAGATCCATGGCCAGGAATAGTTATCGGTGATCCAGCCTCCGGTGATGGGTCCGACGATGGGTGCGACAACCGTCACCATCGACAGCAGCGCCAGCGCCATGCTTCGCTTGATGGGAGGGAAGATCACCAGCAGCAACGTCTGACACATCGGGAACATCGGGCCTGCGAAAAACCCCTGCAGGGCGCGAAAGATGATCAGTTCGGTCATGCTGTGCGCTAAGCCGCACAGGAACGAGCTGAGCGTAAACATCACCACCGAACCAACAAACAACTTTAGCTGCCCGAACCGGCGGGTAAACCAGCCGGTCAGCGGCAGGGCAATGGCGTTACACACCGCAAAAGAGGTGATAACCCACGTCCCCTGGTCCGCGCTGACGCCAAGGTTCCCGGCGATAGTCGGCAGCGCAACGTTTGCAATGGTGGAGTCCAATACCTGCATAAATGTCGCCAGCGACAATGCGAGCACCGCCAGCCACATAGTGGGCGGCGTAAATGCGGCCTTATCTTGCATTACGTCTCTCTTAACGGCTGCCTGTGGCAACCGCTTTGCTGTTGTCATGAAGGATTTTAGCCACCAGTTTGTCCGCTTCCGCCAGTGGGTTTTGATACACATCCGTGCTGAAACGTGGGGTGCTAACGGTTTGCTGCGGCAGCAAATGGCCGCCGTCGTCGCGGATATCCACGCGGACGTTCATCGACAGGCCAACGCGCAGCGGGTGCTTCTGCATATCGCGCGGATCGAGCGTGATACGCACCGGCAGGCGCTGAACAATCTTGATCCAGTTGCCGCTGGCATTCTGGGCGGGTAGCAGAGAGAACGCACTGCCGGTCCCGATGCCCAGGCTTTCGATAGTGCCGTGGTATTCAACCTTGTCACCGTAAAGATCCGCATTGAGCGTGACCTTCTGACCCAGGCGCATGGAGTACATCTGACTTTCTTTGAAGTTTGCATCCACCCACACTTCACTCAGCGGCACGATAGCCAGCAGCGTGGTGCCGGAATCCACGCGCATACCCAGCTGCACAGCGCGTTTGGCTACGTAACCGCTTACGGGTGCAACGATGGTAGTGCGGGCGTTGTCCAGGAAGCGCTGGCGCAGTGTGGCAACCGCACTTTTGATTTCCGGATGACTGTCGATAACGGTGTCGTCGACCATTGCAGTATTGGTGCGTAACGCTTCCTGCGCGGCGGCTAAATCGCTTTGTGCGCTGGTGACCGCATCACGGTAGTGAGAAAGATCTTCCGAAGAAATAGCGCCGGAAGAGAAAATCTTCTGGCGGCGGGCATAGTCATTTTGTGCCGTTTGCAAGGCGACTTTTTTGGCCGCAACTTGGGCACGGTAGTTATCCGCCGTGCTGTACAAACCCCGAACCTGACGAACGGTGTTCGCAAGGTTGGCTTCCGCCTGTTGCAGAGCGATTTCGGTGTCGCTCGGGTCGAGCAGCACCAGCGGCTGGCCTTTCTGTACAAAGTCGCCTTCATCCACCGTCACTTGTGTCACCGTACCGCCTATCTGCGGCGTAAGCGTGACCTGGTTGCCATTTACGTAAGCATCATCGGTAGATTCATAGAAGCGGGCGTAAAGCAGATACCACGCCAGTATTCCCCCGGCGGCAATCACCAGAATAAAAAACAAAATTATAAAATTACGTTTGCGCTTGCTACCGCGCTCAACATCTTGGGCAGGTGTGGTTTCCATCTTGTGATGACCTTTTTGAAAACGTTAGCGATGAGGTGCGGTGATGTCGTCCGGGAGCATTTTTGTAATGAGCTCTACCAGTAAGTGGGATTCCCCGGGCGTAAGGCGTGCGGTGAGATTGCCCATGATTGAGGTCTGCGCATCTTTCTCAAAACGTTCGCACAGGGCCTGACCTTCGTCAGTCAACGTCAGAATCACCTGGCGTTTATCCTGCGGGTTCGGGGTGCGTGCAATCAGTTCCCGCTTTACCATGCGGTCAACCATGCGACTCATGCCGCCGGCGTCCATTACCAAATTTTTGCTGATTTCAACAGGGCTGGAGAAACCTTTATATATAGTAATCAATACCTTGAATTGTTGCGCAGTGATATTCGCACCGGCAAAGTACTCGCTGATGATCTGGTCTTTGAACTGGTTCGCGAGGTGGATAAGCAAACCAAGGGGTAATTTATC
The DNA here is from genome assembly GCF_004195095.1 of Rahnella sp. CFA14(1/10). Classification (NCBI taxonomy): domain Bacteria; kingdom Pseudomonadati; phylum Pseudomonadota; class Gammaproteobacteria; order Enterobacterales; family Yersiniaceae; genus Rahnella; species Rahnella sp. CFA14(1/10). Next base: position 323,009 of record NZ_SEWS01000005.1, on the reverse strand, counting down.
GCCGCTAATAGCGGAAGTATTGTGCATAATATTTGCCTAGTCATTAATTGCAAACAAAACTACTGTCCAGGCATCTATCTGTCAAGGTTGTGTCAAATTAAACGCATTTTTTGTCAGGGGGAAAGTCAGACTTGGGTGTGTTTTGATGTCACTGCTTCAAATCCGGACGCTTACACATAGCGATCGCTTTAGATGACATAACTCCAGGCGTACATATTCGAAAAAACACATGTGTTATTGACAATTTTTAAGCAGGGCATACCATAAACGCATTACATAAAGGAGTTCTTATGAACGGTTTGTCTTCGCTTGTGTTGTTTAAAAACCTGTCCGATGAAACGCGTCTGTCGATCGTCATGTTGCTCAGAGAAGCCGGAGAGCTGTGTGTCTGCGAAATCATCGGAGTGCTTAACGAGTCGCAGCCGAAAATCTCAAGACACCTGGCTATGCTGAGAGAAACAGGGCTCATTTTAGATCGCCGTGACGGGAAATGGATTCATTACCGCTTGTCACCACACATGCCGGCATGGGCAGCAGCCGTTATCGAACAAGCATTTCTGAGTGACCGGGACAAGATTACTGCACAGGTTAAAAACATCACCCGTAACCAAAACACAACAGGCGGCAAGTCCGTCTGCCTGTGATGCCGGACCGGAAATACATGCGAAAATACAAATATAAATAACCGCGCTATCCGATGAAAAGCGCCCCGGCGCTGCCCCCGCGGGCAGAAACCGAACACTATCGCGAAAAGATGTGAGTGACTCAGGGGAAAGATCCGGGTGTACAAGGCAAAGCCCTGTTGCAGGGAGATGAGCCGGTAGGTACTGACCGGCTGAATGTTCTCACAGGAAAACATAAATGATAGCGCGGACGGGTATCTCCCGTCCGCGCCGGAGAAAAAATATGTGGTTAGCAGGGGCAATCTTTGTTCTGACTATCGTGTTAGTTATCTGGCAGCCTAAAGGCCTGAGTATCGGCTGGAGTGCCATTACCGGCGCCGCGCTGGCCCTTATTGGCGGTGTCGTCAGTATGGGCGACATCCCTGTCGTCTGGAACATTGTATGGAATGCGACGGCCACCTTTATCGCGGTCATCATTATCAGTCTGCTGCTGGATGAGTCAGGCTTTTTTGAGTGGGCGGCGCTGCACGTAGCACGGTGGGGTAAAGGCCGGGGACGCTTACTGTTTACTTATATTGTCCTGCTTGGCGCTTGCGTCGCGGCATTGTTTGCCAACGACGGAGCCGCGCTTATTCTCACACCTGTCGTGATTGCCATGCTGCTGGCTTTAGGCTTCAGCCGGGGCGCGACGCTGGCCTTTGTGATGGCGGCGGGATTCATCGCCGACAGCGCCAGCCTGCCGCTTATCGTGTCGAACCTCGTGAATATTGTCTCCGCAGACTTTTTCAAAATTGGCTTTAACGACTATGCCTCCGTCATGGTACCTGTCGACATGGCGTCTATCGTGGCAACGCTGGTCATGTTGCACCTGTTCTTTCGCAAAGACATTCCGGCGGCCTATGATGTCTCTAAGTTACCGGTACCGCACGAAGCCATTAAAGATCGCCTGACCTTTAAAACTGGCTGGTGGGTATTAATACTGTTGCTGGTCGGGTTCTTCGGACTGGAGCCGTTGGGAATTCCCGTAAGTGCCGTTGCGGCGGCGGGCGCGCTTATTCTGTTTATCGTGGCAAAGCGTGGTCATGCAATCAACACCGGCAAGGTGCTGCGCGAAGCACCCTGGCAAATCGTTATTTTCTCACTGGGCATGTACCTGGTGGTGTACGGCCTGCGCAACGCCGGCCTGACCCATTACCTGTCCCTGATCCTCGGTCATCTGGCTGAGCAGGGCCTGTGGGTATCCACACTAGGCACGGGATTCCTGACCGCGTTCCTTTCCTCCGTCATGAACAACATGCCGACGGTACTGATCGGTGCGCTGTCTATTGACGGCAGCAGCGCGGCAGGCGTGATCAAAGAGGCCATGATTTATGCCAACGTTATCGGCAGTGATTTGGGACCTAAAATCACCCCAATCGGTAGCCTGGCGACCCTGTTATGGCTTCACGTACTGTCCCGGAAAGACATCAGGATCACCTGGGGATATTACTTCAGGGTCGGGATTATCATGACCCTTCCGGTGCTGTTTGTGACGCTGGCGGCCCTTGCCCTCCGTCTGTCGTTCCCCCATTAATTCCCCCCGCTACCCGCCTGCTGTGACATCACGGCAGGTCTTACTGACAAGAGAGCACCGTTATGACGTCTGTGACTATCTACCATAATCCTGCCTGTGGCACCTCACGCAACACGCTTGAACTCATCCGTAACAGCGGCGTTGAACCTGCCGTTATTCTCTATCTTGAAACGCCGCCAGGCCGCAGCGAACTGATAAAACTTATCAGTGACATGGGTATTTCAGTGAGATCATTACTGAGAAAAAACGTTGAACCTTATGCGCAACTGGGCCTGGCTGAAGATACGTTCAGGGATGAACAGTTACTCGACTACATGCTGCAATATCCAATCCTTATCAACCGCCCGATTGTCGTGACACCACTGGGCACCAGACTGTGCCGCCCGTCTGAGGTCGTTCTGGATATCCTGCCGGACGCACAGCAAGGTGCATTCACTAAAGAAGACGGCGAAGCCGTCGTGGATGCTCAGGGAAAACGGGTTTCTCAATAAACTGAAGTAAACCGAAAAGCACGCGCGGGTTGTCTGATGCTGACCTCAGAAAGGGGTCAGCAGGCATTACATGCTGGCACATCATGTTTACGGAAAAATCTGTAACCCTGCATCCTTTGGTAACAGTAACTACACTTTATTTAATATTTCATCAGGATAGTGATGCTGGCAGGATAAATAATGACCCAACAAACCCGGGGATTTTCGTTGAAAGTGCTGACGATTAATACACACAAGGGCTTCAACGCGTTTAATAAACGCTTCATTTTACCCGAACTGCGCGACGCGGTACGTACCGTCAGCGCCGATATCGTCTGTCTGCAGGAAGTGATGGGCGCACATGAAGCCCATTCGCTGCATGTCGAGAACTGGCCGGACACCAGCCATTACGAATTTCTGGCTGACACCATGTGGAACGACTTCGCCTACGGGCGCAACGCGGTCTACCCGGAAGGTCATCACGGCAATGCGGTCCTCTCCCGCTATCCCATTGAACATTATGAAAATCGCGACGTGTCAGTCGCGGGTAGCGAGAACCGGGGCCTGTTGTATTGCCGCATCGTACCTCCGCAGCTTGAGTGTCCTGTTCATGTAATTTGTGTACATCTGGGTCTGCGGGAAGCACACCGCCAGGCGCAGCTCAACATGCTGGCCGACTGGGTTAATGCTTTCCCGCAGGGAGAACCGGTGCTGGTGGCGGGTGATTTCAACGACTGGCGGCAAAAGGCCAGTCATCCGCTTAAAATGCAGGCCGGCCTTGAGGAGATTTTCACCCGCGCCAGGGGTCGCCCGGCGCGCACTTTCCCGGTCAGTATGCCGCTACTGCGTCTTGACAGAATTTATGTAAAAAATGCCTATGCCAGCGCGCCTGCCGTGCTGCCGCTGCGGAACTGGCGTCATCTGTCCGATCATGCCCCGTTAAGTGCGGAGGTCCATCTATGAAAACTGCATGGCGGGAAGGCAACCGTATCCAGCTGCTGGAAAATGGCGACGAATACTATCCGGCGGTATTTGAGGCTATCGATAAGGCTCAGCGTAAAGTGATTCTGGAGACCTTTATCTGGTTCGAAGATAAAGTGGGACGCCAGTTACATGCGGTGATCCTGCGCGCCGCCCGGCGCGGTGCCGACGTTGAAGTGCTGCTTGATGGTTATGGCTCGCCTGATTTGAGCGATGATTTCGTCGGGGAACTGACTTCAGCAGGTGTGGTGTTCCGCTATTACGACCCGCGTCCGCCGCTGTTCGGTATGCGAACCAATTTATTCCGCCGTATGCACCGTAAAATTGTGGTCATCGACAACACGGTGGCGTTTGTCGGCGGGATTAATTACTCGGCCGAGCATATGTCCGATTACGGTCCCGAAGCCAAGCAGGATTACGCTGTGCGGGTAGAAGGCCCGGTGGTGGATGACATTTTGCAGTTTGAGCTGGAAAACCTGCCCGATCATGCACAAACCCGCCGGTGGTGGCAGCAACGCCGCCGTTATCATGCGGCCGAAAATCGCTGGCCCGGCGAGGCTCAGGCGCTGTTTGTCTGGCGCGATAACGAGGATCACCGGGATGATATTGAGCGTCACTATCTGAAAATGCTCGCTAACGCGAAACGCGAAGTGATTATCGCCAACGCTTATTTCTTCCCCGGCTACCGTCTGCTGCACGCCATGCGCAATGCCGCCCGCCGAGGCGTGCGGGTAAAACTCATCGTGCAGGGCGAGCCGGATATGCCGATTGTCAAAGTCGGTGCCGAGCTGCTGTACAACTATCTGCTACAAGGGGGGGTGCAGGTGTATGAATATCGCCGTCGCCCGCTGCACGGCAAAGTCGCGCTGATGGATGACCACTGGGCGACAATCGGTTCCAGCAACCTCGATCCGCTGAGTTTATCGCTCAATCTTGAAGCCAATCTGATTATCCACGACCGGACGTTTAACCAGACGCTGCGCGACAATCTCAACAACATTATCGCCCGGGACTGCCAGTGTGTGGATGAAACCATGGCCCCGAAGCGCACCTGGTGGAATCTGGCAAAAAGCGTGGTGGTGTTCCACTTCTTGCGTAAATTTCCGGCGATGGTCGGCTGGCTACCCGCACACACGCCAAGGCTTGCACAGGTAAAGCCACCCGTTCAGCCCGAAATTGAAACACAGGATCGGGTGACGTCAGAGAATTCGGAGGTGAAATCATAATGTCTGTATCCCGTCCAAGGTGGCGCCTGGCGAAAAAGATCCTCACCTGGATTTTCTTTATCGCCGTGGCCGTGCTGTTGGTGGTTTACGCCCGCACGGTTAACTGGGAAGACGTGTGGAAGGTCATTCGTAATTATAACCGTACGCCACTGCTGATTTCAGCGGGGCTGGTGATTATCAGCTATCTGCTTTACGGCTGTTATGATCTGCTGGCACGTGCTTATTGCGGGCACAAACTCGCGGCGCGCCAGGTGATGCTGGTGTCTTTTGTCTGCTACGCCTTTAACCTCACGCTCAGCACCTGGGTGGGCGGCATCGGTATGCGTTACCGGCTTTACTCCCGCCTGGGGCTGCCGGGCAGCACGATCACGCGTATCTTCTCACTGAGCATTACCACCAACTGGCTTGGCTATATTTTGCTCGGTGGCATTATCTTCACTTTCGGCGTCGTGGAGTTGCCTGCGCACTGGTACATCGACGAAGGCACACTGCGCATTGTCGGTCTTATATTGCTGGCGATGGTGGCTGCATATCTCTGGTTCTGCGCCTTTGCTAAACACCGCCATATGACAGTGAAAGGGCAAAAGCTGGTGCTACCGTCGTTTAAATTCGCCCTGGCGCAGATGGTGATTTCCAGCGCTAACTGGATGGCAATGGGCGCCATTATCTGGCTGCTGATCGGCCAGGATATGAACTATTTCTTTATCCTGGGTGTGCTGTTAGTCAGCAGTATCGCCGGGGTGATTGTGCATATTCCGGCGGGGATCGGCGTGCTGGAAGCGGTGTTCATTGCCCTGCTGGCCGGAGAACACACTTCTCAGGGCACGATTATCGCCGCCCTGCTGGCCTATCGCGTGCTTTACTACTTCCTGCCGCTGCTGCTGGCGCTGGTATGCTATTTGCTGCTGGAGAGCCGGGCGAAGAAATTGCGGGCGAAGAACGAGAAGGCGATGGCGAAGTGAGCCTCCCGGCTATTATTCCAGACCGGGAATATTCACGCCAAATGTTTGCAGTAGCAGGATGATATTGAGCGCCACAATCACCACCGTGCCGATGATGGAAAGCACGGCAGTCCGGCGGCTGTTCACAAATTCACCCATGATGTCGCGACGGCCGGTGAATATCACCAATGCAATCATCGGTGCAGGCAGTGCCAGACTGAGCACCACCTGGCTGTATACCAGCGCGTCGGTGGCATTAACGCCCATCGCCACCACGATAAATGCGGGGATCATGGTGACCAGCCGGCGCAACCAGACAGGAATACGAAAGCCGACAAAGCCCTGCATGATCATCTGACCTGCCATCGTGCCGACCACTGAGCTGGAAATACCGGAAGCGATCAATGACAACAGGAAGAAACCTGCCGCCCCGATGCCTAACAGCGGGGTCAGGGTGTGATAAGCCGTTTCGATTTCCGCCACCTCACTGTGCCCTGAGTGGAAGGCACTCGCCGCCATAATCACCATCGCGATGTTCACCAGTCCCGCGAGAGTCAGCGCGATCACCACTTCAATATTGGAAAAACGCAGCAGTTTACGGCACTCTCCCGGATTTCTGGCTTGGGTACGGTGCTGAGTCAGACCTGAGTGCAGGAAAATCGCATGTGGCATCACGGTGGCTCCGATGATCCCTACGGCAATGGTCAGCGCCTGCGCATCAGGCAGTTGCGGCGTTACCATGCCCAGACCGGCTGCGGCCCAGTCAACCGGGGCGATAAACATTTCGATCAGATAACACAGCGCAATCACCGCCACTAACCCGCCGATCATCAGCTCAACGGGGCGGAAACCCCGTTTTTCCACCATCAAAAGACCGTAGGTCACCAGCGCCGTGATGCCCATTCCGGCCAGTAACGGCATATGGAACAGTAATGAAAGTCCCAGAGCACCCCCGAGAAATTCGGCCAGATCGGTCGCCATTGCGGCAATTTCACTGCTCCCCCACATGCCCCAGACCACGGGTTTCGGGAACTGGTCACGACACATTTCCGCCAGGTTTTTATGGGTAACGATCCCAAGCCTGGCGGAGAGCGCCTGAAACAGCATAGCAATCATATTGGCCATTACCACCACCCACAGCAGCATGTAGCCATAGCGGGAGCCAGCCTGAATATTGGTTGCAAAATTACCCGGGTCCATATAGGCAATCGAGGCGATCACCGCAGGACCGGCAAACAGCAGCGGTGTCATCAGGCTGCGTTTGCGGCCAGACATGGCATTAACAATCGCCGCGTTGGTTCTGTCGGTTAAAGAAGAAGTTTGGCCTGTTCCACGCATACTGCCCCCACCCTGTTCTTGCTTGTTATTTTTGTGTGATTTTTATCCGGCGATAACAAATATAGCACCAGCTATATTCTATAGCACAAGCTTAGTTGACGGGTTATCAGGAGCAGAGTGTTTCAAAATATGAAACTTCAATCATTGCCTGAGATTATAAAACCGGAATGCTTTTTCGAATGATTCATCCGGCGCGACGACCACACGGCCTGTTCTGCGCCAGCGTCTTTGGCTCAACAGACATGCGTAACAGCGCATGAAAAAATCGCCGCCAGAAAAACCCGACAGACATCACACTTTTCCGCCAAACAAACCGGCTGCATGTCCCCTGCTATCAAGTTTCCCCGTCAATGTGCCGTTAACTTAATCAATAAATCTCATTCGGTTTACGTGAGCAGCTTCATTTTTTCCGACAGATTTCTCTCCTGTGCTCCCTGACAGGCTACGCCAATAACAACGTTTTACGTATCAGACTGATTGAAGTGTTGTCATAAACTTAAGGTGCCTGCGCACTTTTTTAATTGCAATTTCAGGGAGTTACCTCTATGTCTTTTAAACATACTACTGTACGCACCCAGCTTACGTTGGGGTTTGGCGTTTTAGTCGTCATTGTTCTTGCAGTAGTCCTGCTCTCGATGAATGCGTTAAGCCAGGCCAACAACCGATTCAAAACCCACGTGCAGCAGGTTTCCGCCCGTGAGGCTTCAGTGAATTTAATTCTCAGCGGCGTAAAAGACAGTTCACTGAATATTTACGGGCTGGTGCTGGTCAGTGAGCCTGCTGATATCGAAGCAGGTAAAAGACAAGTGGCTGCCGCAGAAGAGAAAACCACTGCCGCACTGACCCAGCTTCAGGCGGCAATCAAAGAACACTCTGACGTCACGGATAAGGATCGGCAATTCGTGACCGCGATTTTCAATGCGGAAGAAGGCTACCGTCCGGTGGCGAAACACATTGTTGATCTCGCCCTTGACGAGAAGAAGGCCGAAGCGATTGACCGCATGAACCGGGAGCTACGGCCTCAGCTGACGCTGCTGCTTAATACAACCAATGATTATCTGAAATACAGTAACGCACGCGCAAAAGAGAGCCTGAATACCGCACAGGATGCGTATCAACAAACCCGCCTCATTTTCATCATTATCAGCCTGGTCGCGCTGAGTCTGGCGGTCATTCTGGGCGGCATTATTATCCGTTCCCTGTTCCGCGCGCTGGGTGAGGAACCGGTTGTTTTAGGTCAGGTCGTACAGCGTATTGCGGCGGGTGATCTCAGTGAAGTGAAAGGCGCGAAAAATGCCCCGCAAAACAGCGTGCTGGCAGAGCTTGGTGAAATGCAGGTAAAACTGCATCAGTTAATCAACCAGGTGGCGAATTCCGCAGAAAGCATTGTCAGCGCCTCAACGGAAATTACGCTGGGCAATGAGGATCTGAGTCGCCGGACCGAAGCTCAGGCTTCCTCACTGGAACAGACATCGGCAAGCATGGAAGAACTGACCGCGACAGTGAAACACAATGCCGACAATGCCCATCAGGGAAATCTAATGGCTACCAATGCCTCACAAGTGGCGCAGCGCGGCGGCGTCGTGGTTGAACGCGTCGTCAGTACCATGCATGAAATTGCAGAAAGCTCAGGCAAAGTGACACAAATCATCACGGTCATTGAAGGCATTGCTTTCCAGACCAATATTCTGGCGCTTAACGCCGCCGTTGAAGCAGCCCGTGCCGGTGAGCAAGGACGCGGCTTTGCGGTCGTTGCCGGAGAAGTGCGCACGCTGGCACAACGCAGCGCCAATGCCGCTAAAGAAATCAAAAACCTGATCAGTGAGTCTGTGGAGCGGATCAACGTCGGCTCTAAGCTGGTCGATGAAGCGGGCACCACCATGATGGAAGTGGTAAATGCTGTCAAAGGCGTCAACAGCCTGATGGCTGAAATCACCCTTGCCTCAAGCGAACAGCATACGGGCATCGATCAGGTTAACAAAGCCGTGGTCAATATGGACGAGGCGACGCAGCAGAATGCCGCCTTAGTCGAACAAAGTGCGGCGGCGGCGGACAGTTTAAAACAACAGGCCCATATCCTGCTGAAGGGGATTTCTGCGTTTGATATTTCACGTGCAGGAAATCTGAATATCAGTGCAACGGCAGCCGCTAAGGTATTGAGATGAAAATTTCCTGCGTTTTTGCCGTGGCGGCGACCCTGTTTACATCGGCCACCCTTGCCGGCAGTAATCAGAACATCACGATTGGCCTGATTACCAAAACAGACACCAACCCGTTCTTTTTGAAAATGAAAGAAGGCGCCATGCTGGGCGCCACTGTACACGGGGTCAGGCTGCTCACCGCAGCCGGTAAAGAAGACAGCGATTATCCTTCCCAGATCATCGCGATTCAGTCCATGGTGTCCGCCGGCGCGACCACGTTGCTCATTACGCCGAGCGATGCCAAAGCCATTGTGCCCGCACTGGATGAGGTTCGGGCGAAAGGCGTACAGGTCATCGCTCTCGATTCTCCCACGGATCCGATCAGTGCCGTCGATGCCCTCTTCGCCACCGATAACTATAAAGCGGGCGAGCTGATTGGTCAGTATGCTCAGGCGGCTATGCCGCTGACGTTCCCGGGGCAACCCTTCAAAATAGCCATGCTGGATTTATCGCCAGGACATCTGGTAGGAGCAAGAAGGCACAACGGGTTTATGAAAGGATTAGGTTTACCTGCGGCAGGTGCCGAAACCAGTGAGCTGTCGGCCACACCCGAAATCGTGTGTTCAGGCTATAGCGAAGGGGCAGAAAAACAAGGCTACGAGGTCATGGCAAATTGCCTGAAAGCACATCCGGACATTAACCTGGTTTACACCGTCAACGAACCGGCTGCAGCCGGAGCCTACAAAGCATTGCAGGAGGCGGGTAAACAAAAGAATGCCCTTATTCTGTCTGTTGATGGCGGGTGTGCGGGCGTAAATTACGTGCGGGAAGGAAAGATTGCTGCCACAGCCCAACAATATCCTTTAACGATGGCCGCAATGGGTGTTGATGCTGCCGTAGCCTATGCCAGACACGGCAAAAAAGTGTCCGGGTATGTCGATACCGGCGTCACGCTTATCGCAGATAAACCCATGCAGGGCCTGCCAAGCAAAGATACTCAGGCAGGGCTTGATGCCTGTTTTGGTGCAAAATAAAGGGCATAAAAATGGGCCGAACAGCCCATTTCAAGAAACCCGTTGATGACCGGTTTTTACCTTCCGGAAAGCAAAAAAAAAGCCGGAGAATGTGCTGACATTCTCCGGCTTTTTATCGCTCGTGATAAATAGCGGGCGGCGTTATCCGTACAGTTTCAGACGTGCCCTCTTTTTGGCAGAAGCCAGATCAGCCTGCACCATCTCAATCACCAGATCCTGTAGTGACGTTTCAGGTGCCCAGCCTAACTGGCGACGCGCCTTGGAAGGATTAACCGAAACCTTGCTGACCTCTGACGGACGGATATAACGCGGATCGACGGCGACAATCACATCCCCGACTTTCAGCGCCGCAGCGACCGGACTGATAATCGCGGCAATCACCCCTTTCTCCTCGATACCTTTACCGACAAACCGCAGCTTGATCCCCAGTTCAAGGGCAGCAAAAGTCACGAACTGACGCACCGTAAACTGCACGCCCGTCGCAATCACGAAGTCCTCCGGTTTGTCCTGCTGCAACATCAGCCACTGCATTTTGACGTAATCTCTGGCATGCCCCCAGTCACGTAATGCATTCAGATTGCCCAGATAAAGGCATTTCTCCAGCCCCTGAGTAATGTTGGCCAGCCCGCGCGTGATTTTACGCGTCACAAAACTTTCGCTGCGTCGCGGCGACTCGTGATTAAACAAAATGCCATTACAGGCATACATACCAAACGTTTCGCGATAATTCACGGCTGTCCAGAAATCACTGACCCTGGCGACGGTATCCGAAGGCGGAAGATTAAACGTCACCATTTCATTGATGGTCATCCCGTTAACCAGCCCGCACAACGCAGAAGATGAGGCATGATAATAACGCGTTGTGTGCTCCAGCCCCTGAGAACGAATCGCCTCGAGCATTCTGAGCGCACTGATCCTGGCCACGGGAAGCGTAGAATGCGTAGCAGTCTCACTGGTGATATCCAGATTATAAATTTCATCCGGGCGAATTAACGCCAGCAATTTCCCCAGATCGAAGATTTCACCCCAGCCATAATGATGAATATAAAAATCAGGATTGTTTGCCTGTAAATCATCACAGACAGATTCAGTATCGGGTACCCGGCCGTGCTGAATAATCCCGTGGACTGTATAGCCTTTTTTAAGCAAAAGCTCAGTCAGATAAGACCCGTCCTGCCCGGCGATATCGGTAATAAGAGCGACCTTAGACATAGTAAACCCTTAGATTACAATTTAAAAACGCATCGGGACAGATGCACGATTATAATTGCAAGGTTATGTTGAGTAAGATGAATCGCAGAATAAACAGTCAACGACAGAAAAATAAATAAGATTAAAAAAGATCACAATATTAATAAATGATGCGTTTCCGTTCGTTGAAGTCATGCCATTTTGTTTTGATATACTCATCCAGCTCATCATGAAATCTTTGTGCAGAGAATTTTAAAGCATTTTCACGACAGTCTTGTGGCAGGATGGTGTCTTTAATGGTATCAAAATGACGCACAGCTTTAATCAAGGATTCCGCCGTTTGTTCTGAGAAGAACATCCCGGTGGCATTACGTTCCCCATAAGGTCTGATGGTTTCCAGCACACCGCCTTTGCCAAAAGCAATCACCGGCGTCCCGCTGGCTTGTGCTTCGACCGGGGTAATTCCAAAGTCCTCTTCAGCAGCAAAAACAAACGCCCGGGTACGCCGCATGTAATCCTGCATGACATCGTCAGGCTGATAACCCAGTATTTCGATATTGCTGCCAGCCCTGGACTTTATTTTAGCCATTTCAGAACCGTCACCGATGACCACCAGCTTCTTATCCGGCATCTGACTGAATGCTTCAACAATCAGATCGATACGCTTATAAGGCACCATCCGTGAGGCGGTAAAATAGAAATCTTCTTTATTTTCCTGCAAAGTAAAACGGTCAACATCGACAGGCGGATAAATCACGTCCGCATCACGGCCATAGACCTTCTTAATTCGCCGGGCAATAAACTGGGAATTGGCGATAAAGTGATCCACGCCATTGGCTGTCCGGTAATCCCACATCCTGATTTTATGCAGAAACCAGCGGGCCAGTTTGCCTTTCAGGCCTTTATTCAGCCCTGACTCACGCAAATACTGGTGCTGGAAATCCCAGGCATAGCGGATGGGAGAATGCACATAACTGATGTGCAATTGATCAGGGCCGGTCAGCACACCTTTGGCAACGGCATGGCTGCTGGAAAGCACAATATCATGCCCCGTGACATCAAGTTGCTCGATGGCCAGCGGCATTAAAGGCAAATACTGCTGATATTTCTTCTTCGCAAAAGGCAGGCGCTGTATAAAAGAGGTCGTGGCTTCTTTCCCATAGAATTTCTTGCGCGATTCATCAGACAGAAAATCAACAACAGAATAAACATCAGCATCCGGATATAATTTAATAAATTCTGCGATAACTTTTTCGGACCCTGCAAATGTCACTAACCAGTCAGCAACAATCCCTACACTCACATCATGTGACATAATTTAAACCTTATAAAATGAAAAGTGAGCAATACAAACCCACAGCGAGTCATGATCACTCACTTAAATAAGATATTTTTAATAATTACATACTGCGAAGGATAGAAAGAATTCTTCTGGTCTGTTCCTGCATTAATTTGGTATTTGCGCGGGATTCGACATTCAACCGTACAACCGGTTCTGTATTAGAGCTGCGGAGATTGAAACGCCATTCATCAAACTCCAGGCTGATCCCGTCAGTGTGATCGACATTTACCGCCTCGCCTTCATACATTGCCAGGACACGGGCAATGGATTCTTTCGGCTGCTGCAGGTAACTGTTAATTTCGCCTGAAGCGGGATAGGCAGTGATCCGGTCATTAATCAGCTGACGAAGAGATTTGCCTTTCAGATGCAATAATTCAGCGACCAGCAACCAGGGGATCATCCCACTATCGCAATAATAAAAATCGCGGAAGTAATGATGGGCGCTCATCTCACCGCCATAGACCGCATCTTCCTGGCGCATACGTTCTTTAATAAAGGCATGCCCGGTTTTTGACATAACCGGTACGCCGCCTGCACCGGTAACAATATCAATGGTATTCCAGCTCAGGCGCGGGTCATGGATAATTCGTGAGTTGGGATATTTTTCCAGGAAGGCATCGGCAAGCAGACCAACGATATAATAACCTTCGATAAAATTACCGGCATCGTCGAAGAGAAAACACCTGTCGAAATCGCCGTCGAAAGCAATTCCCATATCTGCATTATGCTTAATGATGGCATCCGTCGTGTCCTGACGGCACTCCGGTAATAGCGGGTTAGGAATACCGTTGGGGAATGTGCCGTCTGCCTCGTGATGAACCTTGATAAATTCAACCGGTACACCCGCTGCAATAAACCGCTGTTCGATAGCATCGACAACATGGCCGGCCGCACCGTTGCCGGAGTTAAACACCAGCTTTAAAGGACGGGTAAAATTCTCAAAATTGATAAAGCTGAGCAGCTTATCAACATATTCATCCAGCACCGAGGCTTTCTCATAGCTGCCACGCGAAGCCTGATCGACCGGTGCAAAGTTATTAGCCTCCGCCAGCGCCTGAATATCGCGTAAGCCAGTATCACCGCTGATCGGACGGGAATCCTCACGGACCAGTTTCATGCCATTGTAGTTCATCGGATTATGGCTGGCCGTGACTTCGATGCCACCGTCAAGGCACAGATAAGACGTTGCAAAATAGATTTCTTCTGTACCGGTTACTCCGATATCCACAACGTCCGTTCCCGCATCCTGCAAACCTTTCGCCAGCGCAAGTTTTAGTGCCTCGCTGGTTAAGCGGACATCGCCCCCCAATACCATTTTCTTGGGTTTTAAATATTCCCCGTAAGCACGCCCTATACGGTAAGCAATATCTTCATTTAATTCGACGCCTAATTCACCGCGGATATCGTAAGCTTTAAAGCAAGTTAATGTATCTGACATATTTCATCCCCAAATTAACAGCGACCATAGTGATCTTTTATACGGATAATATCGTCATCTTCCAGATAGGAACCCGACTGGATTTCCAGAAGTTCCAACGGAATTTTCCCGGGGTTCTCTAACATATGCTGAGCACCAATAGGGATAAACGTGGATTCATTTTCAGTGAGCAAATAATTTTTATCTTCGAGAATGACTCTGGCGGTGCCGGACAAAATAACCCAGTGCTCAGCGCGGTGATGATGCATTTGTAATGAGAACTGACCGCCCGGTTTCACGGTTATCCGGTTCACCTGATAGCGGGGAGCAGTTACGACATTATCGTTACGGCCCCACGGGCGATAAGATTCGCGGTGCAAACGGTATTCCCGCCTTTTATTACTCTTCAGATATTCGACGACTTTTTTAACGTCCTGCACCTGGTTTTTATCAATAACCAGAACGGCATCTTTGGTATTGACAATAACCAGATTATCCACACCGATTGCAGCCACTAATTTCTCATCGGTGTTGATATAACAATTCTTCGCATTATGGGTAAACACATCGCCATTGACGGCATTCCCTTCGGCGTTTTTATCATTCACTTCCCAAAGAGCCGACCAGGAACCCACATCATTCCATCCTGCATCTAACGGAACCACAACCGCATCGGTGGTTTTTTCCATCACGGCATAGTCAACAGATTCGTCCGGGCAGGAAATAAAAGACGCTTTATCTACGCGAATAAAATCCTGTTGTTCATCGGCATGCGAGGTTTCAATCGCTTTCTGACAAGCTTCGAGTATATCCGGCCTGAATTTTGCCATCTCTTCAAGGAAACGTTTGGCGCGGAACAAGAACATTCCGCTGTTCCAGTAATATTCGCCACTTTCCAGATATTGCACTGCGGTGGCCAGATTCGGTTTTTCAACAAAACGCTGCACCCCAAAAGCAGGCTCGGCATCGCTGCTGAATTCTGTCCCGCGCTGTATGTAACCGTAGCCGGTTTCCGGGCCTGTTGGCACGATGCCAAACGTGACCAGTTTCCCCTGGCCGGCGAAGGGTATCGCATTCTGCACGGCCCGATGGAAGGCATCCGGTGACTCGATAACATGGTCGGCTGCAAGCACGAGCAACAGCGGGTCAGAACCATTATCGATGGCACTCAGGGCGGCCAGGGTAATAGCAGGCGCGGTATTACGTCCGACCGGTTCAAGAATAATATTGTCGGAGAGCTGGTTTATTTGTCGCAATTGTTCAGCCACAAGAAAACGATGCTCTTCATTACAAATAACCAGCGGCTCAGAAACGTCCAGCCCTTTTAAACGGGTGACCGTTTCCTGCAACATGGAATTATCGCCATGCAGGCGAAGAAATTGTTTTGGATAAAGCTCACGAGACATTGGCCACAAACGGCTACCGGTGCCGCCAGCCATGATTACTGGAAGGATCATAGTTTTCGTCTCAAATATATAAGAGTTAAATAAGATTAAACCACCGAATAAAACCACTCAGTGTACAGAGAAGTAATAACGTAATAAGAATTAAAAAGCATACATATTCACACGGAAGTAATTACGATTTAATTTTAAAAGCAGTTTTAAGCATGAAATAAAATAAATAGGGGAAGATTTTAATCATGAATATTGCATAAAATCGCTTAAGGTTCAGTTGCTTTTTTAACTTTATAAGAGAATGAATATTAATGTACTCTTTTATTTTGGCAACATCGCTTGCCGGAGCGCCAAATTTAACTGCATTAATAAAAACCATTAAAATTACCATGTACTCATGTTTAATGAGTCGTAATTTATCCACCTCTGTTGAAATTAAGGGCTTAACGAGGGTTTTAGTCATGTCAAGATATAACAATCTATCAAGTGATTTTTGGTAGGATTTCTTAGTTAGTGAGGATGTATGTTGTATATAATGATATTTTGGTTCGTTGCCAAAAGAGATATTAGCCCCTTTGATAAACATAGTCATAATTACAAGATAGTCTTCAAAAACTGGCAATTTAGAATCAAAACTGACATCCTGAAAAACTTCCCGCCTGAAAATTTTATGCCAGAGAAAACCTGTAATTTCATTCTCTAACATAGAAAAAACGGCGTCCTTCCCCTGTAAAATCACATTCGGGGAAAACTTGTTTGTTGTACCGACTGGGTGCCCGTCAGGAGTTTCAGAATAATATAAACACTGACCTATAGATGTATTATTACTTGTCACAATGCGTATCAAATAGTCTATTGCATCATGATCAAAATAATCATCCGAATCCAAAAAACAAATGAAATCACCATTAGCATTATCAACTAATTTATTCCTGGTGATAGAAACCCCTTCATTTTTATCATTCTTAATTATTACGTGAGGTATAGTGTTATGCTCAATAAAAAACTCTTTTGCCACAGTTAGCGATGAGTCTGTTGAACAATCATCAACAATGATAACTTCGATGTTAGAGTAACTCTGTGAAACAACAGACTGCAAAGCCTTCCTGATGTATTTTTCAGAATTAAAAAGAGGGATAAGGATGCTAACTAAACTTGGATAAGTCGTCATGAAATCTCTTAATTCCTTTTTATTATCTTTCTCGCGAGTGAAAGTATCATCATTTTTTTACTCTTAGACGAAAAAGTAAAAATTAAAATAAAGTAAAAAAATGCGCCCGAAAAAACCTTTACAACAATCCCAACCCAAGATTCATTTAAGTATGTAAACTCCTGCATTCCAATAAGAAGTAAGCACATAACTCCCGAACATATGATAGGAACGAATATTTCTTTAATATATTGCTTAAATGTTAAGTTCAAAAGTGTCAATGCACACCAGGCAGAAATAGGATAGAGAAGTATCGTACGGATGGAAAATACTAGTGCCGTTGCAATCAAACCAAACCTAACAAAGATGTAAAACGCTATTACATTACTTATCGCATAGACTAACGTGAGTCTGGCTTGCCATTCGGGCTTATCACGTGCAAACATCACTGAATGATTGTAATAACCGATCGATGTTACAAATCCTACTGCACTGACAATTTGCATGATTGGAACAGAAGGCATCCATTTGTGCCCCAAGAGCAGGAAAGTAATATCATGCGATAGGGCACTAAGACCAACAAAAGCGGGCGCCGTCACCAGAACCGTAAAATAGGTTGCTTGCAAATACTTATTGCCGAACTCATTTAAATCATTTTTATATCGAGTGAATGCCGGTAATGAAACTCTCATTAATGCGGAAGAGAGAACAGTATTTAAGGTATTCACTATACGCTTACCAGCCGAATAAATACCTGCCCCGGCTGTACCGAGAAAATATGTGATGAAGAAAACATCACTATTCTGATTAGCAAAGTTAGTAATATTACTCAGCGCCACATGCTTAGAAAACCCTAAAGACTCTCTGATTGAGTCTCTTGAAATTTTCAGTTTTGGTTTCCATGGAGTAGTAAGCCATAGTGTGACAAGGGAAATCAGGGAGGTGACAACTTGCTGCACGACCAAACTGGTAACGGCAAACCCTTTATATGCCAGTACTACCCCAACAACGCCACCAATAGTGATAGAGCATATTGACCTTATCGCTAAGGGTCTAAACATCATATTATGCGTCAGCCAGGCCTCGTGAGTTCGACTCAACCCGCTGACAACAATAATAATCCCTGTTCCTCGAATTACATTGGCCAGTTCTGGTACTTTCATATACGCCTCTATGAACGGGGCGGAAAAAAAGACGATCAAAAAGGCAGGCACAGATAAAGAGAAACACAAAAAAAAGGCAGAATTATAATCTACTGATGTCGGTGACTTCATCCTCACAATAGAAGTCGCAATACTATCGAATATAACATTTCGAAAAAACTGCGTAACAAGCAAAGAAACACTTAGCATGCCGTATATACTGGGGGTCAGCAATTTTGCTAAAATAATGAATATTACAAATGTTATCACTTGTGAGGCTGTATTATCCAGAACAGACCAGATAGCACCAGAAATTATCGATGGCTTCTGATTTCGCGCTTGAGCATTCAATTTAGCATCCTTAGAGTTTCACTTGCATTTTGAAAGCCTATCCATACCATTTAATAAGCGTTCTAAATTTGAGTTAAATCTAATATCATTACTTAAAAAACCCGGTTGAGATTTTGCATGAGTAAGAACATTGGACGCATTATTAATAAACCTTTCATTTAAATCCAGGTTAAACAACCCTTCAATAGTTTTAATACCTTTATTAGGGACTCTATGCGTCACCAACTGAGTTAATTCTTGATAACCACCCCACCATTTTTTATTTTTTAACTCACGCTGCCCCTTGAAATATTTAACAGCAAACTCTACATCTGAGCCAGGTAAAAAATATTTTTCACCATAAATATATAAAGATTTATCACGTAAATACTCACGTAGAGAACTGCTTCCCAAAACAGTCGGCCTGTAAGGAAGGTTTATTGTCTGAGTCCAGTCTAACCATTTGAATGTATTGATCTGTGAAGAAGTAATTAATGGTACCCAAGGTACACGCATTGCATCCGCAATAATCGCAGCATGCATAGCATCCGCCAGCACCAGTTTGGCATTTCGGATTTTTTGGATAACTGTCTTCGCATCCGACTGTGGATTCACAAACTCAACCCCGGCCTGCTGACAAACCTTTTCCCATTGTCCCGTGATGAGTGCATGGTGATGAGGAACAAAAATCACCCCCTTACGCTCAGCTTCGGAGAGGGGTTTAAACTCAGCGAGCGTGTTTAACAGCGCGGCGCCATCAGTAATAAACTTATCTTTCGGCAATCCCAAAATCTCAGCACTGAGTGGCCCTCTGACACACAACGTTTCCCAGGAGCTGTCACCAAAGCTGGCAGGCGGATAGCCATAACCTACCCCGCTCGAGAAGACATACCACTTTTTAGCGGGTGGCATAGCGGAGGTAATAATGGTGCCAATACCCGATACCCTTACGTCCTCATTGTCATCAAAAAAGCCGGGAAGTAATGCATCCCAAATCCATGCGTTAAGATCATCCCCAAAATTTCCATGCGCTGATTTATAATAGTAAATTTTCAATTTATCACCGGTTAATATGTAAAGGCTGGCCAAGTAGAATATTTAACATCCTGGAATACGATTTATCCTGATCGAATTCGTTATCAATTTTTTCTTTTGCATTACGACAAATATCCGGCAACACGTCGGGATTATCGATTATTTCACGGACGACAGCCGCAATGCTGGTGGCATCATTTTCATTGACCAGAAAACCAGACACCCGATTCTCAATGAGTTCAGGTATCCCGCTGTGAAACGTCGATATCACGGGTATACCTATAGCCATTGCTTCCATCAATGCAACCGGGATCCCTTCCATATCGCCATCTGCCGCTGTAACGGAAGGAAGTAAAAAAACATCCGAGTTATTTAAATATTCAGAGACAGTTTCTTGCGTCTGCGCACCTAAGAAGGCAATTTTGTCACCCAGCCCAAGAGTAGCGGCCTGAGACTCAAGTTCTTTACGCAGCGGGCCGTCCCCGATAACGGTGTAATCAAAGTCAACGTTTTGCTGTTTTAATAACAAGCAGGCATTGATAGCGACTGATATGCCTTTTTTTTCTGTAAGTCTGGCTATAGAGAGTAAACGAATTGGATTACCTAAAACAGTTCTCGGTTGAAAAGAAAATTTGTTAACACTGATCCCCATCCTGATAACATGAATATTATCATCATGTCCGGAAACATTTTTAATTTTGTCAGCCCATAACTGACTTACAGGCAGAATAAATTCAGCGTCATCATATAGTTTTTTATAATCATCTCTAAAAATATCGAGAGTGCGAGTTTGTGAAATATCGTTACCATGAAAAACCGCAGCTAACTTACCTTTCAAAAAATTTAATTTCCTTAGCTGATTTGCTAATACTGCGGTCGTGCCGAAGTGTGAAACAATAACATCAACCTCTATCGGGATTTTATTTTTTGACAATATATGCGGGAGCATAAGGGTTTTAGCGTAATACCCATATTTAAAGGCATTTATGCTTTTAAGAGCATGTGGAGATAAAAGGCAAGGAATCAATCCATTAAGTCGTGCTAAAACTCTTGAAACCTTACCTCTTGGTTCCGGTTCCAGTAAGTATCGCGTCCTTTTTATCAAATCGAAATCTTTGATAACTTTATGCTCTGCGTTAAGTTCACCGGGAAAAACAGAAACTACGCTTACTTCACAACCTTCATTAATAAAATATGCAATTTGATTGAGGATAAACGTCTCGGAAAGAACTGGAAATTTATATACAAAAAACAAAATCCTCATATTACCTCTTTACTCGCCATTAAATAATCATCAAAACTAAATTCATATCGATCATTAGTCATCACAGTTAAATGAGATTATTTTTTATTAAGTAAGTCAGAAATCATAGGAGCGACTAACTTCGGTGTAAGATCGTTATTCAAAAGACCGAAATTAAAATCCCTCTTACTCTTGTCCTTGCCATCATCAATGAGATCATAGATCCAAACGCCTTTTATATATGAACGGGATTTTGCATCTTCAATATAACTTTTTATATAATCAGCAGACTCTTGCTGGCTCATACCACCAGGCCCTGTATAGTTTGTCACTCCAATTTCAGTAATGTATACAGGGAAATCTTTCCCAGCTATTTTTTTGCTGTTAGAGTAAAAATCGTCAAGAAAATCTAAATTCCCTTTTGTTGTTCTTAAAGAACGGCGACCATTCAGATATGAATAGGTGTGAATAGAAATACCGTCGGCATATTGTAGAATTCCCATTTTTAAAAGTTGTTCGAACCAAACGACGTCTGTAATATTCAAGACCTTAGCTCTGTGTTCCAAAGGGTTGAATCCACCGGCCAAGATTACTGCATTTGGATCAATATTTTTTATTGCCTTACTTGTTGCCTTAACAAGATTAAAGTAGACCTCAGCCGATGGTATATTAGTACGAAACCGAGTCATTCCAGTACCTATTGTCCATTCATTCCAAATTTCGTAATATTTGACCTTACCTTTAAATCTTGAAGCAACCCAGCTAGCATACTTAACAAAATTATTAATAGATTCTTGGTCTCTTGGATAGTCACCGTTATTATAAAACTTATTTCCATAATCAAGAATCAATATAGGATCCAGACCATTCTTCTGGGCATTTAAAAATGCAGAATCTGTTTTTTTTATATTATCACTTACTGCAAAAACGCCTTTACTTCTTTCTACACTTGACCACGGATAGTCTTCACGAAATGATGTAAAACCCATGCTTCTTATTTTTTCTAAATAGATATCACTTTCTCCACGATAACCTTGAAAATGAGTACCTACGCCAACAATTGTACACATCCCATACGACGAATAAATGAAAAAAAACATACAGCAAGTTTTTATATAAAACATGAATTTATTCATTTTATTACCTTATAAAATATAATATGGCAGGTGTGTATTAACTTTTAAAACTATTCAAACAATCCTTTATCAGATCAGAAGTTTTCACCCAAGAATATTTTTTCGCTTGGATTAAACCTTTTTTTATTAGTTCTTTTTTCAGATCTGGATCAGAATAAAGCCTGTTTATTGCCTGTGTAATAGCTTCTGTATTTTCAGGATCAACAAGAATTGCTGCATCACCTGCTACTTCTGGTAAAGAGGTTGTAGTTGAAGTTATCACAGCTGTACCGCTGGACATCGCTTCAATGACAGGAAGGCCAAAACCTTCATAGAGTGATGGAAAGAGCAAAAAGAGTGAGCTCTTATATAAAGATGCAAGTTCGTTATTCCCTACCCGCCCTTTAAAAATCACTCTATCTTGCAAATTTTTACTGTTAATTTCTTTCTCAAGGTTCTCATCTGGACTTCCTGTGAAGATTAACTTAACCGACGAGGGAATATTAGCCATATGGAAGGCTGATAATATTCTTGATTCATTTTTATGCTTTTTTCTATTACTTACGACTAAAATATATTCACCATCAACACTATCTATATCGTTTTCTTTATTTAAAAACTCCTCCGACACGCCATTTCCAACAACCACGACTTGAGAACCACTAATTCCAGCCCACTCGCAAATTCTCTTTTTAGAGAAATTTGACACCGTCAATATTTTAAATGACTTCTGACAAGCTCTTTTCATAACAAATTCATAATATATTTTCTTAAGAAAACTACTATTATGATTAACATCTATATGATTCAAATCATGAATAGTAATGATACTTCTATTCAAAAAGAAAAATGGGCAATTATATCCCGGTGAAAAATATAAACCTTTTTTAAAGGCTAAATAGAAAGTAATAAAAAATACATCAAGAGGACTTGTTGGTTTCAAACCATTTTTTATTTTTACAAACTCTTTATTCCGATCTGCTACCTCACTAGCAAATCGTCCAATCCCATGCTCACCAATCCAACGGGCATCATAAATTATTTTCACTATCCCTATCTCCATTTATTTTAATCAGCAATTTTAACATATTTATATATTCTTGAGTTTATCAAAAAACCAAAAGAAAGTGCCATAAATGGATACTCCGGAGCTGTCATTGACAAACCAAACAAACATATCACGATCAATAATAATGATAAGTACCTACAGACACTTTCATTATTAAATACAGCCGATTGATAAAAAGCCCAAAAAAGAAATATAAACCCTAACAGGTAACCACCTGAACCAATAATATAAAGATACATGCTATCGCCAGGGTTATAGACACCAGTGCCTAATTTAGACCCCACACCAATAGTCCCCATTCCGCCACCAAAGAAAAGGCTTCCATTGTTAATAATAGTTTTAACGCCTTCTGGCCATGTATTAGTTAGCCGATCATTTAGAGAAGCTAATAACATAACCTCCATTGGATCCTTGCTAACATTAAAGTGATAATTGGTACTTCCTATCGTAAAGACTGTAAATCCGAAAGCGCATATTAATGTTATTCGCCATATAGCTTTGACAGGGATAATCTTAACAAAGATGTACAGAAGGATAATGATATGAAGTAAAAATATTGTCTTAGAAATAGTTATCAAAGCTACCAACGCACTTAAAACAAAAGAAATCATAATTAAAGTTTTGCTTTTGCTTGTTGATATAACATATAAAAGAAGAATTAAGACATTAGCGGACGCCTGTAACGAACTCTTAAAGAAGCCAGCATATCGGGTATAACCACCGCTACTTCCTATTTGGGATGAGGAAACGTCCATCCCTGCAATTTCATATGAGACATTATACCATGGGTAGTTGAAAAAAATATTCAGAACAACCCCTAGGCATGACATCAAAAATATTATTGTTATGATGCGATTTGCTTTTTTCTCCTTAATATTTGACATGATTATTCTTGCCCCATGATAACCTAAGAACAGAGGTAGAATAGCCCACACACCGATAAACATCGCTGCCATCTGTGAAGATATCATGCTTATTAATATTACATAGAATATCGTTACCGAAGCAATTATCCCATTTACTGTTATTTTCCTATAATACAAGACTAATATTACTGAGAAGGCTTGCGTTATTAAAATAAAGAGTTTTGGGATGGAAAACAAAAACTCCACACCGACCATATGAAAGACCATCCGAAGTGGTCCTGCGAAGCATTCGAAAAACAAAAAAAGCAACAAGGATAATCCAATAAGTTTTTGCTCTAACCCCCTCATTGTCATTTTATACACTCACTTTACCATTATAAACACGGAGATATTGGTCGGCTATTTCCTTGGGTTTAAACTGTTCAATAAGTACAGAGCCAACAGGTTTTATCTCAGTTTTATCTATTTTATCGTAGAAATCACGTTCAATATTGTCAGTAATTATGATGTTAGGAAGGATCATAGATAATTCTGTCATTGCCCCAACTGGATTTGTAAGGACTAACTTATCCGCCAGGACACATTCAACAACAGTACGCCCGAAAGGTTCATTCCATTTTATAGGAAGAACGACGGCATCTACTTGATTCAAAAAGTCATCGAGTTTCATGAAGCCTTTTACAGACACATCAGATTTACTTGCCAAATTCTTTAATGAGTGCTGCTCATCATTATTGACGAAGTTACCGGCAGCAATGAATGTATATTTGTTTTTATATTTTTCGGCTACATTGCAGAAAACATCAAATCCTTTTTCCGTTGATAATCGACCGATAAATCCAATTTTTTTAATTTCACTAGATTTATTTGATTCAATTTTGCATACAGCATTATATATGACATGGTTATTTGCATTTTTGAAAAATAATTTTTCATGATGCAATTTTTGTATGAATTGACTAATGCCAACATACTCATCAACATTTCGGCTATACATTCTTTTTATTGCAGACCAGAATAGAATACTTTTATCGTTCAACCTCATGTTATGGCCATTACTAAATAATGTGCTATTAGGATGAAAAAGATAATAGTCTCTGGAAGTGTGTATGAGTCTGACTTTGCATTTTTTTACTGCTTTCCACAAAAGGACTGAAAACCCAGATATATTATTAGTATGAACAACATCAGGTGAAAACTCTTTGATTTCTTTGAGTGCTTTAAAATACATTTTAACATTTAAATAATCAAAGAGATGCCATATAGCTTTTTTTAAAGAATTTTTATTTTGATTCGAAAAAGGCCAATAGACATTAGCCAATGGCAATTTAATAAGCTCTACGCCATTAAGCATCATGACATCCCTTTCATTCCCTTCGGTAAGACTTACCACCCTGACTCTATGTCCTTGCAATGCGAGTTCTTCGGCGAGCAGTTGAACTGAAACTTCAGCACCACCAATTCTGTAGGGAAAATACAATGTGTTAAAAATCATTATTTTCATTTTCTTTCCCATTCATCCAAAAAAAAATAATCGAAATAAAAAACCTTATTATTAATTTACACCTGGGATATTTCTATCCCAGGCTGGAATAAAAAAACTATTTATCTTTGCTCTCGGCGTAAGAATAATCATATTGGCTGTATCCATAGCCATAGTAACTACTGGCTTTTTTGAGCACACTATTCAAGATACATCCTTTTATTTGCACACCGACTTGTTCAAATCGCCTGATACTAATCTCTACTTCTTTAACTGTATTTGTTCCATAGCGGGCAACAAGTAATGATGTTCCAACACTACGACCAATAATGGCTGCATCCGTAACAGCTAAGATAGGAGGGGTATCGACAATCACTAAATCATAATTATCAGAAGCCCATTCTAGCAAAGCATTAAAGCGTTTATGCATCAGTAATTCTGATGGATTAGGGGGAACCTTGCCTCTTGCAATAAAATCAATACCAATTGATGGAACAGATTTTTCAATGTTGTTAACATTTATCTTCCCAGAAAGAATATCAGACAACCCTTGTTCCCCAGTGAATTTAAATAATTTATGTGCATAACCTTTACGCATGTCTGCATCTATAAATAATACTTTTTTTCCGGCCTGAGCAATGACTGCAGCCAAATTACTCGCAATAAATGTTTTACCTGCATTCTGTGTTGAGCCCGAGATCATCAGAATATTATTCTTGGCTTCCATCATAGCGAAATGAAGACTTGTTCGTAGGCTACGAATTGCTTCAATAGCTAAATCAGCAGGATTTTCAATAGCTAAGAATTTATTTTCATATTTCCTATTTTTATCTCCTGCTCCTTTTGAACGCCCTGATTTATTTTTCTTAGTCAGCCATTCGGAAAGTGGCACACTCGCATATACACTGACACCAATTTCTTCCAACTGCTCAGGGGACTCAATTCCACGACGCAGGAAAATTTTCAGCAAAACGAGTGCTGATGATATAAATAAACCTACAATAATCCCTATGAGTACAACCAATACTTTCCTTGGTTTTACTGGCTTAGGCTGTGTTATTGCATTGTCGATAATACGCACATTACCGATTGCACTTGATTTTGCGATGCTTAATTCTTGCTGACGATTAAGCAACTGCATATAGATAGCCCGACCAGAATCAACATCACGACTTAAACGTTCTACTTCTTGTTGAGTGGCTGGCATAGCTGTAACACGTTTATTAAGGCTATCCCGCTCATGTAATAGGGTCTGTCGCTTTTCCAACAGGGCTTTATACGTCGGATGATCTTTAGTATAAAGTTGAGATATCTCCGCTTCGCGGAACGTCAGTTCATTAAGCTGGCTATCTACATTAACGATCTGCTCAAGAACTGATTTCGCTTCAAGGGATAAATCAACAGAATCCTTCTGGCGGCGATACAGATTAAGTTTATCCTCAGCATCATTCAGATCGCTACGTACCTGCGGCAATTGCTGATTCAGAAACTCCAGACTCTTCGCATCTTGTGCAGCCTGACGGGCAATATTCTGATCCAAATAGTTTTCACTAATATCATTAAGGACTGACGTTGCCAGCGCCCTGTCATCACTATTTAATGACAGATTTAGGATCCCAGTATCTTTGCCCTGGTCGGCGACAGTAAGCGAATTCAGCAAACTGTTGATAGCATCTAAGCGCGTTATATAGTCGACCGTGAATTGTGTTCCTGGTTCAGCGTCCATACTCCTGACGTTCAGAGCAATGCCATCCTGGGTGATGAGCTTACCCACTTCTCCGTCAAGATTGAAATTATCACCTTCAACATGAAATCGATTTTTATCAATGACAGTGAGAGTGATACTCGGAACATCATTGCTGGTTTTAGGAATATATAGACGGCTGATGCTAAGCTTACCCGGAATATCACCGGTCATCCTGGCCCAACCACGCCCAAATACCGGAAAATAATTCTGAGTAATAACAGCTTGCAAGTTAAGATCGTCAACAGTCTTGCCAAGAATCATCCTAGACTGTAATAACGCAATCTCAGGCTCAGAGACAGGCTGTGAATCTGGCAACATCTGGCTAATACTGTCGAGGATCGCGTTCCCCTGTTTCTGCTCGATTTGTATCATTGCTGTTGCCTGGTAAACAGGCGTAGCAAATAAGGCATACGTTATGGCCAGCAGAGTAAAAACGACCGTCAGAATGATAATCAATTTACGGTGATCGAGAAATTCGCCATAAAGACGCCCCAAATCGATTTCGTCGGAGTCTGGTGTTGCAGTTTTTTTTGAAATAGCTGATGACATGCGATAATTTCCTGAGAGATTAGCCGGTGAGCTTCTGTGCCCAACGTTGACAGGCCTGATCGATAAGCTGAAATACGGATTCAAAAGCTTCCTGGCTTTTACGGTAAGGATCCGGAATTTCACGGTGATCTAACCAGTGCCCCAGAAGCATAATTTTTCCTCTGGCCTGGGGTGCGATTTTGCTTATCTGTTCCAGATGGCTGTTTTCCATGACTAAAATAAGATCAAACTCTCCTGCCATTGAAGACCGAAACTGCACGCCTCTATGTCCTTCTAACGATACCCCGTGAAGCCCAGAGACAATCACAGCAGTATCATCAGCCGGATGATTGACCATTGCCATAAGACCAGCAGAACGGATCTTCTTTTCGGGAAGATATTGCTTCATGATCCGTTCGGCCATTGGCGAACGACATATATTGCCGGTGCACACAACAAGAACTGAAGAGAACATAGTTAGTTCCACTGCTTGATGTAACGAGTGCTTTCAATCATGTCATGCACTCCCGAAATGGTCGGGACAATCTGCGAAATGATACGATTCCAGCGAACTATCGGTGCGGTGGTGACATAAACGATATCGTAAGGCTGAAGCTGGAATTCCGTACTCATCACCATAGAAGAGGCATCTTTGGCATTCAGCTGATAGATATTAGCTATCTTACCTTTCTGGTTTCCCTTCAGTGGCCGGATAACAAATATCCCGGAAGCATCAGACATACTTTGGCTAATCCCTTCTGAATTGCCTAATGCCTCGGCGAGCGTCATCCCGCTACGATCCATTTTCAGCGTGCTCTGCTTGGTGACTTCGCCCATCACAAATACTTTCAGGTCGTCATTTCGTGGCACGAACAGAATATCGCCGGGATAAAGCAAGCGGTTTTGTGTGAGGTCCCCTTTCTGCATCAGGGCCTGAAGTGAAATCTGAGTATCCTGGCCGTTATGGTTGAGCACGACGTTACGCCAGTCCGCATCTGGCGCTAAGCCCCCAGCGGCGTTAATAGCATCAATCACGGTAAGCGGAATATTGGTAATGGGCTGTTGTCCGGACTTGACGACTTCGCCAGTGGTATAAATTTTCTGAGAACGGAAGGCCGCAATACTCACATCAACCTGCGGACTTTCAATATACGTCGCCAGACGGCTGCTGATGTCCTGACGTACTTCCGCTACAGTTTTTCCGGAGACCTTCAGTTTTCCGATGTAAGGATAGAAAATTGTCCCATCAGCATTGACCCAGTTACCCGTATCGCTGGCACTGCGGTATTGGCCCGCAGGGGTGGTCAGTTCCGGGTGATCCCACACGGTAACCATCAGGACATCACCGACACCGATACGGTATTGGTAGTTTTGCAGTTGCATATCCAGCTCAGGATTTGGCCGCGCCTGAACCGTGTCAGGGCGCAGCTGATCAATCAGGCCGGGTGTCATCGGGTAAACGTTAACTAATTTATCAATGTCATAATTGCTATCAGTAGGTTGAACAACGTCTTTGTCCATGGTACTTAACGATTGCCCTGGAATAACCGTACATCCGCTCAGTAACAAAGCCCCGAATAATGCAGAAATCTTAAAGGTATTTTTTTTCATAAAATCCATATCATGTGGTTCAACAGAAATTGATGTTGGCCATGACGCTAATGATTAGCAGCCAATACATGAGGGTGATGCATTATTTAAATAACTGTTAATAAGCACCGTCTTTTCTAAGCACAACACTTACTGTTTTAAATAAAATGGCAATGTCATTCCACATCGACCAGTTTTTTACATACCAGGCGTCCAGATAGACGCGGGTCTCGTAATCCACATCACTGCGACCACTCACCTGCCATAATCCGGTCATTCCCGGCTTACTCAGTAAGTAATAATCTACCTCATCACTGTATCGCTCCAGTTCAGCGTTAATAATAGGTCTCGGCCCGACAAGGCTCATTTCTCCTTTTAGTACATTAAATAACTGCGGCAACTCATCCATACTGGTTTTACGCAATAAATGTCCGATGCGCGTAATACGTGGATCGTTTTTCAGTTTAAAAGTCTCATCCCACTCGGCACGCGCTTCCGGGTTATTTGCCAGCAATTCTTCAAGCACTTCTTTGGAATTAATGACCATTGAGCGGAATTTAAGGCATTTAAAAGGACGTCCGCCTTTACCAATGCGTTCATGACCATAAATCGCCGGGCCGCCATCTTTCCTGACTTTGTAGCTGATATACAGCAACAGCGGAGAGAGTATGGCAATAATGCCCAGTGAAGCCGCAATATCGAAGGCGCGCTTCAGGAAACGTGATGACCATTTGGCCAGGTTCTGATGAACACGTAATATCATCACCTCATGGCTGAAAATAAACGACATATCCGTGCTGTCGAGCGGCATACCGCGCAGGGTCGGGATCACAGAGACATACCGGTAGCCGTGGATCATAAACATCCGTAGCCAGTAATTGCGGATATCACCCTGATGCGATTCCACGGCGACAATAAACTGCGTTTTTTTGTCGCAAGGGGTTAATAACCACAGGTCATCGCAGAATATGATCGGGATACCATTAATACTGTCGCCCGGTTTATCTGTTGGTTCACTGGATATAAATCCGGTGACATTTAACCCGAGGTTCTTCTCGCTTTGAATCGCTTTGAAGGCCTCATGAGCATTTTTACCGGTGCCGATAATAATCGCATCCCGTCGCCAGATCCCCAGAACCGTTAATATGTGTTTAGTCAGCATGCGGGCACAAGGGACAAGTATCAGCACCAGCAACCAGGTGAGGATCCACATATAACGTGAGAAATTCCACTCGGCGAAAGCCATCACGGCAATTTCAATGACGGCAAAAATCACCAATGTACGTAAGATTTCTTTCAGCTCAAACCAGAAGGTTTTGCGATAGTAATAATGCCGCAAGCGTATGGAGAACCAGCCAACACAGCAAAATGCCAGCGTCCAGTGTAATAAAACAAGGGCGGTGACATGTTCAGCGGGAATATAGTCATCAAACTCTTTGAGCATGAATCTCAACAATATTTTAGCGACATAAATCGACAGAACAAAACTGAAAAAATCCGAAAGAGCAAGGAACAGGCTTGAGTAAAAATTTCTGGTGAGAAATGTCATATTTCCCTCACAACAAGTAACGAAAAAAAATTATTACCTGAGTACATCAGGTTAATAGGCTTATAATAATGGACTTCATTAACTGTCTCCTGACATGCAGTAATATCAGAAAAAAAATAAATAAGTCATTTGTAGATGCCTGACTATTCCAGTCAGGCACAACCTTTCTTTAAGGCAACTGCGGAATATCTCTGTCTGAAGTAATACCGTATAAGCCGTACTGCCTGCCCAGCATCTGGCCACCATCACGCGTCAGCGGTGTCCAGCTAACCGTTGGCGTACTGCGTGTTGGTTTGACCGTCAGCAAGTCCAGCGGAACAGAGATGTAGAACCCCTTAGTAAAGGAGCCTTCCCCGTATTCCTGTTTCGAGACATTCGTCAGCGTCGCATAGGCGCCCACGGTGACACCACTGTCAAAGCGTTTGGAGAGATCCAACGTGCCGCCTTTGTCTTTAGCCAGATATTGCCCGACGCTCATTTTCACCAGCACATCATCCATAAACGCTGGCCGCCAGTAAGCTGTCAGGTTGCCGGTGGCAGTTTTGTAATCGGTGAAACGCATCATGTCGTCCCAGTCACGCTGTTTAACGTAGTTGGCATCAATGCCCAGCGCCCAGTCGGAGTCGAGCGGCCGGTAGAGCACTTCGCCCCCGACGCCGCCGTACATCATCTCCAGATAGCCGCCATAAAGTTGTCCGTAGAAGCCGTTGCCCAGATACCGGAAGTAGTTGGCTTGCAGGTTATTCACATAGACATCGTTGCTGACGTATTCACGGATACGCGTTCGCACGCGTGGCAGAGAAGAGTCATTACTGACGCCATCATAGCGGAACTGATCATAGTTATTGGCGATGTTGCCGAACACACCACCATCAACCAGCAGATGATCTGTCAGCCAGTAGTTGGCATCGGCCAGTACCCCGACCTGATACATGTAAAAGTTTTCAGGGCCGCCGACGGATTGTCTTAATACCGGCGACAGGCTGTAATTAAACCGGTCTTTGCCGATAAAGAATCCCTGACCGACGTCAGTGACAGGTTCAATCCGTTGCTGATTCAGGGATTGCTCCTGGCCCAGCGGATAACCCTCTTGCTGCTGACGCAGACTCGCCACGCGGGTACGGGTGGTGACCATCGGCATACCAAAGCGGTTTTGGGTTACATCCAGTGTATCGACATTGGCTGGCAGATTATTCAGCATGATGAGATTGGCACGGTCTACGCCTTTTGACGTATTGCGATATTTATCCTGCTGCCCCGTGACGTTCAGGGTATCGTCACGAATGTCGATACGCGGTTCGCTAAACCCGGCGTTACTTTTGAGCTGCGCCAGCTGACCGGTGGCGACGCTGTAATTGACCATTCCCGCGCTTTGCTGCTGCGGCTGATAGTCAGGCACCGGATCGTCAATCTGATGCGGTACCCACTCGTTCATGTTACTGCGCAGGGTAAAGCCGAACATAAAGGTATTGCCGCGCTCGTAGCTGGCATTGACATCCATCCAGCTGGCCAGGCGATAAACGGCACCGACATTAATCTTACTGCTCTGTTTTAATGCTCCGGCGAAATCATCGCGGTAATTATTGCCATCGTATTCCACTTTCAGGCGCAACGGCTGCCAGGGAGTCTGATACTCCACGCCACCGAATATTCCCGCTGGTCCGCGGAACATATCATTGAGGGAGATATCGCCGGTGGAATGGCTTTGAGCACGGGTACAATATTTATCGCTGGCTTTGCAGAAAGGGTTAGTGATATTACCGCTGTTACCGATATACCCCCAGCCAATCCCCAGCGTGAAATCTAACGGGCCGGCCGCTTTACTGGCAGCCAGATATTCGCTGTCGAACAAACCGGTGCCGCCGATATCGCGCTTGCCGAACGCAACCTGTGGCAGGTAGTAGCCCTCTTCCCACAGCCTTAATTTCACATCGAAAGACTTGTCTTTGTAAGTCTGATCGCCGCTGAAATTCGGATCATTGCTGTAAAGCCGGTTACGCACGTCGGTATAACGCAACGTGGTTTCCAGCCAGGGAAACAGCGCCATCGAGAGCGAGTAAAAGCGGTACGCGTCATTATCACGGTAGTTGGCGCTGAACTCCCCTTCTTTGGGGATCCGCGCCGTTGGTGTTTGTAAAAGCCCCGCGCCGCCAAAATCCGATTGCGAAGGACCAAGAGGTTCATTATAAGTTTGCGCCCGGGCTGTATTAGCACACACCACGGACAAAGCGAGCAGGCTGAGAAGATATTTTGGTTTCATCAGTCAGGGATCCGGTGCGCCAAAACAGAGACGATGTTCTGATTAAGGTTTTTATACTGACGCGGCAGCGTCCAGTCAGAAAAACCGACCCAAATGATACTGCCCGGCTGGGCTTCAACGTGGCGATAGTTCCAGTAAGCGACCGGTGCAACCCGGACGGTTCCGTTGGGATCAATCACCACGGCTTCATTCAGATTGGCACCGGCAAGAAACTGATGCTCCCCGAGATATTCACGCACCGTGCGTCCCGCAACCCACGGCTGTTTCCCCGCCCCGCTCACCGCCCCAAGCAGCCAGATGCTGTCGGGACGCGTTGCGGTATAAACGCGATAATCTCCCTGCAACTGCCGGTTCGCGTCATTGTTGTTCAGGATCAGATCCGCATCCATCGGCGTAAACTGACGGCCGGTAACCCGCAGCCCCTGCAATTGCTGAATAACGCGGTTAATGGTCTGCTGCGTATCGCCACTCTCGGTGATACTCCAGGCTTTCAGCTGGTTTTGCATGTTCAGATACTGTTGCTGCGCCTCAGACGTTGCGGCAGGCACAGCAATCACCGTACCGGGTGCCCAGGAATGACGGATCAGATCCGACTCCGCCATCATCTGACGCATATCTTTAATATGGCTGAGTGTCTGCACCGGCTGCCCCTGAGAAGCGCGGGTATATACGGTCACGTTGCCTGCGGAAAATGCCATCCCCGGCAAGGCGCTGAAAAGGAATAACAGTGTTTTTATTTTCATGCTGGTGGGATCCCCGCATTGGCTGGTTTGAGCAATGTCATACTCACCGGCATATCTGCTCCCAGCCTCTGATTGCTCTTGAGCACTAATCCGCTCTGCGGATCCACCCAGAACGTGTTTTGCCAGCGGTCACCCGTGGCCTGAAGCGTGACATCCTCGCGCCACACCTGGCAGGCGACGACTCTTCCGGGAAGGGTCAGGGTTTCGTCGTCCTGACGGCTGAAACGGGATGTGACAACCGATGACAAGGGTTGCCGGTTCTCCGTCCAGCGCATCAGGCGTGTCCAGTTCGCCCCCTCATGCAAACTCGCTGCATGCAGCAACGGGTCCTGGGGCAGATTGGTGACTTCCAGCAGATCGCCTTGCGAATAACCGGTTGACCGTACCAGGCGACCATTCCTGGTAATAAAGACAACCTGATCGCCGGTACTCCATTTTTCAAAGCCATCCTGGAGATAACCAACCACAAAGATTTGCGCTGACGTAGGCAGTTTTAAATAAATGCTGCCGTAAGGAATAGCGGCAATTCTTTCGGGTGGCACCACGACATCCTGCGGCCCCTTCACGGTAACCTTAAAAGTATCAACCAGACTGTTTTGCGAAGGGGTACATGCTTGTAATAAGAGGCAGAGGAGCAATAAGGAATAGCGCACAAGTGATTCCCTATATCTTTATTATCATGTGGGAAAATAACCACACGGATGTGTGGTTATAATTAAGTGACTTATTAGCGTGAGGTTGTGGTGGTAGTTGAGGTATTGGTGTTGCTGTTACCGTTACTATCATCGTTACCTACAGCAATCAGGCCTGCGGCTAATATTGCGCCACCGGTACCGACCACTGCCGCCACTGTTTCCCCTTTGCTGAGTTCAGCAGCAGATGTTGTCTGCGAATATAGCGGCAGCAGCATCAGGGCAATAGCAGAAAGCATGGCTTTTCTCATAATTACTCCTCTTCAATTGACAGACGAATTGTTCACCCAATAAGCAATGGGCTCTTTGAGTATATCAATAGAAAATAATTATTGTACAATTTAACACCGGTATATATTTTAGCTATGCTACCGCCCCTGGTTTACGGCCACCAATTTGCCAAACGATAATTCCGGTAGTAATTTGCACAAGTTACCCTCGCCAAAATATTTCAGGCGATAAGTCCCCGCAACTTTAAAATAACCGCATAAATTAGCTATTCGTGCTTATTATGGGGTTATTATAAACAGTTAATCTTTTCAAAAAAATGACTGTACTAATTCATCCTGACTATATGGCAACCATAATGTACCTTGCATAGCAAGAATATCACTGCCGCTTAAGTACTCAATATGCTGCGAATTCTCGACACCATTGATAATAACGCCCCCGCAATACGGGCGGAGATGGCGGATCACTTTTCTTAGAGACTGAGTTCCCTGGTGTTGCCAAAAAAAGACCTTACTGATTTTTATATATTCAAACTTTTCGCTCATCACAAGCGTAAGGCTGGTGTCACCGGCGCCAAAATTATCCAGCCATAGAGGACAGCATGCCGCTAAAGACTGAAGTACAGGGCGTTCCTGTCCGGCACTGAATTCGTGAAAATCCTCACTCACCTCAAGTCTTATATATTTGTGCTGCTGTAAAACCTTTTGTATCGCCTGATTGTTGGCAATATGCACCGCAATCTCATAGTCAATATTGATCGACAATAAAAAGCCGTTGGCGATAAAGATACTTTCATTGACACAGGCTGTTGTGACCTGCTCAAAGAAGCTCTTCACCTTCTCTTCTGCAGAGAGAGGCAAATCGTAATGCACTGAATTTTCGTTGCTTTCCCTTGCATTCCTTTTCTTAACCAGCTCAAAACCAAGCATCACTCCCGAGACGGACACGATGGGTTCATACATGAAGCCGGGATGGCTTCTTTTGAGTGATCGCATTTCTTACCCCTGAAAAATAGCAACGTCTGGCGCGCTTACCTGCACTGTGCAAGGCTGGCTTAAAATGTTTTCTTCTTATCGGACAATTCTGTTTCCCACTGCATGTTTGTGCAAAAAGAACAAAGCTGAACTGCTGCTGGCATCAACACCTATTTTTCTTAGTGAGTTGCATTTATGCACACTTATCGTTTTAACACTGAGCTTTAGAATATTTGAAATGCTGGTGACAGACAGACCAGACATCATCATCACCAAAACTTTTTCTTCCATCTTGGTAATATTATAATTGAATTCTTGCTTGTTAATCGCACTGCCCTGAAGCCGGATGAATTGCTCGACCGATGTCTCCACGTCTGACAATTCACTCTTCTTCTTGAGGAATTTAAACTCCTTTTTCAGTAAAAGTTCGAGCATTAACATATCCACGGCTGAAGACACAACCAGAATTCTCTCCGGGTCCAATATATTCAGATTTTCTCTTAAAAACTCATAACACCTGTGGAAGCCACCGCCTGACGGATCGATGATTAAGTAATCTCTCGCCAACAAGTTCATCCCATTGCTCTGGTCAAAAGAGATGACATGGTCAACGTAAGGCAGCTTCTTGGAGATTATTTCTTTTAACGCCAACTTGGTAAATTGGCACTCACTCCAGATTATTACCCGAGGCATTGGGCCGCCTAATTATGTGGTTTTAAAAACGCTCAAATTCTGCCTCGTCAATCCGGGGAAGAATAAAGCACTCTCAGAAAGAGATAAGAAAAAAGAATGTTTAGATCCGCTCTAAAACATATTTAAAACTTTTCAGTATCTGTACGTAGAGTAATACGCAGCCGAAACTCTTCAAATCGTTTTTCTCGCTCATAATAAGACCTAACAATAGGTTTGACCGATCGATTTACACTTTCTTATCGTTAAATGCATGCCTGTTTTCTAGGCGGATTCTTATGCTTATTCCTAATCAGAAACCAAAATGTGACGTATACGACGCTTTTGGTGTTAATGACTTCGCAGATCTAAGAACATTCTCAGACAGAATCTCTCTCGATTAAACAACTCCGTTATTTCACCTAACTATCTGCATTTTTGATTTAAAACAGGATTTTTCACTTTTTTAAGTGTGATTTCAGATTTACCTTTTTACGAAAACCAAACATCTATATTTCATTTTTGAGTCATTATCTGAAAAACCACTCAGAAGAACTAACCTATTGCTCTTTTATACACAGTTGTGCATAGCGATTAATCAGCCCGGCAAACTGCAATTTATCCAAGATAATTCCTAATACATAGGATTAATCATATTACCTCTTTATTTTCAGGCAAATAATCACTTTTTTTATGTTTTTACGGTAAAAATAAATTTGGAGTATTCTTATATAAATGGTTTTTTTGGCCTAAATATCGGGCAGGAGCCTGAGGTGCATAACATTTGAATGCCAGTGACTATCAGATAACTCGGATAAATATTAAAAAATCAAGCTTTTCAACATGATGAATTTACAGGCAATTAAAGGATGCGAATGACCAATAAAAAACCAGCCTTCCGGCTGGTTGATGTTTTTGGGCATACAAAGGATCGATAAAAGGACGGCTTGTTTACACCTTTCCAACCATACCGCTAAAATTTTTCGGGTCACATTTCCCGCACCGACGGCAAATGCGACTGACGGATAATAGCGTGCCGAAGAAGCCAATGACGTTTTTGATATCGGGATTAACCATCCGGCATTTCTCCTTTTACTTGTCGAATTTTCCTTTCTACCGGACGACCGGCTGCATCAAAATACCGGCTCGGCCAGATTTTTTCTGGCGGAATACCCATTGCCTCTGCGATCAGCTTTTCCCCTTTCGGCCACGGACGCGTCAGGGCATTCGTCAGCGTTGATGAGGCAAGTCCGGCGGCACGCGAAACGGCGGCAAGCGTTGTCTTTCGTTTTCTAAGCGAAGCAATAATGTCGGCCTGGTGCCAGTCTTGATTTTTCATGCCAGTTCCTCCGGACCCTGCGCCGTTCTCAGGTACCGGGGTGCCTGTAAATCCGCAGCGAAGTAACTGACCAGATCATAAAGAAGCCCGGTCAGGGATTTTTCGGACTGATCGGTGACCTCACGGTTTATCAATATCTGCGTCAGGGTGAGACAGTATTCGGCCAGCTGTTCAGAATCAGGCTCAAAACGGGGTGCGGAGGCAGGAAGGGCATCTACCGTCAGGCTGTTAATCAGATGAGGTGGAACAGGATTGAGCAAGCCGGATTGCAGTCTGTTCAATGCCGTGGCCAGAGCATCAGAAATATTGCGACGTTGCCGCGGATTGTCGCTTTCTAACAGCGCTTCAGCATATTGTTCGCAATGCGCAGCCAGCACAGTGAAATCAGTGGCGGCATTAAAAGGAAAGGCTTTTAAAGAATGAACTTGGGTTGGGGTCGTAGCCATCGTGGCAGCCTCCGGTAAGTAAATTTTACTCACTACCCGAGAGGTCAATCTCATTGGTGGTGAGCTGAACAAGGTTGACCTTACCGGCCTTACTGGACACCGGCGCATCTTTCGATGCCCTCGCTCAGCCCACCATTGAAAGGTGTAGCAAAACGCGCGACACAATAAACGCTAACGCGTCATGTGTCACCAGTAAAGTCAGGCAGGAGGTCAATCCCGGCACCTGATTTTCAGGTGCGGGGAGAAGATACAACGGTGACGAAACCACGACAAGAAACACCGGCTGGTTTTCCAGGACGTCTCGCAAAAATTATTAACGCACCTTCTTTACCCGGACCGCTGCTAAAAAACAATGTGACGAAGAAGCGCGTTAATTATTCTGCTTATCTCTGCCGGTAAGCTTATCTGTTGCTTTAGACAGTAAATAGAGGAACACCGGCCATACACCCATGCAGACATACTTCATCGGCCAGGGCTCAAAAAACATAATGCAGAGTATTGAGCCAATAACGCTCAGCGGGCCAATAAGTGCTTCGAAAATGTGAAAAATAATGAAGGGGATGATCTTAGTAGCAATGCAGCGCAATGACCGGATAAAGCGGATAACACAATTATTATGCTGCATTGAGTTTATTTCTCATGCGAACCATAATTTTTATGAATTTGTGGCCATCTTTTATAAGGCCATATACAGCATCAGGGGAAAGAATAACCCCGGCAATGCGCGTTGCAATATCAGCTATGTCAGCCATGTAATCCCTTCGCGATAAATAATTTCCCTGTAAATTGCAGGACATTCATCACTCAGCAACCAGACTCTTCATTGCGCCTGTCTGTCGCATAACCTTTCCGGGATCACAACGCCATCATGAACACAAAACCTCAACTCTGCTCTGATACCAGCACCGCCATGGTGTCAGGCTCCAGCGCGCGAAAGATATGTTCAACGTCGGCAGGATAGGAAATGTAATCTCCGGCATTCAGTTCTACCGGTGAATCCACCAGCCCGACCAGGGCGCGCCCCTGGGTGATAATAATGTGTTCCACCGAACCCTGCGGATGCGGGCTGGAAATACGGTCGGCTCCCGGCTGGGTGGTCAGCAGATAAATATCCCGGCGCGCAGCGGGCGGACAGGTCGCGAGTAATACTGCTTTATAATCCGCCAGTTCGGCCACCACCGCCGGACCTTCACCCCGACGGATCACCTGCATTTTATTCACTTCCGGCTCCATCAGGCGCGCAAAAGGAATATTCAGCGCCACACACAGCGCCCACAACGTTTCCAGGCTCGGATTACCGTTGCCCGCTTCAAGCTGGGAAAGTGTCGATTTGGCGATACCCGCACGGCGGGCAACTTCCGCCAGTGACAGCCCGGCCCGCTGGCGCTCGCGAACCAGTCCCTTCGAAATAACGCTAATAGGTTGTGGCATAAACTTACCCTGATCAGTATAACGAACGATCGTTCGACTTGAAGAACGATGCAGATGCGTTCATTATAATAGAGACTTGTTCGTTATGGGATTGAATTATGCGTACGCGTTTCTTTTCACCGCTGGGAAATGATGTGATTAAAGCCATCTTTCTGGTGTGCCTGGCCGATGGCCTGGTGGGGATTTCTTATGGGTCGCTGGCGGTCGCAGGCGGTTTCCCGCTGTGGGTACCGCTGATGCTTTCACTGCTGGTGCTGGCGGGGGCATCAGAGTTTCTGTTTATCGCCATTGTCGGCGGGGGTGGCAGCCCGTTTGCGGCAGCGGCGGCCGGATTACTGGTCAATGCACGCCATTTACCGTTCGGGATTGCGGTGAAAGATCTGGTGGGCAGCAAAGCCATGAGCTGGCTGGGTTGTCACATCATGAACGATGAAAGTGTGGTATTTGGCATCTCACAATCTACCCCTGAAAAGCGTAAAACGGCTTACTGGTTATGCGGCGCAGGCATCGCCTTGTTCTGGCCGGTCAGCGTGATAGCCGGGGCTTATATTGGGCAGTTTATTCCGGATATCAAAGCCATCGGCCTTGATGCCGTATTCCCGGCCATTTTACTGGGGTTGATTTTCCCGTCGCTGCGCAGCCGGAGAACGCGTACTCCTGCCACTGGCGGTGCCATCATTGCGGTAGCTGCGGTGCCTTTTGTTCCGGCCGGTATGCCGGTGCTGTTTTCATTGCTCGGATTGCTGGCGTGGAGGAACCGAAAATGACCTCACACAGCCTGATGGTGGCGGGAATTGCGGTGCTCGCCGCCGGAACATTTCTGATGCGCGTGGCCGGTTACCGGCTGGGTTCGCGCCTTAATTTGTCCCCCGCCACGCAGACAATGTTATCGGATGCGGCGACCACCTTACTGCTGGCGGTCGCGGCCACGTCAGCCCTGTTTGAAGGCCAGCATTTTGCCGGATACGCGCGGATTATTGGCGTCGGTGTGGCGCTGTTTTTAGCCTGGAGAAAAGCGCCGCTGATGGTGATTATTGTCGCGGCAGCCGCCGTCACGGCGCTGATGCGCGGGCTCGGTATGGCGTAGCAGAAACAAAAATGGCTTCCGCAGAAGCCATTTTTCACATCGGTGATGAGTTACGCCACGTCTTCGTATTGCGGTACCGGATTGCGGAAACTTTTGGTCATACAGGCCAGATAGATAAAGCCGATTGCCCCCCAGATAAGCCCCAGCACCATCGATCCTTCTTCAAGATTCACCCACAAGGCGCCGACAGTCAGCGCACCACACAACGGCAGAAGCAGATACTGGATATGATCCATAACGCTTTTGTTGCGCTTCTCGCGGATCCAGAACTGCGAAATGACCGACAGGTTGACGAAGGTAAAAGCCACCAGCGCACCGAAGTTAATCAGCGCTGTCGCCGTGACCAGATCGAAATTAATCGCCATCAAAGCAATGGCACCAACCAGCAACACGTTGAAAGACGGGGTGCGCCATGTCGGATGGATATAGCCGAAAAATCGTTTCGGAAACACGCCGTCGCGGCCCATTACATACATCAGGCGCGAAACGCCCGCGTGTGCCGCCATACCGGAGGCCAGCACGGTGATGCTGGAGAAAATCAGCGCACCAAACTGGAACGCCCTGCCCGCCACCTGCAACATGATTTCCGGCTGTGAAGCGTCCGGATCTTTGAAGCTGGAGATATCCGGGAAATAGAGTTGCAGAAAATAGGTCGCCGCAATAAAGATTACGCCGCCGATTAATGCCGTCAGGAATATCGCCCGCGGGATCACGCGCTCGGCATCTTTAGTTTCTTCCGATAAGTTACTGATGCCATCAAAACCGGTGAAGGAGAAACACAAAATGGTGGCACCGGTAATCATCGGCACGGTATGCGCATTTTCGCCCCAGAAGGGTTGGGTACTGGCCAGCGTGCCATAGCCGGTGCCGTGACCCACGCCATAAATCACCATGCCGGTGATCACCGTGATCAGCACTATCTGCAAGACAACCACCAGCGTATTAATATTGGCGACCGTTTTAATGCTGCGTAAATTCGACAGCGTCATAAAACCGACCAGCACAACGACAAATATCCACGACGGCACTGACGGGACCAGCGCTTCAAAATAGATTTTCGCCAGCAGGATATTGATCATTGGTGCGAATAAGTAATCGAGCAGCGACGACCAGCCGACCATAAAACCGACCACCGGATGGATGGCTTTTTGCGCGTAAGTATACGCAGAACCGGCGGAAGGATAGCGGCGCACCAGCTTGCCGTAACTGAGCGCGGTGAACAGCACAGCGATCAGCGCAAAAGCATACGCCGTTGGCACATGGCCGTCCGTCAGGCCGGAGACAATACCGAACGTATCGAACAATGTCATGGGCTGCATATAGGCCAGGCCTATCATAACAACCGGAATCAGCGTAAGCGTTTTACGTAATTCCACGCGGGAAGTGGTACCTGTCACGGCATTATCCGACATGATGTTGATTTCCCATGACGGAGAACGCGGCATATTGAGAGTGCTGCACCATTGATGTTTCCTTGCGACAAGACTGTCGGTATCTGAAAGTAAATATCTATCCGGTACTTAGCCCGGCCTCTGGTATTTGAATGTTTTCTGGTATGAAGAATGCGTGTATCAATGAGCCAGTAACGGATCATCCCCGTTTTGCGGGGCGCATATTTTGCCTTATTAAGTATTGAATTTACAAGCCGCATAAGAATAAACACCGCCAATAAATAAAACCGTCAGCCAAAACGAGCACGTATTGCCAAAAGTCGTCTGACAGTGATTTTGTTAATTGTTTTTATTCTGTAAAACAAAAAACAACTCCCCGTTATTGCCGTTATAAAATATCGGTAGCATGTCCGGAAAAATAACGACTGCGGCTCTTAATTAACATTTGGATTACATTCCGTGCATGCCTGCTGTCCGGTTTACCTTGCCGGC
Source organism: Rahnella sp. CFA14(1/10) (assembly GCF_004195095.1). Classification (NCBI taxonomy): domain Bacteria; kingdom Pseudomonadati; phylum Pseudomonadota; class Gammaproteobacteria; order Enterobacterales; family Yersiniaceae; genus Rahnella; species Rahnella sp. CFA14(1/10). The sequence goes on along the minus strand of NZ_SEWS01000005.1, from coordinate 280,733 downwards.
AAAAGATGAATTTTCCCCGCTTTTGTGGTTAACAACTTGTGTTATAAGTTCGTTATAAGAAAAACCGATGCTGCCCCTTTTTCAGCACAGCAAAGATTTTCGGAGTGTAACGTGTCTCTTTCTATTTCTGAATGGACGATGGCTAACGACATTGAGTACTCGCATCTGACAGCGAGCAATTCATCATTCCCCCGCCATACGCATGATGAATATGTCATCAGTGCCAATCTGACCGGTACGGAAGAAATCAGGTTGCACGGGAAAACCGAACTGGTGCGCGGCGGCGATATTACGATTTATAATCCGGCCACCGTCCAGTCTTCGCTGTTTGGCAACGACAAAGTCGAATTCCTCAGCGTACATATTCCGCAATCTTTACTGCGTCAGGTATCGGTCGATCACAATCTGCGTTCTGATCACTGTGCGCCGGTGTTAACCGAAGGCGTGCTCAGCAATCCTGCGCTGTTTTCCGCGCTGTGCCATTACCGGCGCACACTGAACGACGACGATCAGGAACAGAATTTGTTATGGCTGCTGGGGGCGTTGCTGGAAGAACCCGCCAGAGAGCAGGAACAATCTTTGCGGCCGGTTATGCTGGCGCTGGATTTTATGCGTGACCATCTGACCCGGAAAATCCATCTCGATACGCTGGCGCAAATCAGCGGACTGAGTAAGTTTCACTTTGTCCGCCTGTTCCGCCAGCACATTGGCATGCCACCACTGCAATACCATATGCAGTTGCGTTTACTTGAGGCCCGGAATCAGCTGCGTAAAAATAATAATGCGCTGGATGTGGCGATACGGTTGGGCTTTTATGATCAAAGCCATTTCATTAATACATTCCGCAAAATGATGGGGATCCCCCCCCACCTTTATTCACTGTCACTTCATGCGTCGCCGGCGCTTATACCAAAATGAATTCCCGATAACCGGTGATGACCACATACAGCGCGAAATAAGAGAAGATCACTGCTGAAGCGACATAGGAGTATTTCAGCATTTTGGTGCCGAGCATTTTTCCGCCCAGGCTGCCGACGAAACAAATCACCATCGTCCAGCACACACCCGCAATAAAGAACCCTCCCAGAAACCACGAAGCATTCGCCGTGCTTCCCTGCCCCATGCGGGAAATCAGCGCACCACCGACAGCGGCAAACCATAAAATAGCGGTCGGTGAAGACATCGCCAGTACAATGCCGCGGCCAAAATTACGGATAACAGAACGTGACTGCGTGCTGTCACCGCTGCCCAGGTCCCCGGCAGGCGCCAGTGCAGCGCGGATCATTTTGTAGGTAAACCACATCAGCATCAGCGAGCCGCCGACCCATAACATCCAGCGCACGCTCTGGTATTGCAGCAACATCGTCATCCCGGCCAGCGCCAGTACGGCGTAAATTAAGTCGCCGATGCAGGTGCCGATGCCCAGCCAGAATCCATGAAAATAACCCCGCTGCATCGCCAGCGTCATCATGGCGATATTAGCCATTCCGATGTCCAGACACAGCGACAGGCTGAGTAAAAATCCATTTGAAAACGGCATCATTACGGGACTCTCTTAGTTAACGGGTTGTATTCAATTATGTCATTTGCGGATAAACCAGGTCTTTCCGCCATGGATACCTGACAGGCCGCAGCGGCTGACCCAAATAATGTCGTCAACCTAGTGTCAGCCCCCTGAGCACAATGGAGAGACACGATTTAAACACGCTCCTGCGGCCGGGTATTGGAAGAAATTGCGCGTAAATCTGCATACCGGATAGTGCCCGCAGCATCTACAGTTAACCTCACGTCGGGGCGGGATTACTGAGTTACCTCCGCATTGAAGTAATGCACTGTGATTGGGGGGATTTTCCGCAGAGTTCACTGTAAGTCTGAAAAGGCTTAATTTAGACTTCTATACGTCTAAAACTTAGTGTAGGTTTTCACAATAATCTCTCAATTTGGTTACGTTTAAGGAAACTCTGTTTATGCGTACTCCGTTTGTCGTGGTGACTCTGCTTGCCGCCTCCCTGTTTTCAGCTGCCTCATTTGCCGGTGCGACGCTGGATCGCGTGACCAAAACCGGTGTGTTGCGTAATGCCATCGTTAACGATTACCCGCCGTTTGGTTTTATTGATGATAATAACCAGCTGGCCGGTTTTGACGTTGATGTGGCCAAAGCCGTGGCGCAGCGGATGGGCGTAAAACTTGAGATCATTGCACCGGGCTGGGAAACCATTGTCGGCGGAAAATGGCAGGGTCGCTGGGATACCTGTATCTGCTCAATGACGCCAAACACCGAACGTGCCAGGGTGCTGGATTTCCCGACACCGTATTACAACTCCCCGGCTGTCTTAGTGGTCAATAAGAAAGATGACCGCATCAAATCGGCGGCTGATCTGAGCAATAAAAAGATTGGCGTCGGCATCGGTTCGACTTACGAAACGTATCTGCAAAAAACGCTGGTGATCCCAGGCAGCAAACCCCTCGCATTCCCGTTCGATAACGTACAGGTGATCCCAAGCGACGAAGAAGTGGCGTTCCAGAATCTGGCGCTCGGGCCCGGTGTGCGTCTTGACGGCGTGGTATCCGATTTAGCCACCGCGAATGCCCGTATCAAACGCGCGCCGGTGTTTAAAATTGTCACCGAGCTTTATGCGGAACCGAACTGGGTAGCCACCGACAAAGGCGATCCGGAATGGGATAAGAAAGTGGCCGATACCATCAAATCGCTGCGCGACGATGGCACACTGGCTAAAATCTCTCAGCACTGGCTGGGTGAAGATATTACCCACGAGGTACCGTAATGCCACAAATCCCGGACAGCCAGCCGAAAGTGGAAACGCCGGAACGCTGGCACCACGCACACGCGTTTAAATTTAAAACCGGGCTGACGTGGCTGATTTTGCTCAGCCTGCTGCTCGGCACGTTCAGCAAAATGGGGCTCGACTGGAGCCTGATTAGCCAGAAACTGCCGTTCCTGCTTGGCCTGCGCCTGTCACCGGACGGCTTCATTCAGGGGGCAGCGCTGACCATTATGATCACTGCCTGCTCAATGTTTTTCTGTCTGTTGATCGGGCTGGTTACCGCGCTCGGACGGATGTCTGAAAATGCGCTGGCGTTTGGTTGCGCGACGTTTTATGCCTCGCTGTTTCGCGGTACGCCGCTGCTGGTGCAGGTGCTGATTATCTATCTGGCGCTGCCGCAGGCGGGCATTGTGCTCGGCGCGCTCAGCTCAGGCATTATCGCTTTGTCGATGAACTACGGTGCCTACCTGGCGGAAACCATCCGCAGCGGCGTACTTTCGGTCCCGCGCGGTCAGCAGGAAGCCGCGCTGGCGCTCGGCGTATCACGCTGGACGGTTGCGGTGCACGTCACCGCTCCTCAGGCGCTGCGCATCATTATCCCGCCCGCCGGTTCGATATTTATTTCGATGCTGAAAGATTCCTCGCTGGTCTCGCTGATGGGGCTGTGGGAACTGAACTTTCTGGCACAATCTTACGGGCGCAGCACCTACCGGTATATGGAAATGCTGGCGACCGCAGCCGCGATATACTGGATTATGTCGATTGTGTTAGAACTGCTGCAAAGCCGCCTTGAGCGCCGTTTTGCGCAAGGCCAGCGCCGCTGATGTTTTGATTTTTCATTAACGAACGCTTTGATTTTTCATTAGCAGGTACGCCATGTCTTTTCCTGAAGATTTTCGTCTGATCAGTTACCTCTCGCGCCTCGAACATGCGGTGCGTTTTCCGCTGTCCTCTTCCTATCCTGAATCAATGGACCTCGATACGCTCTTTGAACTGGCAGGGAAAGAACACCGCGCCCCGTTCATGCAGACGATGCTGGATTATCCGCCGTTACGCGGGACACCGGCACTGCTTGATGCTATCGCCTCGACCTATCAAAAAATTACCGCGCAGGACATCATCAGTTTTGCCGGTGCAGACGAAGCGATTTACGCCAGTTTCCAGATGCTGCTCAAATCCGGCGATCACGCCGTGGTGATTACCCCGAATTATCAGTCGCTGGAAAGTGTGCCGTTATCGCTGTGCGATGTCAGCGGCGTGGCGCTGGATGCAGATAATGACTGGGCGCTGGATACCGGCAAAATCCGTGATGCATTGCGCCCTAATACCAAAGTGCTGGTCATTAACTTTCCGCATAACCCGACCGGCGCGCTGATAAGCCGTGCGCAGCTTGATGAACTGATCGACCTGTGCCGCGAACGCGGGATCTGGATTTTTTCGGATGAAGTGTACCGGCTGACAGAGTTTGATCCGGCTGACCGCCTGCCGCAACTCGCCGATATTTATGAACGGGGTATTTCGCTGAACGTGACCTCAAAAGCGTACGGTTTGCCGGGGCTGCGCATCGGCTGGGTAGCCTGTCAGGATAAAACGTGGATGCTGGAACTGGAACGTATGAAGCAGTATCTGTCGATCTGTAATTCCATGCCTGGCGAAGTGCTCACGACGATAGCACTCAATGCCCGTATTCCGATCCTCGAACGGGTGATGGAACGTTCGCGCCGCCGCCTCGCCTCACTGACCGCGTTTCTGGCGCGGTATCCGCACTTGTTTCAGTTATCATTGCCGAAAGCCGGGGTGCTGACGTTTGTGCGCTATACCGGCGCGGAAGGCGCAGAAGCTTTTGCTACGCAACTGGTGCAACAGGCGGGAGTGATGGTCATTCCTTCGGTGGTCTACGGCTCAGCACTCAATGCCGTATCTGAAGATTTCCTGCGTATCGGTTTCGGGCGTGAAAACCTTGATGAAGCCCTGGGCGAAATGGGCAAATGGCTGGATAAACAATGAGAGAGAAACTGATCAGCCCAGCACCTGCTTTTCGGTCAGGAAATCGATAAAAACCCGTACTTTCGGTAGCATATGGCGGCTGCTTGGCCAGACTACCGAAAACTTCCCACCTTCTTTCAGATAGGCGGGCAGTACCGAAATCAGTTCACCGGATGCCAGATACGGCCGCACGATAAATTCCGGTACATACGCCAGCCCTAATCCCTGCACCGTCGCCTGCAGTATCGACTCCAGATTATTGCTGCTTAGCGCCAGCGGCAGTTCCGGCGGCGTCGGGCTGGTCATTTCCCATTCCTGCCATTGTCCGTTGCCCGGAAACCGGTAGCGAAGGCAAGCATGTTGATAAAGGTCGTCAGGTGTAAGCGGCGCAGGATGCGCGGCAAAATATTGCGGAGCACCGACAATGGCAAAACGGAATGGCCCGAGACGGCGCGACATCATCTGCGAACTGTTCAGTTCCCCGCTGCGGATGGCGATATCAAATCCTTCATCAATAACGTCCACCATACGGTCACTGAAATCCAGATCCAGCTCAACGTCGGGATAACGCTGGCGAAATTCCGGCAAATGCGGCAACAACATGCGGTAACCAATAGCAGGCGCGGTGATACGTAATTTACCGCGTGGCACGGCGGAAATCCGTACCAGTTCCTGCTCGGCGTCTTCCAGTTGCGTGACGATATTCTGACAGCGCTCAAAAAACAACTGACCTTCATCGGTCAGGCTGATGCGCCGCGTACTGCGGTTGAACAGCCGTACGCTGAGTTTTTCCTCAAGCCGTGCCACACTTTTCCCGACCGCCGAGGCCGAAATGCCCATCCGCTCTGCCGCTGCGGCGAAACTCTGACTTTGCGCCGCGCGGACAAACGCCAGCAGGCCGTTGAGGTTTTCCATATTGACTCCCGTTTATACGAGCGTTTTAGTCCGCAATCATCGGACTGACGGCCTGTTTCCGTCACATTACCGACATTTTATCATCATCGCTAACCCTAATTCGTTGGAGAAACCCATGCATCCCTCAACAACCCCCCCGGCGGGCAGCCTGCGCGTTCTGTTTACCGTATGTCTGGCGGCAGTGATTTTACCCCTCAACTTTGTCAGCGGCGCGGTGGCAACGCCCGCGATCGCCCGTGAACTCGGCGGCAGCGCGCAGGCGCTGAGCTGGATAACCAATGCGTTTATGCTTACTTTCGGCTGTTTTCTGATGGCCGCCGGGGCGCTGGCCGATGAACTGGGGCGCAAAAAAGTGTTCGTCAGCGGCGTCTCGCTGTTTGCACTTTTATCCTTATTGCAGGCTTTCAGCAGCAGTGTGCTGGCGATTGATTTACTGCGCGCCGCGCAGGGTATTGCGGCTGCCGGTGCGCTGGCAGGGGGGGGTGCAGCACTGGCGCAGGAATTCGATGGCGCAGCACGTACCCGGGCCTTCAGCCTGATGGGCAGCAGTTTTGGCGTCGGGCTGGCTTTCGGCCCGTTCCTTGCGGGCGTGCTGATCGCGCATTTCGGCTGGCGTTCGGTGTTTCTCTCCGCGACAGTCATTGCGGCTCTTTCTCTCATCACCGGCGCAGCCAAAATGCGCGAAACGCGTAATCCGCAGGCATCCGGCATTGACTGGCCGGGCACCCTTTCCTTCACCGCCATGCTGGCGTTACTGACCTGGGCGCTGATGGATATTCCCCAATCCGGACTGCACAGCACGCGAGTACTTTCTCAACTGGGTGGCGCGGCACTGCTACTCGCAGTATTTGTGGTCATTGAATTACGGGTGAAAAAACCGATGCTGGATTTATCGCTTTTCCGCTACATCCGTTTTATCGGTGTACAGGCATTGCCGCTGGCGACCGGTTTTTGTTTTGTGGTGCTGCTGGTGGTCTTGCCGATGCTATTTATCGGCGTTACGGGTCTGAGTGAAGAACGCGCCGGGCTGATGATGATGGCGCTTTCACTGCCGATGCTGATTGTACCGATGCTGGCGGCATGGCTGACGCGCTGGATTTCTGCGGGGGTATTATGCACATCAGGGTTAGTGATTGCCGCCGCCGGTTTGGGCTGGCTCAGTCAGGCTGTGCTGGCACAGAATCTGACAGGCATGATTGCGCCAATGGTGGTTATCGGCATCGGTACCGGTTTGCCGTGGGGGCTGATGGATGGCTTGTCGGTGAGCGTCGTGCCAACGGAACGTGCGGGCATGGCAACCGGTATTTTCAGCACCACACGCGTGGCGGGAGAAGGCATCTCACTGGCGATTGTCAGTGCTATTGTGTCGGCGTTAACCCGCAACGCACTGGCAGCGCATTTCAGCAGTGATGCGATCAGCTCAGAAACTATCAGCCAGGCGGCGCAACGTCTGGCGACCGGTAATCTTTCCGTGACACAGCAGCTTATCCCGCAGGCCAGTACGCCGCAGCTACAGCAGCTTTATGCCGCCTCACTGCATCCCTTACTGTTGTGTCTGATGGCGATTACGCTGTTCTGTGCGCTGGTGGTGTTGCTGGCACTACGCGGGAAACCCCGAGCGTCAGCCTGTTCAAAAAGCAGAAAACGCGCCGGCGGTTTCCCCTCCTGAAGCACATCATCATAAAACATCAGTAGCGCTGTTAAACAATGACGGGCAGCAAGCAGGTAACACCACAACCAGAAAGGTTAAACAGCTGCGTTTTTTGGTTTAGACAAGGCAATCATTATCAACATAAATCAATAATAAACAGGATAAAAATTCGATAATTTGTAATTTATGGAGTTTTTATCCTTATTGGCCTGAATAATGAAAAGATTACCTTAAGGTAAATTTATTAACTTATATTTAACCATGATGGCGTTTTTCATCATGCACATAAGGTCAGGGTTCCGCTCCGTTGTGAAGGGAAAACATAACACCCGGCCTGCACGCTGTTTCTTACCGGCTTTTTTGCAGTTTTTAGCGTTAATTATTCATCACCAGAGGATTTCCACATGCAACGACGTTGCATGAATACACAACGGTGTAAGCTGTTTTTGGGAGTCATCATGGGCGAAAAAAAATCATTATTGCTGGCCGTTCTTGCCGCTGCAACGCTGACATTAGCCGCTGGCGCACAGGCAGCCGGTACTTTAACAGGACAGGTAGGCGTTCAGCTGACCATCAGCACCGGTTGTACGGTCGGTAACGGCACATCAACGGGGGGGACCAACCAGTGGGGTACACTGAACTTTGGTAACTACGCCGATCTGACCAGCGTCATTAACGGGACGGTATTCGGGGCCAACGGCACCGGTGCAGTCACGATCACCTGTAGCACCGGACTGACCCCGACGCTGTCACTGAACGGCGGACTGGCGGCAACCGGCGGGCTGCGTACCATGACATCCAGCGGTAACAGTATTCCTTACCGCCTCTATTCCGATACCGCACGGACTACCGAAATCGCGATTAATACGCCGATTACGCTCACGACAGGCACCACGGCGCAAAATATTCCGATTTACGGTCGTGTGCTGCCTGCCGATCAGACCAGTACCACACCGGCTGCGGGCACCTATAACGATACCGTTGTTGCCACTCTTTCCTGGTAAGAGTTTTTCCATCAGAGTCGGTTCCGCCTCTGACTGGCTTTCGGTTCAAGGAAGGAAAGATCATGGACATCAAGGTACTGCTGCTACTGCCAGCCGCACTGCTGGTGTCAATGCAAGGGTATATTTCACTGAGTCAGGCGGCAACAATAGGCATCAGTGCCACGTTGCTGCCCGCCTGTGAAGCGGGAACCACGACGTCCGGCAGCACCAGTTTCGGTACGCTGAATTTTGGCAATTATGCATCGCTCACCAGCGCGGTGAATGCGACCAGCGCACAACTGGCGGGATCGATCCGCGTGAAATGCGTGAGCGGGGTGACGTACAAAATTGTCATGGATGGCGGCAGCAGTGGCGTGGTCACGGCGCGGCGAATGGTGAACACCACCAACAGCGCTTCCACCCTGCTTTACAATCTTTATACCACGGCCGCCCGCACCACGGTGTGGGACAACACCACCGGCGTCAGCGGCACCGGTAACGGCGCGGATCAATGGAGCACGGTCTATGGCCGCGTTCCGGCACAAACCACGCCCGCTGCCGGTGTTTATCAGGATACGGTGAATGTCACCGTATCCTGGTAGAGGTGATGATGCCTGGCCGCCAGCGGGTTCCGACCGCGTTATTACCGGTGAGGGTATTATTGCCGCTGGTTTTATTGTCGCTGGTTTTATTGTCGCTGATGTTATGCAGTTCAGCGCGTGCCGCCACAGCTACCAGCACATTTACCGTTTCAGCCACTCTCACCAATGGCTGCGTATTTGGCAGCTCACTTTCCAGCCCGACCACCAATCTCGGCACCATCAACTTCGGTTCTATGTCGTCCCTCACCAGTAACGTCGATACGGTCAGCAGCACGGGCGCCGGTTCCGTGGTAGTGACCTGTACGCCGGGTGCCTCCGTCAGTATTGCCATGGATTACGGTATCCACGGGGGCACCGCCACCCGGCGCTTTATGCAAAACACCAGTAATCCCGATCAGCTCGGCTACCAGCTTTTTCGCGACGCCGCCCGCAGTCAGGTATGGGGCGATGGCGCGCTGGTGATGTCCATCCCCAGCTTTCCGGCTACCACCCAAACCTATCCGGTTTATGCACGCTTATACGCTGTGAGCCCCCTGCCTTCCGCCGGGACGTATACCGACACGGTCACCGTGACATTAACCTATTGAATTATCAGGATATAGAAATATGAAGACATTGCTTTTACGCCTGTTCGCCACCGCCGCACTGACCTGGGCTTTTCTGTCTTGCCTGACCGCACAGGCTGCCAGTTCGGTGCTGGTCTGGCCGGTCTATCAGATTATTGAATCCGATCAGAACGGATCCGCCCTGTGGCTGGAAAACCGTGGCGCGGAACCGGTGTCCTTGCAGGTGCGCGTACTCGCCTGGAAGCAGGAGAATTTTAACGAGAAATACGCCGATCAAAGCAACGTAGTCGCCAGCCCGCCTTTCGCTACCGTGCCGCCGGGTCAGCGTCAGTTGATCCGGCTGATCCGCAATACCCCGGTTGCGGCCAATACCGAGCAGGCGTACCGCATCATTATTGATGAGATCCCTTCCCCGCTGAATGATTCCTCGCAGGGGAAGGACAAAGCGGTGGTCGGCCTGCAATTGCAGATGCGTTATCTGCTTCCGCTATTTATGGATGGCGGCAGTTTGTGGACCCATGATCGTAGCGACGTGAAGCGTGATCCTTCCACGGCAACGCGCCCGATCCTCAGCTGGCGTACGGTATCCGAAAACGGGAAAACGTATTTGCAGGTGCGCAATACCGGCATCGTGCATGCGCGGCTGAGCAACGTGTTCTGGTCCGCCACCGGCAATCAGAAACAGGGGGTGAAAACCCTGGTCGGCGGTTTTATGGGTTATGTATTGCCGGGGCAGCAAATGCGCTGGCCGGTGCCGGCGGGGGTGACGCCGGGTGCGCAGCTCAATGCGCAGATAGCGGATAACACCCAACCGATTGTCATCGCGCGCGGCCAGTAACAGCAGGAGCTGCAAAGGATGCCAATCAGACGTCTTCTCCGGAAAGGTCATCAGCGACCACTGTATTTTCGGGGAAGCCTGTGCCTGTTATGCCTGAGTACCTTCAGCGCACAGGCGCAGGAATATTCTTCACTGCCCGATGCCCCGCGTGCGGCACCGGTGGTCACAGACGCCCTGTTTTATCTGTCGATTGTGGTCAACGGCCAGACCGACAATCAGGTCGTACCGGTCACCTGGCGCAATAACGCGTATTTCGTGGAAGCGGGTGTGCTGGCGAAAAATAATATTCATATTAACGGCCGGCAGGGGTTGATTAATGTCGGTGAACTGCCGGACGTGAAAGCGAAATACGATTCGGCCACCCAGCAGCTGATACTCAGCGTGCCGGACGCCTGGCTGCCGAACCAGAATATCAGTGGTGATCCCCTGATGAACTACACGCCGTCGCAAAGCAGCACCGGCCTGCTGTTTAACTATGATTCCTACTACACCGATTCCCCCGGCGGAGCGAAAACTATCGCCACCTGGATGGAGCAACGTTTATTCAGCGGCCTCGGGCTGGTCACCAATACCGGCACTTACCGCTATAACGTTGATAACATCGACAGCAGCAACGGCGGCCAGACCACACAGGATGGCTATCTGCGTTACGACACCTTCTGGCGTTTCACAGACGAGAAAAACCTGATCAGCTACCAGGCCGGGGATTTCGTCAGCGATTCACTGACGTGGAGTAATTCAGCACGTATGGGCGGTTTACGTATCAGCCGTAACTTTGGTGTCCGGCCGGATCTGGTGACTTATCCGTTGCTGCAATACAGCGGTACGGCGGCGGTACCAACCACGGTGGATTTGTTCCTCAATGGCTACAAAGCCAGCAGTAATAACCTGAATTCAGGGCCGTTTACCCTGACCAACGTGCCGTATATTAATGGCGCCGGTGAAGCGACGGTTGTCACCACCGATGCGGTCGGACGTCAGGTTTCGACCAGCGTGCCGTTTTATGTTTCCAACACCTTACTGCGCAAAAACCTCAGCGATTTCGATTTCTCACTCGGGGCCGTTCGCAAAAATTATGGCATCACCAACGGCGATTATTCGGATGCCGCATTCAGCGGGATTTACCGTTACGGGCTGAACAATTATCTGACGCTTTCCGGTCATACCGAAGCCGTACAGGGTCTGGCGCTGGGCGGCGCTGGCGCGGATATCGCGGTCGGTACCTGGGGCACACTGAGTGTTTCAGCCAGCCAGAGTAAAGCCGATCATCCGCCGGTCAGCGGTGATAATCAGATAACGACACAGCTTAATGATAACCCGACGGCAGGCATGCCCGATGCCGGAGGTAAAATGCTCCCTCCGCCCGACGAAAGCGTGACGGATAAAAAAGACGGCAACCAGTTCACGCTGGGCTATTCCTACTATTCGACGGTATTCAGTCTGTCAGCACTGCGCTCAAAACGTACGGCGGGTTATCAGGACATCACGTCTTACACCAGCGACACACGGTTAAGCCGTCAGTCGGATCAGGTGACGTTCAGCACGTCGCCGTTCGGGCATGCTAACGGCACGATGGGTATCGGGTATTACGATGTCGAAGCCTATGACAATTCGCATACCCGTCTGGTGAATTTTTCCTACAGCCGCTCGCTGTGGGGGCAAAGCAGCCTGTTTTTATCGCTCAATAAAACGCTGGGTGATAACGGCTACAGCGCACAGCTGCAATTTATCATTCCGCTTGGCCCCGATATTAACCTGAACGCCGGTGTGCAACGGGACAGTGCGGGTCATTATCAGGAGCAAACCGGCGCCAGTAAAGCCACGCCAACCGACGGCGGTCTGGGCTGGAATCTGGCCTACAGCGGCGGCAACAATCCGTATCGGCAAGCCGACGCCACCTGGAAATCCCGTTACGCGACCATCCAGGGCGGATTCTACGGCAATCAGGGCGATTACACCCGGTGGGCGGATCTGAGCGGATCGGTGGTGTTTATGGCCAATGACTGGTTCCTTTCAGACAAGATCAATGACGCCTTTATCGTGGTGGATACCGACCATTATGCCGATGTTCCGGTGCTGTACGAGAATCAGAAAATGGGCAAAACGGATAGAAACGGCCACCTGCTGATCCCGACCGTCAGTTCGTATTATCCGGCCAAAGTAGAAATCGACACCCTGCCGCTGCCCGCCGACGTGGTCGCCAATAACGTCAACGATCGTATTGCGGTGAAACAGGGCAGCGGCGTGGTGGTGAAATTCAACGTCGAGAAAGTGCTGTCCGCCAATATCACCCTGCATGACGCTGCCGGACAGCCCCTGAAGCCCGGCACGCTGGTCACGGAGCAAAATACGCAACAAACCACCGTCACGGGTTACGACGGGCTGGCCTATTTCTCGCACTTACAGGAAAACAACGTACTGAATATCCGGACGGAAGATCATTCGGTCTGCCGGATCAGTTTCACACTCAACCCTGACTACCACAGCATTGAGCAGATCGGCCCGCTGGCATGCCCCGGTGGCTCAGCGAAAGTCACAGCAGGAGATAAATCATGAGAATGTTCAGGCAGAGGATGCATCGCGGATTGCTACTGATGTTATTGCTGGGCGCGTCGTCGCTGGTAAGAGCGGGTTGTACTACCACACCAGGCACCATCACGCTGGGCACACAGAACTCCTTTGCCGTCAGTTCCTCACCCTTGATCACATCAGGCGGCAGCGGATTAAGCTGTACCGGCGGACTGCTCAACATTGCAGGCACCAATACCATCACCGCCCTGATCGGCGTGACTCAGCATCCCAGCAACTCACAGCCAAGACTTTACAGCGGGACAACGGGTCAGTACTTGCCCTACAGCCTGTGCAAAGATGCCAGCTGCAGTGCCGTTTATAATCAGAACGATACCATCACCTGGAGCAGCACCACGGCACTGGGATTGCTAGGCTTATTTTCCGGCCCCAACAGTACGTTACCTCTCTACATCCGTCCGGCCGCCATTTCCAATCTGGCCGCCGGCACCTATACGGATGTCGTTCCCCTCTCCTGGACATGGAATATGTGTTCAGTGGCTATTGGTACCTTACTGTGTCTGGCAGACTCCGGCTCCACGACAGGGAATATCAACCTGACCCTCAACGTCACCAATTTCTGTTATATCGACAGTGCACCCAACGTCGGTTTCGGCAGTGCAGCCCTGCCTTCCGGACTGACCACGGTCGTGGCAAATACTATCAGCGTACGCTGTACCCTGAACGCCAGCTATTCCGTCAATCTGACCAGCAGCGTGCCGGTGTCCGGGCAATACCGGCAGATGGCCTCAACCGTCGGCGGCACCACCTCTTATCTGCAATATCAGATATTTAAAGGTGACAGTACGGTATGGACGGCTTCCACCAACAGCAGCGCGACCGGCACCGGTACATCACAATCGTTTCCGTACACCGCGTCGGTGAATCTGGCGCAAAGCAACCAGCCTGCAGGTAACTACAGCGATACGGTGACAGTGACAGTGACGTATTAAAAAAGGGGGGATAACAGAACCGGTGCCACGGATGTGCACCGGTTTGAGAAGGGTATTACAGCGCTTTCAGCGTTTTGACCGTGGCATCCACGTCAATTTCATCTTCGGTGAACACATAGGTGCTGTTCTGGAAGGTGGTGATCAGCAGCTTTTTCATGGTGCGCGTTTCCGCTTTTTTCTCTTCTTCCTGCGGGCGGATACGGTTCATCAGCAATCCGACGGACAGCACGGCGTTTTCTTTATCGATTTTCGTCTCTGCCGGGACTTCTTCGTTAAACGCCAGGAATGATTTAATGCTGGTGATTTTGATACGCTCACCGGCGATAAAGATGTATTTGCTCTCCGGCTCAACTTTCACCGCAAAGGCGGAAAGCCCTTTGTTGTTAGTGGTCGGTTCAAAGGTGACTGCCGCATCTTTTTTAATCAGCTCAGGGTTGGCAACTTTAATCACGTGGAAATAACGGTTATCGCCGTTTTCATCTTTGATAAAACCGAAACCTTTATCTTCAAACCAGGTTGTGATTACGCCGTTCATCGCTTACCGCCTAAGTAATTATTTATTCAACATGTCATTTTTGCAGGGCGGCAGTGTAAAGCAGAATGCGGACAAAGTCCTGTGCTTTACGGCCTGATCCCCACGGAATTACGTCGCTTTTCTGAAAGTCAGGTTAAACCGGTACTGACCGGTCAGCGGATGCTCGCCTGCTTTGAGCGGCAATACGCCGTGATAACGCAACCGCGACGGGCCGCCCCACACCACAATATCACCATGTAACAGCGGCACACGCTGCGTTTTATCACTGCGTTGCATGCCACCAAACTGGAAAACAGCCGGTAAACCCAGCGAGACAGACACGATCGGCTGGCCGAAATCGTGCTCGTCTTTATCCTGATGCAGGCTCATTTTTGCGCCCGGCTGATAACGGTTGATCAGACAGGCATCCGGCGTAAAGCCCGCAAAACCCGCCTGTTCTGCCGCGCTGACGGCAAGCCGGCGATATAATTCCGGCATCGGCGGCCAGTGCTGATGACTTTCCGGCGAGGTGGACTGATAGCGATAACCTGCCCTGTCCGTCACCCAGCCGACATCACCGCAATTGGTCATTGCCACCGACATCGCATAGCCGCCCGGCGTGGCGCGATACTGAAAAGGCACCAGCCCGGCGATCCGGTCGATCTCCGCCAGCAACGCCGCATCATCTGCCAGCGCCGCACCGCGCAATACCACTGCACCCGGACACAGTTCTTCGCGCCAGTTGGGGTGAAAATCGGGGTGATCAAATAGATCTAAATTCATGTCAGCCTCCGTGTTCACGCATCCGTTAAGTATAACAGCCGATTTGAGACAGAGGCAGATTGTCGGGGCTGATCGTTTCAGCTAAGGTTGCTTAATAGGCCGTAAGGTCATTAAGAATATCTTAAAAGGAGAATGAAATGAGTCGGGAAATTAACAAAGACACCCAGTTGTGTATGTCCCTTTCCGGTCGTCCGGGCAATTTCGGAACCCGTTTTCATAACAGCCTTTATCAGGCATTAGACCTGAATTACGTCTACAAAGCGTTTTCCACTCAGGACATCGAAGCCGCAGTGAAAGGCGTACGCGCACTGGGCATTCGCGGCTGCGCAGTCTCGATGCCGTTCAAGGAAGCCTGCATTCCTTTCCTTGATGAGTTGGATCCTTCCGCAACTGCCATTCAGTCAGTGAATACGATTGTCAATGACGATGGATTCCTGCGCGCTTACAACACCGATTACATCGCAGTCGCCAAGCTGCTCGACAGCCATCAGGTGCCGCGCGACGCCGTTTTCGCCCTGCGCGGCAGCGGCGGCATGGGTAAAGCCGTGGTGGCAGCTATTCGTGACGCAGGTTTCAAAACCGGCTATATCATCGCCCGTAACGAAGCCAACGGCCGTGCACTGGCAGAAGAATACGGTTACGAATGGAAAGCAGAAGTCGGCGATCTGGCCGTTGATATGGTGGTTAACGTCACACCCATCGGCATGCCGGGGACACCGGAAGCGGACTCTCTGGCGTTTGAACCGGCCGTGATTGATCGTGCCAGTATCGTCTTTGACGTCGTCGTCGCACAAGCCACCGAAACGCCGCTGATCCGCTATGGCCGTGAACACGGCAAGAAAATCATTACCGGTGAAGAAGTGGCCGCGTTACAGGCCGTGGAACAGTTCGTGCTGTATACCGGTATACGTCCATCCGATGAACAGATCGAAGCCGCAGCGGCACACGCACGTCGCTGATCCGCAGCGCTGAATGCAAAAAGCCTCTCACGGGAGAGGCTTTTTTAATGGCCGGGATCTGGCCGGCGATCACCGCACCAGACACGGTTTTTTCGGATCGAACTTCCAGTCCGGTATCAGGAACTGCATGCCCTGTGCATCGTCACGGGCGCCCAGTCCCATGCCTTTGTACAGCTCGTGGGCTTTCATCACCTGATCCATATCCAGTTCAACGCCCAGTCCCGGTTGTTCCGGTACGCGCACTTTACCGCCTTTGATCTGCAACGGTTCTTTGGTCAGGCGCTGATTGCCTTCCTGCCAGATCCAGTGGGTGTCGATGGCGGTAATTTTACCCGGCGCGGCGGCAGCTACCTGGGTGAACATTGCCAGCGAGATATCAAAGTGATTATTAGAATGCGAACCCCAGGTCAGCCCCCACTCGTGGCACATCTGCGCCACGCGAACCGACCCCTGCATCGTCCAGAAGTGCGGATCCGCCAGCGGAATATCGACGGATTTCAACTGGATGGTATGTCCCATCTGACGCCAGTCAGTGGCGATCATGTTAGTGGCCGTCGGCAGACCGGTCGCCTGGCGGAACTCGGCCATCACCTCACGCCCGGAGAAGCCCTGCTCTGCGCCACACGGATCTTCCGCATACGCCAGCACACCGCGCAGTTGTTTGCCCAGCGCGATCGCTTCATTCAGCGACCAGGCACCGTTAGGATCGAGCGTGATCCGCGCCTGTGGGAAACGCTGCGCCAGCGCCGTCACGGCTTCGGCCTCTTCGCTCCCGGCCAGCACGCCGCCTTTTAATTTGAAATCATTAAAACCGTATTTCTCATACGCGGCTTCCGCCAGACGCACTACCGCCGCCGGTGTCAGCGCTTCCTCGTGGCGCAGGCGATACCAGTCGCAGCTGTCGCCCGGCTGGCTCTGATAGCCCAGCGACGTTTTATTACGGTCGCCGACGTAGAACAGATAACCAAGCATTTCGACTTCATCACGCTGTTGTCCGTCGCCCAGCAATGAAGCCACGGTGACGCCCAGATGCTGGCCGAGCAGGTCAAGCATGGCAGCTTCGATCGCCGTCACGACGTGAATGGTGGTGCGTAAATCAAAGGTCTGCAAACCCCGGCCTGACGCATCACGGTCGGCAAATTTCTCCCGCACGGCAGTCATCACATTTTTGTATTCGCCCAGAGTTTTGCCGATCACCAGCAACGCAGAATCCTCCAGCGTCTGACGAATTTTCTCGCCGCCCGGCACTTCGCCGACGCCGGTGTGACCACTGCTGTCCTTGAGGATCAGGATGTTGCGGGTGAAGAAAGGGGCATGTGCGCCGCTGAGATTAAGCAACATGCTGTCGTGCCCGGCGACCGGGATCACCTGCATGGAGACAATTTTAGGTGTAGATGAAGAGGTCATGCTGACTCCTTAGTCAATTCAGATTCCGTTAACCGCGCCCGAGTGCCGGGCGCTTACGATCGAATGTCCAGCCGGGGATCAGATACTGCATCGCGGCGGCATCGTTGCGCGCACCGGTCGGCAGTGTCCGGTGCAGCGCGTGGGCACGATGGATTTGATCCATGTCGATCTCCACACCCAGCCCCGGTTTTTCAGGCACTTTGATTTTCCCGTTCACAATTTGCAGCGGCTCTTTGGTCAGGCGTTGGCTGCCTTCCTGCCAGATCCAGTGCGTATCTATTGCCGTCGGCTTACCCGGTACGGACGCGCCGACATGAGTAAACATCGCCAGCGAAATATCGAAATGGTTATTCGAATGACAACCCCACGTCAGGCCCCATTCATCGCAAAGTTGAGCGACACGCACTGCACCGTGCATCGTCCAGAAGTGTGGGTCCGCCAGCGGAATGTCCACCGACTGCAACATGACCGCGTGCTGCATCTCACGCCAGTTGGTAGCGATCATGTTAGTGGCGACCGGCAAACCGGTGGCGCGGCGGAATTCCGCCATCACTTCACGACCGGAAAAACCCTGCTCCGCGCCGCACGGATCTTCGGCATAACTGAGGATACCGTGCAGGTTTTTGCACAGACCGATCGCTTCATCCAGCAGCCATGCGCCGTTCGGATCGACGGTGATCCGCGCATCCGGGAACCGTTTTGCCAGTGCTTTAACCGCCTCGATCTCCTGCTCGCCCGGCAATACGCCACCTTTAAGTTTGAAATCCCTGAAGCCATAACGATCCTGCGCCGCTTCGGCCAGCCGCACTACCGCCTCGCTGTTCATGGCCTCCTGATGACGCAGGTGATACCAGTCATGGTTAACGCGCTCCCCAGTCTGATAAGGCAAATCGGTTTTCTGCCGGTCACCGATATAGAACAGATAACCGAGCACCGTGACTTCATCCCGCTGTTTGCCCGGCCCGAGGAGTTCACATACCGGCACACCGAGGAATTTGCCCATCAGATCCAGCAGTGCGGCTTCGAGTGCGGCGACGGCGTTAACACGCAGCTCGAAAGTCCATGCGCCTTTGCCGAAAGAGTCAAAATCAGACGACTGATTGCCCATGTGGATCTGGTGCACCAGCCGGTTCATGCGCGCGACTTCCTGGCCTTTCACCTGAGCAATAGCTTCCGTCAGCGTGTGGTAAATCACCTCACCCCCCGGCGCTTCGCCCACACCGGTATTCCCGGCGCTGTCTGTGAGGATAACGATATTGCGGGTGAAGTAAGCGCCATGTGCGCCACCGATATTCATCAGCATACTGTCATGCCCGGCCACCGGAATGACCTGCATATCAGTAATGACGGGTGAGGATTGCGTACTCATCACAGTTCTCCTTTTATGCTGCCTGTACTGGCGTACGGACGAAGCTGGATACGTTCGATTTTTCCCACAATAAATACATAACTCACCACAGCGAGCAGCGCGTGGACGCCGACATAAATCAGTGCACCGTTGAAGGAGCCGGTCGTCCCGATAATGTAGCCGATAGCGATCGGCGTGATGATGCCGGAGACGTTACCGAACATGTTGAACAACCCGCCGCTCAGCCCGCTGATTTCTTTCGGTGCGGTATCGGCCATCACCGCCCAGCCCAGCGCCCCCAGACCTTTACCGAAGAAAGCGAATGCCATAATGCCGACCACCATCCATTCGGTATCGACGTAGTTGCAGAAAATCATCGACATCGACAGCAGCATGCCAATCACAATCGGAGCCTTGCGCGACAGTGTCAGGTTGCCGGTTCTGCGCATCAGCCAGTCGGAAATGATCCCGCCCAGCACACCGCCGAGAAATCCGCAAATCGCCGGTACCGAAGCCACCATACCCGCTTTCAGTATCGACATACCCCGCGCCTGAACCAGATACACCGGAAACCAGGTAATGAAGAAATAGGTCAGCGCGTTGATGCAGTACTGGCCAATATAAATGCCAATCATCATGCGGGATTTCAGTAACTGCTTCAGCTGGAAGGTTTTTTCGCCTTTGACGACGACTTTTTGGGCGATCTTCTGATCCATATTGATCAGCGCTCCCCCGGCTTCCATGTAATCAAGTTCGGCCTGATTGACGCCCGGATGATTTTTCGGATCGTGGATCACTTTCAGCCAGATGAAACTCAGGATGATGCCGAGGCCGCCCATAAAGAAGAAGACATGTGACCAGCCCACCTCATGCGTCAGCCAGCCCATGATCGGGGCGAAAATAACCGTGGCGAAGTACTGTGCGGAGTTAAAAATAGAGACCGCAGTGCCGCGTTCCTGAGCCGGGAACCAGGCGGCGACGATACGGCTGTTGCCGGGGAAGGACGGCGCTTCGGCCAGACCGACCAGAAAACGTAAGGCAAACAATGAAACAACAATGCCGAAGCCGCTGAAGACATCAACAAAGCCCTGCAACAGGGTGAATAAAGACCAGATGAAAATGCTGTAGAAATAGACTTTTTTCGAACCGAATTTATCGAGCAGCCAGCCACCGGGTATTTGACCGATGACATAAGCCCAGGAAAATGCCGAGAAGATATAACCCATCCCGACGGAATCCAGCCCGATATCTTTGGCCATTGCCGAACCGGCAATGGATAACGTGGCACGATCGCCGTAATTAAATGAGGTGACAATAAATAACATCACCACTATCCAGTACCGCGCGTTAGTTCTTTTTTTGACAGCACTGGCTGCTGAAACGGTAGTTTCCATGGTGTTCTCCGGAATTAATGACAACGCCTCTAAACAGAGATAAAAGTCATTCCATTCACAGAACTGTAGGGTTCAGAGAGGAAGGAACGCAGCCAGTATATGAACAACGTTCCTTTTACTCATTGGGCAATCTTCCAAGCATAAACAGCCCGTTGCATTTATCCTGAGGCAAATGCCCAGCCACATGGGAGTTGTTTCACAAAAAATGAAACAGCTGTGATGGCTGTCACAGATGGTTATTATCTAATTGCAGAGCGACGTAGAGCAATAAACGATCGTCGAAATTACCCAGATCCAGACCGGTTAATTCCGAGATACGGTTAAGGCGATATTCCAGTGTATTACGATGAATATACAATGCTTTAGAGGTCGCAGTCGGCTGAACGTTATTCTGGAACCACGACACCAATGTGCGCCGCAGTAATCCATTGCTATCCGTCGCTTTCAGACGCGCCAGGGGACGCACCAGTTCGTCGGCCTGCCAGCCGCCACGCAGGCTGTCGAGCAGCACGGGTAAGATCAGATCCTGATAGAAATAACAGCGCTGTTCCGGCATCCGCTGCTTGCCTACCGTCATGGTGGTGCGTGCGGTGCGGTAAGAACGGGCGATACTGCCGGGGCCGGTAAAGAAGTTACCCAGGGAAATGCGCACGCGCAGGCGTCCGGTTTCGGTCATGCGCGACAGCAGATGATCAATGCGCTGACGGTGGCTGTCCGGATCCCAGCGATCGTAGCTGTTCAGCGCCGGTTTCAGCACCACCATTTCAGTGAGGGAAACGATAGCGATCAGGTTGTCGCGCTCCGGCGTAGTCAGCAAGGTTTGCAACTGCTGCAGTTCGGCCATGGCGGAATCCACACCAAGCTGTCCGCTGTCTACTTCTACCACTGCCGCAACGCGTGGCCGGTTCAGGTCGATGCCCAGACGCTGCGCCCACTCCATCAGCGCCGGCGAAAGCTCATCCACACGGATCAGGTTAAGCACCAGTTCTTCACGCAGACGGCTGTCCTGCGCCAGCATATGCAACAGGCGCGCCTGTTCGAGCATCATTTCCGCCGTCATACATACCAGCTCGCCATACTGACGCAACTGGGACGGATTGCCCGTCAGACCGATAACGCCCACGATCTGACCGTCGATACGCAGCGGCAAATTGATACCCGGACGTACACCGTGCAAATGCCGTGCAACGCCTTCGTCGATATCGACAATACGCTCCTGCGAAATCGCCAGCAAAGCGCCTTCGTGCAATTCACCAAGACGCTGATCGTCGCCGCTGCCAATAATCCGTCCGCGGCCATCCATGACATTCACATTACTATCAATAATTTGCATTGTGCGGGCAACAATTTGTTGCGCCAGCTTTGCATCGAGATGATACGCCGACATGGAGCCCCTGCCTTGCCTGTTTTATCGTTGTTAAAACAGCATACTCAGGCCGTGATGCCCACACATTATGCAAATGCCCAAAGAGCGAAAGCGCCTATTGAAGTTGCGGGTAACGTCACAGTTTTAAGCAAATGCCCAACCTGCCCGGCAAAATCCGCATAATTTATGTGTGTTACTGGAAAACAGGCAAAAAAAAGCACGCCGGAGCGTGCTTTGTATGCGGTCTTGCAGGCGTAAATTACTGCGCCAGCAGATAAATGGAGGTATCGCCACGCTGAATATCCAGCGCCAGAACGTTTGGCTTGGTGTCGAGAATTTTACGCAGCTCACCCAGATTGGTTACTTTCTGCTGATTCACACCCAGGATCACGTCGCCTTTTTTCAGGCCGATGCGCGCCGCCGTTGAACCCGGTTTCACTTCATCGACTTTCACACCTTTCTGATCGCCTGCCGCACCGTTGCTCAGTTCAGCCCCTTCGATGCCGGTATAAATATTGCCGGATTCCACTTTCGGTGTCTGAGTGCTTTGCTCGATAGTGACGTCAACGTTCATCGGTTTGCCTTCACGCAGCAGGCCGAGCGTCACTTTAGTACCGATTGGCAAGGTGCCGATATCAGCACGGAACGAGGCGAAGCTGCTGATCGGTTTACCGTTCATGCTCAGTATCACGTCACCGGCTTTGATGCCCGCTTTCTCAGCGGCGGATTTCGGCATGACCTGGCTGATGAACGCACCGCGCTGTGCGTCAACTTTCATGGCTTTCGCCAGTTCGGAGTTCAGCTCAGTCCCCATGATGCCCAGTTCACCGCGTTTCACCTGACCGAATTCGATCATTTGTTTAGACAGGTTTTTCACCATGTTACTTGGGATCGCAAAACCGATACCGATGTTGCCGCCGTCCGGGGCCAGGATCGCCGTGTTAAGGCCAATCAGTTCACCGTTGAGGTTCACCAGCGCACCGCCGGAGTTACCCCGGTTAATTGCCGCATCAGTCTGGATGAAGTTTTCGTAGTTCTCAATATTCAGGCCGGAACGACCCAGTGCGGAAACAATACCGGAAGTCACGGTTTCGCCCAGACCATACGGGTTACCGATTGCCACGGTGTAATCACCCACACGCAGTTGTTCGGAATCAGCCATCTTAATCGCCGTCAGGTTTTTCGCATTTTCTAACTGAATAACGGCGATGTCAGAACGCGGATCCTTACCGATGACTTTCGCGTCGAACTTGCGGCCATCGTTGAGCTGCACAGTGATTTTAGTGGCGTTATCCACCACATGGTTGTTGGTGACAACATACCCTTTGTCGGCATCAATGATGACACCGGAGCCCAGCGCGCGGAAATCTTCTTTCTGTTCAGGCACTGGCTGACCGTCCGGCCCCTGGCCACCGCCCTGGCAAACCGGAGAACCCTGGAACGGCGAGCCGTCCTGGCACAGCGGTGAATTTTGACCAAAGAATTGCTGGAACTGCTGGCCCATACGCGGTGTTTTTACCGGCGCGCTGCCTTCAACGTTAACGCTCACCACGGATGGCATCACTTTTTCAAGCATAGGTGCCAGGCTAGGAAGCTGAGTGGTACTGGTGCTGGAAGACGCTGTTTCAGCAGCCAGTGCAGAAGAAACCGGGGCCATTGCCATGCCGATGCTTAACGCTAATGCGCTGAGGAATAAACTCGATTTTTTCATTTTTCAGGATCTCTTAAAATTATTGTGGCAACCAAAAATAGTCGCATTGCTTGGTAGTCGTGATACTGAGAGAGTATTAATAACGTGAAGTTCATCAGGGTCGAACGGACAATGGTAAAAAATTATTGTCAGTGCTTACAAATGGCGAACTTTCAGACAGTTCAGTAAAGAAACTTAAAGACATTTAAATTTAATCCTTAACTATCACCCTAAATAATTCGTATTACCGCAAGACGGCAAGGGCAGAAATCCCGGTGAGCTGACATGAGTCAGGGATCCGGATAACTGAAAACAGCCAATGCCTCTGTCATACGAAATATGACGGGAAAATTACTCAGCCGCCATTAGTCTTCTGTATTCATCGTATGCATAAAGGTCAGTCATACCGCTGATATAATCCTGGATCATTCGCGCCCGGTAATAAAACTCCTGCGCGGCATGTTCCGCGACCGGTAACCCTTCCAGAGCCGCCACAGCATTGTTGTAAGCCAGACGATGTTTAGCAGAAACCTTATGCAACAGACGGGTTTCTATAGGATATTGCTTGTGCGTGTCTTCCTGAACCAGACGGGTAAAATCGGTCAGCGGCATATCCAGCAGCGGGCTGTAAATATCCAGTAATCCGCTGATCACCCGATAGCCTTGTAATTCCAGCTCCTCCACTTCGTGATGATTGAATACCTGTTTGAAGGCGACCGCTTTATAAATCTCTAACAACCGGTTGGCCTGGCTGTCATCTTCGAGTAATGCATGATTAAAAGTGCCCTGATAAATATCTTCTATATGATCAATGAATCTGCGGGCAGCATGGGGCACCAGTTGTTTCACCGTCTGAACACGCAGTTCCATAAAGAAGTAATCTACTGGATTACGGAACGTTTTCGCTTTATCCATTTTTTCGTAAGCGGTGCGAACCACTTTATCGAAGAAGTCATTTTTCTCTATTGTGCCCCACTCGCGACACAGATATTGATAAAGCTGTTCAACGCTGAAAATACTTTTTTCAACTGCATCTTCCAGATCCGCAATGCAGTAAGAAATATCATCGGCCGCTTCCATAATGTAGGTGAGCGGAAAACGGTTAAATTCACCCATCCCGAGTTCGCTGCGCAGTTTATTGATGAACGGCTCTTCCGCCAGATAAAAACCCGGTTTTTTCATCAGGTAATCATGCGAGGCCAGTTTGGTCATTGAGTACGCAGGGCGGGTATATTTCAGAATGCACGCGGTCTGGCTGTAGGTCAGATTGAGTTTCAGCAAAGTGAAGACCAGCCGGATGGCCTGCGCATTGCCTTCAAAATTAGACAGATCGTAGCGGATTTTACTGCGCAGCTGATTCAGTTCAGTATCGCCTGACGTCAGGCGTAAACACGCGACCAGACAGGAATCGATTTCCTGCGGCGTTTCGCCGCAACCGGAAGTATCCATCCGCCTGGCAAACCAGTTATTGATGGCGGATTCACCAAAATGACCGAACGGTGGATTGCCGATGTCATGCATCAGGCATGCCATTTCGACCACACTTTCAAACGGATCCGTCACCTCGTCCAGCCCGTAATATTCCAGTTTTCCCTGCCGGCCCAGACGATGCAAAATTTCTTTGGCAATGTGACGCCCGACCTGTTGAACTTCAAGGGAATGGGTCAGGCGGCTACGAACGGCGGCATTTTTCTCCAGCGGAAAAACCTGCGTCTTTTGTTGCAGGCGA
Organism: Rahnella sp. CFA14(1/10); assembly: GCF_004195095.1. Lineage (NCBI taxonomy): Bacteria > Pseudomonadati > Pseudomonadota > Gammaproteobacteria > Enterobacterales > Yersiniaceae > Rahnella > Rahnella sp. CFA14(1/10). The sequence continues at coordinate 255,695 of NZ_SEWS01000005.1, read as the reverse complement.
CGGATGGCTGCCGAGTTGATAATGCGTCCGCGATCGCTTTCGAACTGACGGACGACGTCATAGGCATCGCGTGCCTCGATCGGTGCGCTGAAAGGGCGCTGAAAATTGAATTTCGCTTTAAAATCGATCCCGGACATGTTTTCCCACCTTTTCAGCCACTCACACATCAAACCGACGCACTTTTTGCATTAACAACCTGCATCCCAAACGGATTATTTCTTATCTTTAGCCATGATAGACTATCGCGCATTGTTTTCGTGATTAAACCGACAATTCCGCACATGCTGCGGCTCATTCCATACACATCTGCGAGTATTCATATGAAAGTAGGCATTATCGGTGCAATGGAGCAGGAAGTGACTCTGCTGCGCGACAAGATCATCAACCGTCAGACTATCGAACGTGCGGGCTGCGAAATCTATACAGGCCAGTTAAACGGCGTAGACGTGGCGCTGCTGAAATCCGGCATTGGTAAAGTGTCTGCGGCGATGGGCACCACGCTGCTGCTGGAACATTGCCGTCCTGATGTGGTGATTAACACCGGTTCCGCCGGCGGTCTGGCGAAAACGCTGAAAGTCGGCGATATCGTCGTCTCTGATGAAGTGCGGTATCACGATGCTGATGTCACCGCGTTTGGTTACGAACCGGGCCAGATGGCCGGTTGTCCGCCTGCGTTCACCGCTGATCCGGCACTGATTGAACTGGCAGAGAACTGCATCCGTGAACTGAACCTGAACGCCGTCCGCGGCCTGGTTTGCAGCGGTGACGCCTTCATCAATGGTGCCGCGCCTCTGGCACGTATCCGCGCGACCTTCCCGCAGGTTGCGGCTGTCGAAATGGAAGCTGCCGCTATCGGTCACGTTTGCCACCTTTTCGATACGCCGTTCGTGGTCGTTCGCGCGATTTCTGACGTTGCCGATGGTGAATCTCACCTGAGCTTTGAAGAATTCCTGGTTGTCGCCGCACAGCAATCCACTCTGATGGTGGATGCGATGCTGACAGCGCTGGCAGCTTCCGAAGAATAATGATAAGCCGGTTCTGCCTCATTCTGAGCGGCCTGCTGTTGCCTGTGGTGGCCAATGCCGCACCTGCACAACGGGTGATCACGCTGGCACCCAGTCTGACAGAACTGGCGTTTGCCGCCGGTCTGGGCGACCGGATAATCGGAGTTAGTGCTTACTCCGATTATCCACCCCAGGCCAGAAAGCTTGAGCAGGTGGCTAACTGGCAGGGAATCAACGTTGAACGCATTGTGACGCTGAAACCTGATTTGGTCCTCGCCTGGCGGGGCGGTAACCCACAACGCCCGCTGGATCAGCTGATTTCGCTGGGGATACAGGTTATCTATCTTGATCCGCAAAATGCTCAACAGGTAGCACAGGCACTGGAACAGCTGGCGGTGTACAGCCCTTCGCCGGAAAAAGCAAAACAAGCCGCGGCGGATTTCCGTCAGCAATGGCAGGCGCTGAAGCTGAAATATCGCCGCGAAAAATCGGTTTCTGCCTTTATTCAGTTCGGCACCCAGCCGCTGTTTACGGCTGCCGCCACCACAATGCAAAGCGAAGTGCTTAACGTGTGCGGCGCAAAAAATATTTTCGCTGACAGCCGCGTACCCTGGCCTCAGGTCAGCCGGGAACAGGTTTTAAGCCGTCATCCTCAGGTTATTGTTATATCAGGCGGAAAACCGCAGAAACAGGTGATAGAAGATTACTGGGGCCCGATGCTCAGTGCGCAGGTTATCGCCCTGGATCCCGACTGGTTCAGCCGCGCCGGACCGCGTATCCTTCTGGCTGCACAACAACTTTGCCCGCAGCTTGCTGCTATCCCTGAAGGGTGAATGCTCACCAACATGAAAGTGTATCAACGGGCAGACCCGCAGGCGCCTTCCCGGATTGTTGTATTATTAACCGAAATCAATAATTTTTCGTCGCCTTCTGTTACTCTATCCGGCGTAACATCCTTCGTACGTTGCCACCCCCGCCTTACGATTATCTGTTTGTTAAACAAGCAAATTAATATAAATAACGGTATGAACAACGACAAAAAAGCGGTTTATCTCCAAATCGTAACAACTTCGGATTAAAGACCGCGAAAATTAGACCGATAACCTTTTCAGCCAGGCTGATTTTGTTGATCTACACCAGCAGGAATAACAATAATGAAAGCTCTTTTACTCAGTGTGCTGCTCGCACTGAGCCCGCTGTTTGCTGTCGCGGGCATGACGGGCGGCCAGATTGGCGTCAGCCTGACGATCATGCCAGGTTGCAAGATTAATGCTGCGCGCACTCACACTTCAGTCATCTGCGCCAGCCGGACGATGATGCAACCGCACATCAGCGAAAAAATGCTTACCGCCGTGCCGGGGATTAGCCCCGGTTCGAAGCTGGTGACGGTTGAATGGTAACCCCCTTGTGAATACTCACTTACCTGAGCGCCCTTTTGAACGGGGGTTTTAAGCATAAAAAAGCCCGTCTGCATGCGCAAACGGGCTTTTTCTTTGAAACGGGTAATTAAATGCTGAAAGAGGAACCACAACCACAGGTGGTTTTTGCATTCGGATTGGTCACCACAAAACGTGAACCTTCCAGCCCTTCGGTATAATCCACCGAACCACCGACCAGATATTGCAGGCTCATCGGATCCACCACCAGCGCCACACCGGCTTTTTCGATGGTCATGTCACCATCATTAATTTTGTCGTCAAAGGTGAAACCGTACTGGAAACCGCTACAACCGCCCCCGGTGATATACACACGCAGTTTCAGGTTAGGGTTTTCCTCATCGGAAATCAGGTTTTTCACCTTACGTGCCGCGGCCTCAGTAAACTGTAACGGCAACGCGGCTGTTTCATTCAACAATGCTTCACTCATAATTTCTCACTCCCAATCCGCATTTGTTCAGGCCGCCGGATTGACTGTCTGAATAATATACTCATTATCTTATACCTGAGTTAATGCTTCAAGTATGGGCATTTTTGGCTGCGTTGTCCTGCTCATTGGTGCTTTCAGTGGTAACCCCGGCCTGCGTTTTTTCGGCATTCTCACGTTCCTGCCTCTGTAAGGTGCGGGTCAGGATGGCGGAATACAAGGGCTTACCGCCCAAAAACTGCGCCAGCAGGGTCGCCCCCAGGCAGGTAATAATCATCGGTAAAATCAGCTGATAATTATCGGTCATCTCCAGCACCAGCACGATACCGGTCAGCGGTGCACGCACACTGGCGGCAAATAGCGCGCCCATTCCGGCAATGGCAAAAGTGGCAGGCTGAATGCCGTATTGCGGGAACCACGCCAGTGCCGCCGTACCGAATGCGGTGCCGAGCAACGTGCCCAGCGCCAGCATCGGGGCAAAAATCCCCCCCGGTGCACCGGACGCAAAGCACAACAGCGTCGTGACCACCCGGACAACGAAGATCGCCAGCAACATCATCAGGCTGTATTTTCCTGCCGCCGCCAGCGGGATCAATGCGAATCCGCCCCCGGTGGCTTCCTGATGCACCAGCCCGAGCAGGCCGCAGAATCCTCCCAACATGCCGCCGATCAGCAGGATTTTACGCAGATTTCCACCATGCACGCGGGCAAACATATCCTGCGTACGGAAAATAAGGGCGTTAAAGCAGACGCCGACCACACCAAATACCATGCCTAACACCAGATACAACCACAGTGTGTTGAGCGGCGCACTTGCCAGTTTGCCGACTTCAATCACCGCGCCGTCACCGTTAAAAATACGGAAAACGATACTCGACATGATCACGCCGATAAACACCGCTTTTATCGAGATCAGGCTGTAACGGAACTGCAGCCGCATCTCTTCGAGAATAAACAGAATACCGGCAAGCGGCGCATTAAATGCGGCCGAAAGACCGGCCGCCGCACCGGTTGCCAGCAACGAATGCCGCGCCTCCGCACTGCGCAGCCGGAAAATATCGACCATCATTTTCCCGACATTCGCGCCCATCTGAACAGTTGGCCCTTCCCTTCCCAGCACCATACCCGCGCCCAGCGTGCCCATGCCGCCGAAAAATTTCACCGGGATCACACGCCACCAGCGTACCGGCCTTAATTCCTCCAGCGCGCCTTCAATTTCCGGAATCCCTGAACCGCCCGCCTCGGGCGCATAACACCGAACCAGATAGTACCCGACCATCGCCAGTGCGGCGGAAAACACAAACGTCAGTGGCCACAGCAGGATCCAGTAATCACTGAAGACATCCAGCCCGGAAAGCCGGACCGCCATCACCCAGTTCACCGCTTTTTCGAATGCTACGCCGAGTAAACCGGCGGCCGTGCCGACCACAGCGGCGACAAGCAAAATGGTGACCGGCGTTTTATCGCGACGCAATACAAGGCGCAGGATTTCGCTGCGTTTGCGCGGACCGCGCGCGGGCGAATCCGCTAAAATTTCAGTGTCTGATTCATTCATCACGGAAGGCGAAATACAAAAAAGGTTATGGAAGGTAAATGGATTTAATCATACAAATTGCCGTCCTGACAGGATCTGCAACAAAATGCCGCACGGTTTACGGTTTGATAACGCCGCTCAGTTCACTAGAATGGGCGCGTTAATCTTTTCATCACATATTGAACCCAGCAATTCAGGAGCCGAATAATGAGTAAGTCAGAAAGTCTGTTCACGCAGGCGCAAGCGCTGATCCCGGGCGGTGTTAACTCGCCGGTACGTGCCTTCTCCGGCGTCGGCGGCACCCCCTTATTCATCGCGCGTGCTGACGGCGCTTTCCTGTTTGATGCCGATGGTAAAGCCTATATCGACTACGTGGGTTCATGGGGACCGATGGTGCTTGGCCATAACAATGCTGAAATCCGCAATGCGGTGATTGAAGCGGCAGAGCGCGGTCTGAGCTTTGGGGCACCGACCGAGATGGAAGTCAAAATGGCCGAACTGGTGACCGGTCTGGTGCCCAGCATGGACATGGTGCGCATGGTGAACTCCGGCACCGAAGCGACGATGAGTGCCATCCGTCTGGCGCGTGGTTTCACGCATCGCGATAAAATCGTCAAATTCGAAGGCTGTTACCATGGCCATGCCGACTGCCTGTTGGTGAAAGCCGGTTCCGGCGCGCTGACCCTCGGCCAGCCAAACTCACCAGGCGTACCGGCTGATTTTGCCAAACACACGCTGACCTGTACCTATAATGATCTGGATTCTGTCCGCGCCGCGTTCGAACAATTTCCTGACGATATCGCCTGTATCATTGTTGAGCCGGTCGCTGGCAATATGAACTGTGTACCGCCATTGCCTGAGTTTTTGCCCGGTCTGCGGGCAATTTGTGATGAATTTGGCGCACTGTTGATCATCGATGAAGTCATGACCGGTTTCCGTGTCGCACTGGGTGGTGCGCAGGATTATTATGATGTGATGCCTGACCTCACATGCCTGGGTAAAATCATCGGCGGCGGAATGCCGGTGGGCGCATTCGGCGGGCGCCGCGATGTGATGGACGCGCTGGCACCGACCGGTCCGGTGTATCAGGCGGGTACGCTTTCCGGTAACCCGATTGCCATGGCTGCCGGTATTGCCTGCCTGACACAAGTCGCACAGCCGGGCGTTCATCAGACCCTGACCGAACGCACCACCCAACTGGCCGAAGGCTTGCTGGACGCGGCACGCAAAGAAAATATTCCGTTTGCGGTGAATCACGTCGGCGGCATGTTCGGGTTGTTCTTTACCGATGCTGAAACCGTCACCTGCTATCAGGATGTGATGAAATGTGACGTTGAACGTTTCAAAAAATTCTTCCACCTGATGTTGGATGAAGGTGTTTACCTCGCCCCCTCCGCGTTCGAAGCAGGTTTTATGTCTATCGCCCATACGCAGGAAGATATTCAGCGCACCATCGATGCAGCACGTCGTTGTTTCGCTAAGCTTTAATAATGTAAATTAATTTATTATTCACGGGAGGAATACCTTCCCGTGATATATATAATATCTGTATTTTATTTAACCACCGCCAAAAGATACAATTCCGGCTTTTCAAATATCACTTCAAATGAATGATGCAAAGGAATTGTATTCAGCATGGTATATAAAAATTATTTAACTTCCAGGACGACAGGGAATATACCTGTTAAATCCCGGATCTCTGTACTCAGAATTGCCCTTTATACCGCACTCCCTCTTTTTCTGGCACAGGGAATTCCTCTGGCAATGGCGGCCTCTGCGCCGGTAAAAGCAAACAGCGGAGCGACCCTGCTCACAACCACGTCTTTCGATGGCACCGACACATTATTCCAGCCTGCAGAAAGCCTTACCGATCCCACAGGTACTGCCGTCATTGTTACGGGTGACGGGAATACTTTCGAAATGGTACGGCCTTCACCGTCAGACAGCGAAAGCATTGTGCCTGAAATAACCGGAAAAAATGGTATTTTATTTGAGGGGAATAATTCAACACTTAATAACACTGTAAGTATTACTACAACCGGAACAGAATTTGCCGGTGATGATTATGCTGTACGAATGAACGGTAGCGGAACGGTCAATAATAGTGAGTCTGGTTATATTGAATCTCAGTCCGATGCTATCTATCTCAAGGAATTTTCAACCGTAAATAACAGCGGCACAATAAAAGCGTCCAATCCTGACAAACCACGCACAGCGGTTTATTTTTATAACGGCGGCCACTATAACAGTACCGAAGGTAGCGTGGTGAACAGCACCGGCTACGGTGTGATATTCAACTCAGCAGCAGACGGCGATCCGCAAAGCCAGATACTCAATTCCGGACTCATCTCAGGTAAAACCGGCGGTGTGGTAGGCAGGGGAAATGCCAATGGGGTGATAATCAACCAGGCCGGAGGCACGATATCTTCTGAACTGGATTCAGGCATCCTGATTTCTGACACTGCCAGTTTCGATATCACCAATTACGGCACCCTCTCAGGGAAAGAAGCAGCGGTTAATTTCTCAGGCACTGGCAGCAATTCCCTGACACTTAGCACCGGATCCGTGCTCAACGGCGACGTTATCAGCAGCACAGCAGACACCAATACCCTGGTGCTTTATGAAACCGGATCTGAGGATGCCAATTTTACCGGCACGTCGGCCGGCACTGGCTTTAAAACGCTGACGATGAACGGTAATGACTGGGTATTGTCCGGTGATATCAACCTTACCGGCAGCGATGAATCAACATTGTTGGTTAACCAGGGACAACTGACCCTGAGTGGCAATGTCACCTCGGCGGGAAATGCCCTCATCAATAGCGGCGGGGGATTACTGGTTGAGGCTACCGGCTCCCTGACCGCACCTGAAGTAAATGTCGCGCAAGGTGCCTGGTTTGCTTCACAAGGGAATGTTACGGGTGACATTAATAACAGCGGAACGGTGATGGCCTATAACGCCCTGCCCGGTAAAGCATCAGTCACCGCTGGCACAACAACGTTGCAGGGAAACATGAACAATGCCGGCACACTGTTGCTGGGCGGCGGCCAGGTAGGTAATCGCTATGTCATTACCGGCGATTATACGGGCGATAACGGAACCGTAGTGATGAACAGCGAACTGGGCGATGATGCATCACTGACTGACACACTGGTGATCGGAGGTAACAGCTACGGACAATCTTCCCTGACCGTCAATAATATCGGTGGAATGGGCGCTGAAAGCCTGCAAGGCATGGAAGTCATCAGTGTAGAAGGCACTTCTGACGGGCAGTTCTCGCTGGCGAACCGCGCGGTTGCCGGGGCATATGAATATAACCTGTTCCAGAATACCCAGAATGGCGACTGGTATCTGAGTTCGGCAACCGCGCCGGAACCGGATCCCACCCCGGAGCCCGACCCTACGCCTGAGCCTGATCCAATTCCTGATCCCACCCCGGATCCCATTCCTGACCCCACGCCTGAGCCGACGCCGGACCCGACACCGGCACCTTCGCTCTATCGCCCTGAAACCGGTGCTTATCTCGGTAACCAGCTGGCTGCGCAGCGTATGTTCACGTTGCAGCAGCATGATCGCGGTACTGCACAAAAAAGTGAGGACGGGCGGGCCTGGCTGTTCATTCACAGCGATGCGACTGAGCTTAATGCGGCGGGCGGCGATTTATCCCTGGATATCAACAGTACCGCACTGCAACTGGGAACTGAGCTTCTTACCGGCGATACGGCCAGTGGTGGCCAGTATCAGTTAGGCATCATGGCAGGTGTTGGCGAAAGCAGGACTCAATCGCAAGCAGAGGGCAACCACTACGGCGCAACGGGTAAAGTAAGCGGTTATAGCGTGGGGACCTATGCGACCTGGTATCAGGATGCGCAGCACCAAAAAGGCTGGTATGTAGACAGCTGGGCACACTATGCCTGGTATGACAACAGCGTACAGGGCGACCAGCTGGACAAAGAAAACTACCGCAGCCAGGGGATCCAGACTTCACTGGAAACAGGGTATCTGCTGGCTTTCGGCCAGTCAGCAACCCGTGAATGGACGGTTGAGCCTCAGGCGCAGGTTATCTATAACCGCTATGACAGTGAAAACCACACCGAAACCAACGGTAGCCGTATCACCGGCGGCAGTGATGATGCATTGCAAAGTCGCGCGGCTATTCGCTTATCTAACCGTAGCAGCAATGACAGCAGCGCACTGGTTCCTTATGTAGAAGTGAATTGGGAAAATGGCCAGTATGCAGATTCTCTGACCTTTAACGGCGATACCCTCAGCAGCGATGTCCCGGAAAACCGCTATGGATTGCGGATGGGTCTCAGCGGAAAAGCGTCAGAAAACATACAGGTCTGGGGTCAGGCGGGTGCCTCTGCCGGTGAAAATGATTACAGCAACTATCAGGCCGCTGTCGGTTTAAAAGTGAATTTTTAAGACGATATCAGCTGATTTCAGGGCACTCACCGGAGTGCCCTTTTTTATTATTGTGCCTGCTTTCTCAGCAGATAAATAAAGTACGGTGCGCCGATAAAGGTGGCGAGCAAACCGGCGGGGATCTGATCCGGGAAGATGATCATACGTCCGCACCAGTCAGCAAAGATCATCAGCAAACCGCCCAGCACGCTGGCGACCATCCACTGCGGGATCGCCCTGCGAAATCCCATCATACGCGCCATATGCGGTGCCATCAGCCCGACAAAACTCAGCGGTCCGACCGTCAGCGTCGCCGCTGCCGTCATCACCGCCGCCAGCAGTAAGATCGCCACGCGGGTGGGCGTCAGCGCCACTCCGACCGATTTCGCCGTCACGCTACCCAGTGGCAGAATATTGATCCAGCGGCGGCAGAATGGCACAAGAACCATCAGCACCCCGGCCAGGATCAGCGTGCGCCACGCCGCTTGTGCAGAAACGGAATAGGTTGAACCGGAAAGCCAGGTCAGCAAGCCGCCCATGCGCGGATCGCCGCTCGCCAGCAGCAATGTCATCAGCGTGGTGAATGCGGTACTCAGCGCGATACCGGTCAGTAACATACGTTCGGCCGAAAAACTTCGCAGCCCCGAGGCGACCATAATCACCAGCAGCGTCAGCGCCGCACCGGCCGTGCCCGCCGGCAACAGCCATACAAAGGCATCGCCCGGCACGATAAACATCATCACCACCACACCCGTCGCCGCACCGGAGCTGATCCCCAGCACTTCCGGGCTGGCCATCGCATTACCGGTCAGTTTTTGAATCAGCACACCGGATGACGCCAGCATCACGCCTGCCGCCAGCGCTGCCAGCACGCGCGGTAACCGCCACGGCAACAGCGCCTGTAAATCGGCACCGGTTGACCAGCTCCAGCCGGTGGCGTTACGTCCGGCCATCAGCGCAACCATCAGGCCGAAGAACAACACGGTCAGTGCCAGTGACACCCAGCGCACCAGATGCTGACGTTCATCGGGCACATGGTCGCCCTGATTCATCGGCGGCGGTGCCATGTTATTACGCAGACGCGGCAGCAGCCATAACAGAAGCGGCGCACCCACCAGCGCCGTCGCGGCACCGGTCGGAATTTCCATCCAGAAGGTGGTGATGGTTTGCATCACCTGATCGGTAAACCAGAGCAGCAACGCACCGATCACCGGTGCCATGACCAGCCGTACAGCCAGTCGACGTGCGCCCAACATTTTTGCCAGAAGCGGTGCAAACAGGCCAATAAAGCCGATAATCCCCACCGCATTAACCAGTTGCGCACTCATCAGAATCGCCAGCGTCAGCACAGCAAGACGCGCCGCTGACAGCCCGAGGCCGAGATTTTTGGCAACACCGTCATCCAGCCCCAGCAACGTCATCGGACGCTGCAACAAAAATGCCAGCAGCCAGACGATAATCACACGTGGCAGCAGGAAACTCGCCACATCCCAGTCCTGCTGGTTCAGCGCACCACTGCTCCACATGTACAAACTTTGCAGATTCTGATAGTTGAAAATGCCGATCAGGCCGTTCACCGCACTGCAATATAAGCCGAGCACCAGACCGGCGAGGATCAGCGTGACCGGTGACATGCGTTTGCCCCAGGCAATACCGAACACCAGTGCACCGATAACCACCGCGCCCGTCATGGCGGCAAACTGCTGGGTGATCATTCCGCCCGGCAGCGCCCACAAAGTGGCCACCGTCAGACCGAGCTGTGCGCCCGCCGAGACACCGAGTGTTGCGGGTTCCGCCAGCGGATTGCGCAACACCTGCTGGAACAGCAAACCGACCAGTCCCAGCCCGGCTCCCGCCAGCAAGGCCACGACGACACGCGGCAGCAAACTGTAATGAAAAAGCATCTGCTGAACATTGTCGATATCAGGATGCCATAGCGCGCCGCGCCACTGCGCATAAGGCAGTTGCTGATGCAGGTTGTAGATACTGAGCGCACCGGCGGCCAGCGTCAGGAGAATCAGCAGGAGCAGCGAAACGCTGAGCGCACGGCGATTCATACCGGTTTCCTCAGGGTTCGGGTTAACGTCTTGCAGAAGTGCATCGCGCTGAAGGTTGCGCCGTAATACCACACGGCGGGCACGATGCTGAACTGATCCGCACGTACGAACGGCATGGATTTCCACAGCGGCGTTTTCGCCACGGCATCCATCATGTCGGTGTTGTCATGTTCGAAACACAATACGCGGGCATTTTTAATGCTGGCCAGGCGCTCAACGCCCACCGATACGCTGCCCCAGAAGCTGCCTTCCCCCGCCCAGGCGTTAGTCAGCCCGAGTTCGCCCATCACTTCATGGAACATGCTGCCTACGCCAAACACCAGAACGTGGCGCGTATCAATGAAGGTGATTAACAGCAGCGGCTGATGCGCGACCGGCTTCAGTTGCTCGCGGGTTTGCGTCAGCGTGTTGCGGTACAACTGCAAATGCGTTTCGGCGCGATCCTGTAACCCGAGGGTATCGGCCAGTTTATGCAGAGAACTGATGGCCAGATTTAGCGGTTTCGCCGAACCGTCATTGGCTTTAACGCCCAGCACCGGCGCAATCGTTTCGAGCTGACGGGTGGTCGGGCCATAACCGGAAGTGATCAGCAACAGCGAGGGTTTCAGTTGCTGAATAAGTTCCATATTAGGTTCGGTACGCTGACCGACATCAATCACGCCCGGAGCCAGCGTCGGTTCAACAACCCAGGTGTTGTAATTACGAATATCTGCAATCGCCAGCGGCATCACGCCGAGTGCGATCAGCAACTCGGCAGGCAACCATTCAAGGGCAATAATCCGGCTGAGATCAGGACGCGATGCCGACAGTGCCGGCAGCGACGTCAGCAACGGGGAAAGCGCCATCATCTGCAACAGACGGCGACGGGTTAATCCGGAAAAGTTTGAAATATCAGACATATTAGTATACGAAGCTCACCGGCGCGCCACCCGCAGGATGCGGCAGGATACCCATCGGAATACCATAAATTTGTTCAAGCACATCGCCGCGCATCATCTCTTGCGGCGCGCCCTGTGCAATCATTTCGCCACCGCGCAAAGCCATCAGCTGATCGCAATAACGTGCGGCCATGTTCAGGTCATGCAGCACCGCGATCACCGTTAAGCCTTTTTCACGGCTCAGACGCTGGATCAACGCCAGCACGTCTTTCTGATGGGCAATATCCAGCGCAGAAGTCGGTTCATCGAGCAGCAGGCAACGGCTGTCCTGCGCCACCATCATTGCCAGCCAGGCGCGCTGACGTTCGCCGCCGGAGAGGCTGTCTACCAGACGCCGGGCAAACGGTTTGAGGCCGACCAGAGCAATAGCTTCTTCAACCTTTTCTTTGTCCTGAGGCTTGAAACGCCCCAGTGCGCCGTGCCAGGGATAGCGGCCAATCGCCACCAGTTCCTGTACGGTCATACCTTCTGCGGCAGGAAGCTGCTGCGGCAGGTAGGCAACCTGACGCGCAAAGGCTTTACTGTCCCACTGTGCCAGTGGCGTTTCATTGAGATAAATCGTTCCGGATGTCGCAGACTGATGCCGCCCGAGCATTTTAAGTAACGTCGACTTTCCCGACCCGTTATGACCAATCAGTCCGCACACTTTTCCCTGTGGAAAGCTCAGCGACAGTGGCGCCAGCAGCGTTCTCCCCGGCACGGTAAAGCTGACATCTTGCAGGCGAAATACGCTGTCTGGCAGCGGGGAAGAAGGATGTACGTTGTTATCAGGCATAAGATTTTCTACGTCGACATCTGTTAGTGGAAAGGGAAACGGGCACGATCAGCGTGCCCGGATTTGACTACGTCACTGCTACCGATACCCTAAATAATTCTGGTTGCAGATGCGTTGACGGGTATCAGAAGCGGAATGTAGCCGTTGCGACCACCTGACGATCCGAGCCCCAGTAACAGGCATAATCGCGGTAGCAACTGGCGACATATTCACGATCCAGCAGGTTGTTGATGTTCAGACCAACAGAAGAACCCGGCATACCGAAACGACCCAGATCGTATTTCACCGTGGCATCGACCAGCGTATAGGACGAGACGTTGAATGCCTCATTCTCTCTGGATGCATTCACGCCGTTTGCGGTGTAGAAGCTGGAGCTGGCACCGACATAGCGCACGCCGGAGCCCACTGTCAGACCACTGAGCGCGGTTTCGTGGAAGGTGTAATCCGCCCACAAAGACGCCATATTTGCCGGCACTTCAACAGGACGCTTGCCTTCGAAATTGGTGTCATGCGTGTATTTTGCATCGGTGTAAGTGTAAGACGCCGTGACGTTGATGTTGGCATTCACCGCGGCTTTGGCTTCCAGTTCCACACCGCGCGAACGGATCTCACCGGACTGAACGCTAAAGGCGGCATCAGACGGATTGGCTGTCAGGTTTTTGTCTTTCGTGAGCTGGTATACCGCGGCCGTCAGGCTGACCGGACGATCGTTCGGGATGTATTTGATCCCGGCTTCGTACTGCTTACCCATTGAAGGATCGAAAGGCTGACCTTGCTTGGTCGCGCCTGCCGTTGGCTCAAACGACTCGCTGTAGCTGAAGTATGGAGAAATACCATTGTCGAACAGGTAGTTCAGACCACCACGCCAGGTAAACTGCTGGTCGTTAATCTGCGATGCGCTGTTGGTAGTGCGGGTGTAGGTTGAGCTTTTCGCAAAATCGTAACGGCCACCGACGGTCAGGATCCACTTGTTCCATTCCGCCTGATCCTGCGCGTACAGGCCGGTTTGTTCCTGACGGTTGAGGAGCTTATACGGGAAATAGAGCGAAACATTGCCGTTACCGTATTGCGGATTGGCCAGGTTCAGATTACTTGCGCTGCCGTAATCGGCATTAATGTCATTACGCATACGCATGTAATCGACACCCACCAGCACGGTGTGACCGACATCGCCGGTGCCGAATTTAGCCTGAGCCTGTGTATCGACATCAAAGTTCGCCAGCTTCTCTTTGGACTGAACATAGCTGCGGGTAATGTTACCGTTACCGAGGTAGCCGAAGCCGTAAACCGATTTATATTCCGTATCGAGTTTGGTGTAACGCAGGTTCTGGCGAACCGTCCAGGTATCATCAAACTGATGGGCGAAGCTGTAACCGACCATTTTCTGGTTACGGGACATGCGGTTACCCGCTTCACCTTCGTTGAAGTCTGTCGGTAATTTATGCGCTTTTCCATTGGCGTCGTAATACGGCACCACAGTCCCTTCACGAGGTAACCATCCGTAGAATCCGGCATCCGGATCGTTCTGGAAATTGCTCAGGAAGGTAAAGTCAGTTTTATCATCAGGACGCCATGAGAAAGACGGCGCGATTGAATAGCGTTTCTCTTTTGCCATTTCCTGCTGCGCATCCTGACTGCGCGCCACGCCGGTCAGACGGTAAGAATAGACGCCTGCATCATCGATAGCATCGCTGAAATCAAAACCGGTCTGGAACAGGTTATCGGTACCCATTTTGAACTGCACTTCTTTCAGCGGTTCAGTCGTCGGGCGTTTGCTGACCATGCTGACGACACCGCCAGGGTTGCTCTTACCGTACAAAACGGAAGACGGCCCGCGCAGCACTTCAACGCGCTCCAGCATGTACGGATCCATCGACACTTCGGAATAGTTATCCCCCTGAAGTTTGATGCCATCGAGATACTGGTTAGTGTTGACCGAGGTGAAGCCACGGATGGCCATGGCGTCAATAGTGTTAGAGCTGCCACGACTGGCAAAGACGCCCGGCGTATAGCCCAGCGCCTCTTTCACGGTCCCTGGCTGCTTCATGTCCATTTCTTCGCGGGTGACCACGGAAACAGATTGTGGTGTCTTCACCAGCGGCGTGTCGGTTTTCGTGCCGGTTGCGCTGTGTTTCGCAGCGATAGTGGCCGCCGGCCCCCATGCTGATTCTGGCGCCGCTTCAGCCGTTGCCTGGCTGGTCACGTTGATGGTGTCTTCTTTCGCAGGCGCGGTGGTGGCTGCACCGGCATAAAACGCGGCAGAGCCGAGCGCAGCGGCGATAGTTAAAGCTAACGTCCGGCGCCTGAATGCGCCTTGTCGGACTGAGGTTGAAAGCGAACGTTGAGAAACCATTGCATAATCTCTGGAGGAGTAATGGGAATGTAAACGATAATTATTATTATAACCGTCGCATATTATGCTCAATGCTTGCGCGGCTGCAAGCCTATTTAATGTATAGATTGTCCGAACGAATAAAAAATCTCCCCATGTTAAACAGGGGTAAAAACTCTTATAAATTAAACGGGAATGAATGTGGCGTATTTGCAGAAGATGTAAAACGCGGCGGGTTAATTTGAGTGAGAATAACAAATAAAAAAGGCGCAACTTTCATTGCGCCTTTGAGGTTTATGGAATTAATTCCCTGAGCCGAACATATCCTTGATCCAACCCGCAACACCGTTACTGTCTTTCTTCTCATCCTGCGGCTGTTGCTGCCCGGATTGTTGTTGCTGCTGGATTTGTTGCTGTTGCTGGATCTGTTGCTGTTGTTGCTGAACAGCAGTCACAGACGCCTGGCACATGGCGTCAGGCGAATCGGTCCAGACCGGGATTGAACGCACTGCACCACTTCCGCCCAACAGGCCACCGCTGTTGCCACAGACAAAGTTACCGCTGCCATCAATATTCATCGTACTGATGCCTTCCGGCATTTGCAGATCCAGTGGCTGAGGTGTGCCGTTTTCCAGATAGCGTCCGTAAAGCACCAGCGCACCGGTGGACCCCCACAGTTTGGACGGACCATTGTTATCACGACCTACCCAGGTGATCGCCACCTGGTTACCATCGATGCCGGCAAACCAGCTGTCACGCAGTTCGTTCGAGGTACCGGTTTTCGCTGCCAGATGCAGTTTCGGGAATTTATTCGCCAGGGCGCGTGAGGTCCCTTCCTGCACCACCTGTTGCATGGCATACAACGTCAGATATGCAGCCTGCGGCGGGATCACCCGTACCGCCTGCGGGAAGCTCTGATAGAGCACCGTGCCGTCTTCAGCAATCACCGAGCGCACCGCAGACAGTGGCGCTTTATTGCCGCCGCTGGCTATGGTCTGGTATTCCTGCGCGACTTCCATCGGCGTCAGGGCAATCGCACCCAGCAGCATGGATGGCGTCTGGTTCAGCGATTCTTTCGGTATCCCCAAATCAATCAGCGTTTTGGTGATGTTGTCGAGGCCAACGGCCATCCCCAGATTAACTGTCGGGACGTTCATTGAACGCGCCAGGGCATCCACCAGCAGAACCTGGCCCCGGAACTGATGGTCATCGTTTTTCGGCGACCATGTCTGGCCGTTCGCCAGTTTCAACGTCAGCGGCTGGTCAGCCAGAATGGTGTTCAGACGGTATTTATCCGGCTGAGACAACGCGGTCAGGTAGGTCGCCGGTTTAGCCAGCGAGCCGACCTGACGTCGCGCCTGCATGGCACGGTTAAAACCCGCGAACTGCGTTTCCGCGCCGCCGACCATCGCCCGCACCTCACCGGTATAGCGGTCAACCACCACCATCGCCGTCTCGATATCATTCAGACCGCTTTTCTTACGCAGTAACGGAATGCCTTCCTCGACCGCTTTTTCCGCCGCATCCTGAGAAATCGGATCCAGCGTGGTGAAGATTTTCACCCCGGACATGTCCTGAACTTTATCGCCCAGTTTGGCCTGCAGTTCCTGACGCACCATCTGCATAAATGCTGGCTGCGGCGAAATCACCCCGCCTTTCGGCTGCACACCCAGCGGGCGGGCGCTCAGCATGTCATACAGTTCCTGATCGATAACTTTCTGCTCAACCAGTAAACGCAGCACCAGATTACGGCGTTGCAACGCCATCTGCGGGTTACGCCACGGGTTATACAGCGAGGCACCTTTTACCATACCCACCAGCAAGGCCTGCTGATCGAGGCTCAGTTCATTCACCGGACGGCCAAAGTAATACAGGCTCGCCAGCGGGAAACCGCGGATCTGATCGGACCCGCTCTGACCGAGATACACTTCGTTCAGATACAGCTCGAGAATGCGATCCTTGCTGTAATCCGCATCAAGCAGGATGGCCATCACCGCTTCACGCGCTTTACGACTCAGCGAACGTTCGTTGGTCAGGAACAGGTTCTTCACCAGCTGTTGTGTCAGTGTTGAACCGCCCTGCACCGCGTGACCCGCGGTCAGGTTAGCCACCACGGCACGACCAATGGAATAGAAGTTGATACCATCATGCTCGTAGAAATGGCGGTCTTCCGTGGCCAGCAGCGTATCGACCAGCAAATCCGGGAAGCCGGAACGCGGCACGAACAGACGCTGTTCCCCGTTGGCATTCGACGCCTGCAACATGGTGATCAGACGCGGATCAAGGCGAAACAGCCCGAAATCACGCTGGTTATCCAGGTTTTTAATCTCTGAAAGGCTGCTGCCGTCAAACATCAGGCGGGCGTTGACCTGCCCTTCTTTCCCTTCCGGGAAATCAAACGGGCGGCGCAGCAAATCAATGTAATTCGCGTGAACCGTAAACTCGCCCGGGCGGGTGATGCGCGTGACTTCGCGATATTGCGTGCCTTCCAGCAATCCGACCATTTCAGCTTTGCTGATTTGCATGTCCGGCTCAAGATTGACCTGACGGCCATACACCGCCGCAGGTAACTGCCAGACTTTGCCGCCATCAATACGGTCATGAATTTGCTTGTTGAGATAAACCGCGTAAATCCCCAGCAAAATCAGGAAGACGACAAACAGTTTGACTAACAACCAGAACAGCCAGCGCTTCTTGCTTTTCTTCCCGCCTTTGTTGGCTTTACGTGGCGGGGCTTTACGGCTCATGCGCGACCCCCGTTCTGCTTCGTCATCATCATCCTCATACTCGTCATCGATTTCC
This sequence comes from Rahnella sp. CFA14(1/10), assembly GCF_004195095.1. Classification (NCBI taxonomy): domain Bacteria; kingdom Pseudomonadati; phylum Pseudomonadota; class Gammaproteobacteria; order Enterobacterales; family Yersiniaceae; genus Rahnella; species Rahnella sp. CFA14(1/10). Next base: position 237,986 of record NZ_SEWS01000005.1, on the reverse strand, counting down.
TCTTCGTATTCTTCGTAGTCGTCATCCCGGCGGCTACGGCGAACGGGACGAGCCCGCGCAGGCTTGCGCCCGGCAGGTTTACCTTTACGGCCAATCGGCTCGCGATCATCGCCAGACATTAGTCATTCTCCCAACGCGCTGCTGTGTTCGTCATAATGATTCTGCTTAGCTGAGTCATTTTCATTTTTGATTTCAAAAAACACGTTATTTCAAAAGGATAGATTATCGTGCCTGAAGTTCAGGCAGCAAGGCGCTTACTCTGTGCCCCGCTTTACATTTCGCCCAGAAGAAATGTCTGAAAAAAAGGGGTTCTCTGTACATTTCTTCATGGCGCAGAAGCCTTTTTGGTGCGCCGCGTCGGCAGCGCCTCCGCCGGATTGTCCGGCCACGGATGTTTCGGATAACGCCCTTTCATTTCTTTCTGCACCTCACGGTACGAACCCTGCCAGAATGCCGCCAGATCGGCGGTGATTTGCAACGGCCGCTGCGCCGGTGACAGCAGTTCCAGCACCACCGCAATACGCCCTTCCGCCAGTTGCGGGCTGCGCTGTTCGCCGAACATCTCCTGCATTCTCACCGAGAGTGCCGGGGGCTGGTCTGCATGATAACGGATTGGCAGACGACTGCCAGTCGGTACGGTGTAATGTGTCGGCAACGCGCTGTCCAGACGCTGACGTTGTTGCCAGTCAAGCAATCTTAACAAAGCCTCATGTAAATCAACCTGTTGCAATGATTTTAATGAGCGAACGCCCTGTAAAGACGGCTGTAACCAGCGTTCTAAATTGTCGAGCAATGCCTGCTCGTCAACCGCCGGCCAGCCTGCTTCCGGCAGCCATTTTGCGGCGCAGATCAGACGCAGGCGCAATTGCTCCGCGGCCACAGACCAGTTCAGCGCCTGCAAACCTTGTGTGCGGATCCAGCCGATCAGCGCCTGTTGCAGCTCTTCATCGTCCGGCTTTGCCAGCGGATTGGCTTTCAGCACCAGACGCCCGATCTGCCAGCGTCGCCAGGCGCGCAGTGTGCCTTTTTCTTCATCCCATTCCACCGCTGTCTGCTCTTTCACAATTGCGGGCAGGTGCGACGGCAGCTGCGTGATATCCAGAGCCATTGCCAGCAAAATGCGGGCATCCGGGCTGTTGTTACCCTGCAATAACTGCGGGGCAACTAACCACGGCGAACGGGTCAGTCCGTCATCCTGCGGCAAAGACGCGCCCAGCCCGTTCGCCAGTAAATAGCGGCCATCGTCGCCGCGCCGCTGTGCGATACGGTCACTGAACGCCTGCGCCAGTAACCACGGCGCGAGTGCGATATCCGGTTCACCACTTTTCGCGCCGGTGCGCTGCGACAGTTGCTTTGCCCGCCGCTGCCAGTTGCCTTGCGGGCGGCTGAACCAGTAATCCATATCCGGCAATCCGCCGCGTGGCGGTTCTTCGAGCATCGCTGCCAGCAGCGCCGCCGTGGCCAGCGCTTCAGGACTTTGTGCGGCGGCAGAAATCAGCATCGCGGCCAGTCGCGGCTCGCAGCCGAGTTGAGCCATACGTTGCCCGGCAGCGGTGAGCTTGCCTTGTGCATCGGTCGCGCCGAGCTGCTGTAACAGATTTTTTGCGGCAGACAGCGCGGCAGCGGGCGGCGTATCCAGCCACTGTAGCTGTGCCGGATCCTGACAGCCCCACTGCAATAACTCCAGCCAGAAGCTGCTCAGGTCGCTTTGCAGCATTTCGGCTTCCGCCTGCTGACTGGCGCGTTCAGCCTGATCTTTGCTGAATAAATGCCAGCACAGGCCCGGCGCCAGACGCCCTGCACGACCCGCACGTTGGGTCATCGAGGCCTGGCTGACACGTTGCGTCACCAGCCGTGTCAGACCGCTACGCGGGTCAAATTGCGCGCTGCGCTCCAGGCCGCTGTCGACCACCAGACGGATCCCTTCGATGGTCAGACTGGTTTCGGCAATGTTCGTCGCCAGCACCACTTTACGGCGTCCGGCAGGCGAAGGCTGGATGGCTTTTTGCTGCTGTTCTAATGACAGCGCGCCGTACAGCGGACAGAGATCGACATCCTGCGCCAGTCTGCCCGTCAGCAGGTTTTGTACACGGGTGATTTCCGCTACGCCCGGCAAAAACAGCAGCATGGAGCCATGATTTTCGCCCATCAGACGGCTGGCAACACGTGCCACACCCTCGTCCAGCCGTTCATGCGAAGCCAGGGGAAGATACTGGCGATCCACCGGGAAACTGCGGCCTGCGGATTCAATCACCGGCGCATCCGGCAGCAAATCCGATAAACGCAGGTTATCGAGCGTAGCCGACATTATCAGGATCTTTAAATCGTCGCGCAGGGCATTTTGCACATCGAGTAACAATGCCAGCGCCAGGTCGGCCTGCAAACTGCGCTCATGAAATTCATCGAGGATCACCATCGACACACCGGTCAGTTCGGGATCAGCCTGTACCCTGCGGGTGAGAATACCTTCGGTCACCACTTCAAGGCGGGTCGCCGCGCTGGTTTTGCTTTCAGCACGCATGCTATATCCCACCGTCTGCCCCGGCGTTTCGCCCAGTTGCTGTGCCAGGCGAAAGGCGACGTTTTTCGCTGCCAGACGGCGCGGTTCAAGCAACAGGATCTTGCCCGGCAGGTTAGCCTGTTTCAGCAACTGCAACGGCAGCCAGGTCGATTTACCGGCGCCGGTCGGAGCCAGCAGCAGGATTTGCGGCGCCTGTTGCAATGCGGCTAAAAGCGGTTCGAGTACGGCGCTGACCGGCAAAGAAGTCAATGAATTCTCCAGGAGAGTTAACTTTAAACGGCGGGCATTGTAGCATTTAGCCCCACATCCGGCATGTTGCCGTGATTTGTCTTCACAGGAAACACTATGTCTGCCGGACGCCGCCTGTTTTTCGCCTTATCATTGCCCGCAAAAATGCAAAAGCAGGTAATTGCGTGGCGTGCGGACAACTTCCCGCCAGAAACCGGCCGCCCCGTCGCTGCCGCCAGCCTGCACATTACGCTGGCATTTTTAGGCGAAATCAGTGATCTGAAAGCCCGGGCGCTGACCAGTGTTGCCGGGCGTATTCAGGCGCAAAAATTCAGCCTGCAACTGGATGATATCGGCCACTGGCCGGGGTCCGGCGTGGTGTGGATCGGCACAAAGCGCGCACCGAATGCGCTGTTGCAACTGGCCTCCGTATTGCGATCACACGCAGCACGCAACGGGTGTCACCAGAGTACACTGCCGTTTCATCCCCATGTGTCGCTGTATCGCAGCGCGACCCGTCCGGTCGCTATTCCTCCGGCCACGCCCGGCTGGCAACTGGACGCTACCGGATTCAGTTTGTACGAATCCCTGTTTGAACGGGGACGCACCCGTTACCACAGCCTGCAAACCTGGCCGCTGTGCGATACGCAGGAAAGCTGATCTTTTTTAGCACTCTCTTTCACAAGAGCCATTCACACGGAAACTTTCATGGACTTCGAGCCTGCGCTTCAATCTGCCACGCTGATCAAACGTTACAAACGGTTTCTCGCCGACGTGATTACGCCAGACGGCACGGAACTGACCTTACATTGCGCCAACACCGGCGCGATGACCGGTTGTGCAACACCCGGCGACACCGTCTGGTATTCCACTTCGGACAATCTCAAACGCAAATATCCGCACAGCTGGGAACTGACCGAAACCCAACAAAAACACTGGATTTGCGTGAATACGCTGCGGGCCAATCAGCTGGTACGCGAAGCGATCAATGAACAGCGAATACCGGAATTATCCGGTTACAGTAAATTAATGACCGAAGTAAAATACGGCGCCGAAAACAGCCGTATAGACTTGATGTTACAGGCAGAAAATCAACCTGACTGCTATATTGAAGTGAAATCTGTCACGTTGTTGCAGGAGGGGCTGGGATTCTTCCCCGATGCAGTCACACTGCGCGGTCAGAAGCATTTACGCGAGTTACAGTCAATGGCAGAGCAAGGGCAGCGGGCAGTACTTTTCTTCGCTGTTTTACATTCAGGTATTGAAAGCGTATCCGCTGCACACCATATTGATCCGCGTTATACCGATTTACTGAAGTATGTACAAAACAAGGGTGTTGAAGTGATGTGCTACGGTGCTGAACTTTCTGCTGAGGGTATCCGCCTCACAAAAAGAGTACCGCTGCTGACACTGTCAATCAGTGAACATAAAACGTTCGGATAACCCTGTAATACCCTGTCGGCGGCATAAAAAACCGGTCGCGAATACGCTTTTCCTCACAGGCTTGTCAAGCACCTGCGAGGAATAATTGCCAACCTCGTTGCCTTCTGTTATTTATAGCGGCCTGATTTTTTCCCCCGTTGGGGATCGAAATGTTCGAAGCCTGCACATTGCGGCCATGCCGGAATGTGAAAAGTGGATGAACATAGTGCGTGTTATGTAGGAGAAGCATCATGCAAGAAGGCCAAACCCGTAAGACGTCGTCCTTGAGCATTCTCGCTATCGCTGGGGTGCAGCCGTATCAAGAGAAGCCGGGCGAAGAGTATATGAACGACGCTCAGCTGGCTCACTTCAAAAAGATTCTTGAAGCATGGCGCAATCAGCTCAGGGATGAAGTCGATCGTACCGTTTCACACATGCAGGACGAAGCCGCAAACTTCCCTGATCCGGTTGACCGTGCCGCTCAGGAAGAAGAATTCAGCCTCGAACTGCGCAACCGTGACCGTGAACGTAAGCTGATCAAAAAGATTGAAAAAACACTGAAAAAAGTGGAAGACGAGGATTTCGGTTATTGCGATTCCTGTGGCGTTGAGATTGGCATCCGCCGTCTTGAAGCCCGTCCTACCGCTGATTTGTGTATCGACTGTAAGACTCTGGCAGAAATCCGCGAAAAGCAGATGGCTGGCTAAGTCCGGGTTCCACGCGGTGCGTCATGCACCGCGTTCCCTTTTAACGCTGTCCCCCATTCTTATGCCGCGAAAAAAATACACAGGCCGTTTCGCCCCTTCACCTTCCGGTGACCTCCATTTTGGTTCCCTGATCGCCGCTCTTGGCAGCTATCTGCATGCCCGCTCGCAAAATGGCACCTGGTTAGTGCGCATCGACGATATCGATCCGCCGCGTGAGATTCCCGGCTCTGCTGACCGTATCCTGAGAACGCTGGAACGTTACGGGCTGGAATGGGAGGGTGAAGTGGTCTGGCAGTCAAAACGTCACAGCGCTTACCGCGAAGTACTGGACGGGCTGTACCATCAGCAAAAAAGTTATTACTGTAGCTGCACCCGCCAGCGTATTGCGCAGATCGGTGGCACCTATGACGGCCACTGCCGTGACCTGAAACTCAGCCCGGAAAATGCTGCCATCCGCCTGCATCAGACATTGCCGGTGTACGGTTTCGACGATGACCTTCAGGGGCATTTGCAGGCCAGCCATCAACTGGCCGAAGAAGATTTTATTATCCGCCGCCGCGACGGGCTGTTTGCCTATAATCTTGCGGTAGTGGTCGATGACCATTTTCAGGGCGTGAATCACATTGTACGCGGTGCGGATCTGATTGAACCGACCGTGCGCCAGATTTCGCTGTACCGGCATCTGGGTTATCCGCAACCGGGATATCTGCATTTGCCGCTGGCGGTGAATGAAGATGGCGATAAGCTTTCCAAGCAGAATCACGCTCCGGCGCTGCCTGCGGGCGATCCGCGACCGGTTATCATTAAAGCGCTGAAATTTTTAGGACAAACGCTGCCGGAAAACTGGCAGGATTATCCTTTGCCTTTATTATTACGCTGGGCGACAACACACTGGACGCCATCAGCGATACCGCGCCGGAACGCTAATGCGCAGCAGATGTGACTTCGGCATTCTCAAAGCGCCTGTCGTGAGCTATGATTAGCCGCTGTTTTTGCGTCACGCCCATTTTTTTCAGTCACTATCGAGGTGTACCATTTTTACCCGAGTAGCCAATTTTTGCCGTAAGGTGCTAGTTCGTGAAGATAAAGTCGTTCGTGAAGAAAAGGCTGTTCATGACGAAGCCGCGCTTCATGCAGAACCTCATCGCGAGGAGACTTCCCGTCGTGATCCGTCTCCTGTGGCTGAAGGCAATGTGAAGGCAAAAAACCCCGAACGCCGTGACAACGAGCAACGCCGTGAAAATCGCGGCCGCCGGGAAGACAACGCGAACAGAGGCGAACGCCGCAATAACAACAACCGGCGTTCTTCGTCATCTTATCCGCCTCGTGGCGAACGCAGCGATACCCGTGGTGATCGTCATAACGACCCGCGCAGCGACCGCAATGAACAGCGAGCCCCGCGTCCTTCTGCCGAACACGTACAGAAACCGCGCCCCTCATTCGATTACGCGGGCGAAACCCGTGCGATGACGATTATTCCCCGCGATGAGCACAACATTTCTCGTCGTGATATCAGCGAAAACGCCCTGAAAGTTTTATACCGTCTGAACAAGTCTGGCTTTGAAGCCTTCCTGGTTGGCGGCGGTGTGCGTGATTTATTGCTGGATAAAAAACCTAAAGATTTCGACATCACCACCAACGCTACGCCGGATCAGGTACGCAAGCTGTTCCGCAACTGCCGTCTGGTGGGGCGTCGTTTCCGTCTGGCTCATGTCATGTTTGGCCCGGAAATCATCGAAGTGGCGACCTTCCGTGGTCACCACGAACAGTATGAAGAGACTGACGATAAAAACGTCTCCCAGCAGGCCGTTAATGGCATGCTGCTGCGCGACAATATTTTTGGCACCATTGAAGATGACGCCCAGCGCCGTGACTTCACCATTAACAGCCTGTATTACGGTGTCGCAGACTTCACGGTCCGCGATTACACCGGCGGCCTGCGCGACCTGGAAAATGGTATCATCCGTCTGATCGGTGATCCTGAAACCCGTTATCGCGAAGATCCGGTGCGGATGCTGCGTGCGGTACGTTTCGCGGCCAAACTGGACATGAAAATCAGCCCGGAAACGGCCGGACCGATCCCCCGTCTGGCGACGCTGCTACAGGAAATTCCGCCCGCACGTCTGTTTGAAGAATCGCTAAAGCTGTTGCAGGCCGGTTACGGCTTAGAGACGTATAAAAAGCTTTGCGAATACCAGCTCTTCCAGCCCTTGTTCCCGCTGATTGCCCGCCAGTTTACTGAGCAGGGTGACAGCCCGATGGAACATATTCTGCTCCAGGTGCTGAAAAATACCGACCACCGTCTGCATAACGATCAGCGCGTCAATCCGGCGTTCCTGTTTGCCGCAATGCTGTGGTATCCGGTGATTGAACATGCGCAGAAGCTGGCGCAGGAAGGCGGGCTGACCTACTACGACGCCTTCGCACTGGCCATGAACGATGTGCTTGATGAGCAATGCCGTACGCTGGCCATTCCGAAACGTATTACCACACTGGTGCGTGATATCTGGGCGCTGCAACTGCGCCTGTCACGCCGTCAGGGTAAACGTGCGCACAAGCTGATGGAACATCCTAAATTCCGCGCGGCGTATGATTTACTGGTACTGCGTGCGGAAGTGGAACAGCACCGCGAATTGCAGAGTCTGGCGCAATGGTGGGGTGAGTTCCAGGAAGCCACTCCGGCCTCCCAGAAGAGCATGCTCGGTACGCTGGGTGACGACGCGGCACCGGCCCGCCGTGCACGTCCGCGCCGTCCGCGTAAACGGGTTCCGCGCAAGGATGGCGGTCAGTGATCCGCGTTTACCTGGCTCTGGGCAGTAATCTTGCCCGTCCGCTTGACCAGGTAAACTGCGCGCTGGAGGCGCTGGCACATCTGCCGCGCACCCGCTTTGTGGCTGCATCCCCGTTTTACCGCAGTAAACCACTGGGGCCGCAAGATCAGCCTGATTATCTGAATGCTGTGGTGGCGCTTGACACGCTGCTGCCGCCGGAACAGTTGCTCGATTGCACACAAGGGATCGAGCAAAATCAGGGACGCGTTCGCAAAGCTGAACGCTGGGGGCCACGTACGTTAGATCTTGATATGCTGTTGTATGGCGATCAGGTGATCAACACAGAACGATTAACGGTGCCGCATTACGACATGAAAAACCGCGAATTCATGCTGTACCCGCTGGCCGATCTGGCACCGGAACTGGTATTCCCTGACGGCGAAACCTTGCACAGTCTGCTCGCACGCGTGCCGCTTAACGGCCTGACGCGGTGGTAATTCCTTCAGTGACTGACCCGCACTTCCAGTCCGCCTTCTGCTTTATTGTGATATACAACGTTCAGATGATGTAACTGCGCGATCCTTTGTATGATCGAAATTCCCAATCCGCTGCCAGTCTGTTCCTGTCCCGGTGGCCGGTAAAAACGTTCCCCCAGCCGCGACAGGTGTTCGGTACTGATACCCGGCCCCTGATCCTCTACCGTGAATCCCCGCGCATCGAGCCGCACCGTGACGCAGGTCCCGGCGGCAGAATAACGAATGGCATTATCCAGCAGATTACGCACCATCAGCGAAAGCAGCAGTGACTGACCACGCATAACGGGTGCCGTCCCCTGCTCCTCAAACCGTAATTCAATGCCTTTACTGTGCGCGCGGTAATCCTGCTCTGCCAGACTTTGTGCGATCAGCATCGGCCAGTCGATGGGCTCCAGCTCTTCAGGTGCGGAAAAGCTTTCCAGCCGGGAAAGCGTCAGCAACTGATCCACCAGCCGCGTGGCGCGATCGATACTGGTAATCAGGTTTTCCAGCGCATGTTCACGCATCCGGGCATCATCGCCGGAAAGCTGTACAACTTCCGTTTGCACACGTAAGGCCGCCAGCGGACTGCGCAGCTCATGAGCGGCATCAGACGTAAACCGCCGTTCGCGCACCAGCATTTGACGGGTGCGGTCAAACAGGGAATTGAGCGCATTTGCCAGCGGCAGAACCTCACCGGGTAACTGATGCGTCCCGATAGGTGTGGCATCTTCCGGTGAGCGCTGCCGCAGACCTTCCGCGACCCGTCGCAGCGGCCGCAGCTCCAGCGTCACCATAATTATCAGCGCCAGCAATAACACAGGTAAAGAGGCCAGCCAGGGCGTCAGCTGGCCGCTCACCAGGCTCCACGCCATATCATTGCGATAATCCTGCTCCTGCCCGACAGCCACGCGATATTGCCCGTCCGGCGAGGTCAGCCAGACCATACGCCAGGCATCGCTGTTCCCTCTGAGTTCAACATCATTAAACCCCTGCGTGTCACCGTCAAAACGGATGTGTTTGCCATTCTCACCATCATTGAGCAACATTTGCCCGTGACGATTGAAGATAGCAAATGTCAGCGCGTCATCATCGGTATGGCCCCGTGAGCCTTTGCGTACCATTTTTTTGGTGTCCGGCAGCTCAGTGTCTTTTTGCCGATTAAGGCGGTCGCCTAAGCCGGTGGCTGCCAGACGTTTGGCAAACAGCATCTGCTGGGTATCGAAAACTTCATTGATATGTTTGCGGGTCTGATGCCACGCCACGCCGCTGGCAATCAGCCAGGTCAGCAGTGCCAGCATGGAAAAAAGCAGAATAAGGCGCAGTCGCAGACTGAGATTCTGCAACTTTTTCAGTTTATCCAGCCGCCTCACGCCTCCCCTCCCTCACCCGGTTTTACCTCATCGCCGAGCGTGTATCCCACACCATGCACGGTGCGAATAAAACCTTTGCCGAGTTTGCTGCGCAGATGGTGAATATGCACTTCCACTGCGTTGCTGCTGACCTCGTCATCCCAGTTGTAAAGCTTTTCCTGGATAAGTGTACGTGCCAATACCCGGCCTTTGTTGTTAAGGAACAATTCCAGCACGGCCACCTCACGCGGCGTCAGCGTCACGGTTTCTCCGTTGAGCTTCACACTGCGAGCTGCGGGATCAAATTCCACCGCGCCATGGGTGACCTTCGGCGTTATTACGCCGTGGCGACGGCGGATCAGCGCCTGTAACCGGGCTGCGACCTCCACCAGCGCAAATGGCTTACACAGATAATCATCAGCACCGGCCTGCAATCCGCTGACGCGCTCTTCCAGCGCATCACGCGCAGTGAGGATCAGCACTGGCGTATCCCGGCCAGCCTTTCGCCACTCGCGCAAAAGCTGCATACCGTCCATACCCGGCAGGCTTAAATCGAGGATCACGGCATCGTAAGGCGCACTGTCGAGCGCAGCCCTGCCGGTCAGCCCGTCGGTAAACCAGTCGAGCGTAAAACCCAGTTTCGCCAGCCCGGCTTTGATGCCGTCGCCGATCATTTTGTCGTCTTCAACTAACAGAATTCGCATGGTTCCCTCCGTTTTTGCCATTATAGCCGGTGCTTCTTAATCACTTCTTAAGGCACCGGTCAACCGGCTATCTGCCGAACTTGCTGTCTGACTTTCGGCTCATACAGTAGAATACCGGCATCATATTTATCCGATGAATTATTCAAAGGAACGTGTTCATGAAACCAACCACGCTGAGCCAGCTTCGCCAATGGAAGCAGGAAAAACATAAATTTGCGACCATTACTGCGTATGACGCCAGTTTCGCACAGCTGTTTGCTGAACAGGGCATCTCTGTCATGCTGATCGGCGACTCGCTGGGTATGGTCGTTCAGGGCCAGGATTCCACGCTGCCGGTCACCGTAGAAGACATTGCTTATCACACCCGCTGCGTACGTCGTGGTGCACCTCATGCGTTATTACTGGCTGACCTGCCATTCATGAGTTATGCCACGCCGGAACAGGCCTTTGAGAGCGCAGCAGTGCTGATGCGCGCGGGCGGTAACATGGTTAAACTGGAAGGTGGCAGCTGGCTGTGTGATACGGTCAGAATGCTGACTGAACGCGCCGTGCCTGTCTGTGGGCATCTGGGGCTGACGCCACAATCGGTCAATATTTTTGGCGGCTATAAAGTACAGGGGCGCGATGAAGTGGCTGCGAACCAGCTGATCAAAGATGCGATGATGCTGGAAGAAGCCGGTGCGCAGTTGCTGGTACTCGAATGTGTGCCGGTTGACCTGGCGCGGCGCGTCACCGAAGAACTGAGCATCCCGGTGATCGGCATTGGTGCGGGTAATGTGACCGACGGACAGATTCTGGTGATGCATGACGCCTTCGGTATCACCGGTGGTCACACACCGAAATTCGCCAAAGATTTCCTCAGCGAAGCGGGCGATATTCGTGGCGCGGTACGTTTGTATGTCGACCAGGTCACGCAGGGCGTGTATCCGGGTGAAGAACATTCCTTTAAATAATCGGGAGAAGGCTGGTGTTGATAATTGACAGCGTGGCGCTGCTGCGTCGCGAAATCCGCGAGTTCCGCAAGAATAATAAACGTATCGCGCTGGTGCCGACTATGGGCAATCTGCACGAAGGTCACATGACGCTGGTGGAAGAAGCCAAAGCCCGTGGTGATGTGGTCGTGGTCAGTATTTTCGTCAACCCGATGCAGTTTGAGCGTCCGGATGACCTTGAACGTTATCCGCGAACCTTGCAGGAAGACTGCGAAAAGCTCAATAAACGCGGCGTGGATCTGGTATTTGCACCGTCACCGGCGGAAGTGTATCCGAAAGGGCTGGCAAGGCAGACCCAGGTCGACGTGCCGGTGATCTCCACCATTCTGGAAGGCGCGAGCCGTCCGGGGCATTTCCGTGGCGTTTCAACCATCGTCAGCAAACTGTTTAATCTGGTGCAGCCGCAGGTGGCTTGTTTCGGACAGAAAGACTTCCAGCAACTGGCGCTGCTGCGCACCATGGCGGAAGACATGGGCTACGATATTGAGATAGTGGGCGTGCCGATTGTGCGCGCTAAAGACGGTCTGGCTCTGAGTTCACGCAATGGCTACCTGACCAATGAGGAACGTAAAATCGCGCCCCAGCTGTTTAAAATTATGAACATGCTGGCGGAACGGCTGAGCCAGGGTGAACGCCATACTGATGAAATGTTACAGGAAACCGCGCAGCAGCTTCGCGAAGCGGGTTTCACGCCGGATGAACTGTTTATCCGTGATGCGAAAACCTTGCAGGAGTTATCTGTCGACAGCACCTCTGCCGTGATCCTGATGGCGGCCTGGCTCGGTAAAGCGCGACTGATTGATAACCAGGAGGTTGATCTGACGCAGTAGACAGCGCAGGTCAAATCGGCAACTATGTTGGCCGCCGGATGTCCCGGACTGTGAGTCCGTCCGCACGGCGGATCCCCAGACTCTTTACGCACGAAGGTACACACGCAATGGTACGTACAATGCTGCAAGGCAAACTGCACCGGGTTCACGTAACCCAGGCTGATTTGCATTACGAAGGTTCCTGCGCCATCGATCAGGATTTTCTCGATGCCTCAGGCATTCTGGAATATGAAGCGATTGATATTTATAACGTTGATAACGGTCAGCGTTTCTCGACATACGCCATCGCGGCAGAGCGCGGCTCACGGATTATTTCGGTCAACGGCGCGGCAGCGCGTTGTGCCTGTGTCGGCGATCTGCTGATCATCTGTTCTTACGTGCAGATGTCAGATGAACAGGCCCGCCAGCACCAGCCGAAAGTGGCCTATTTCGAAGGTGAAAACCAGCTGAAACGCACCGCCAAAGCCGTGCCGGTTCAGCTGGCCTGATAAAACGCCTTTCCCTTGAAAGAGGGGAAGGACGGGAGGGGGTTTAGCAGACAACTTCAGATTCAGATATGGTCATAATACCCCACCCCAACCCTCCCCTTCACCGGGGAGGGAGCACAGAAAAATCAACTACGTAAACCTCTGCCGCGTTCGATCAAGTACCACGCCAGCAAGTAAAACACCGCAATAAATGCCACCAGCACGCTCATGGTAAACACCAGTGGCACATCAGAAATCCCCAGGAAACCGTAGCGGAATCCGCTGATCATATAAACGATCGGGTTCAGCTTGGAAATCGCCTGCCAGATGGGTGGCAGCAGGGAAAGCGAGTAGAACACGCCCCCCAGATAGGTCAGCGGCGTCAACACAAAGGTCGGGATCAGGCTGATATCGTCAAACGTTGTCGCAAACACGGCGTTCAGCAAACCGCCCAGTGAGAACAGGATTGCAGTCAGCAATAATGTCAGTGCGATGATCCACCAGGAGTGGATCACCAGCGGGACGAAGAACAGCGAGATCGCCGTCACCAGGATCCCCACGCAGATCCCACGCGCCACGCCGCCGCCCACATAACCGGCAATCACCACGTGCGTTGGCACCGGTGCCACCAGCAATTCTTCAATATTGCGCTGGAATTTGGCGCTGAAGAATGACGAGGCTACGTTGGCATAGGAGTTAGTGATCACCGCCATCATGATAAGCCCCGGCACGATAAACTGCATGTAGGTGAAACCATGCATGTTGCCAATCTGTGAGCCGATCAGATTACCAAAGATGATGAAATATAAGGTCATCGTGATGACCGGTGGAACCAGCGTTTGGATCCAGATACGACCAAAGCGGTTGATCTCTTTCATCCAGATACTTTTCAGTGCCACCCAATACAATTGCGACATTATTTCTTTTCCTCGCTGCCGTTCACCAGCGTGACAAACAGCTCTTCCAGACGGTTCGCCTTGTTACGCATACTCAATACCTGCACGCCCTGCTTGCTTAGCTGGCTGAACAGGGCGTTCAGTCCCTGCTCACGCATGACTTCCACTTCCAGTGTTGACGTGTCTGTCAGTTTACTGCGATACCCTTCCAGCACCGGCAGCGGGCTTTTCGACCCTAAATCCAGAATGAAGGTTTCGGATTTCAGCTTCGAGAGCAGTTCCTTCATGCTGGTGTTTTCCACCAGCTGACCGCCCTGAATTATGCCGATATTACGGCACAACATTTCCGCTTCTTCCAGATAGTGCGTGGTCAGAATAATGGTCGTGCCCTGTGCGTTCAGCTCTTTCAGGAAGCCCCACATTGAGCGACGCAACTCAATATCCACACCCGCCGTTGGCTCATCGAGGATCAAAAGTTTAGGCTCGTGCATCAGCGCACGGGCGATCATCAGACGGCGTTTCATCCCGCCGGACAACATGCGCGAACGCTCATTGCGTTTGCCCCAGAGATCCAGCTGCGTCAGGTATTTTTCTGCACGCTCAAGCGCCAGCGGACGCGGCACGCCGTAATAACCGGCCTGATTGACCACCACCTGCATGACCGTTTCAAACGGGTTGAAGTTAAATTCCTGCGGCACCAGCCCGAGCTGACGCTTGGCGTTAACGATATCTTTATCGATGTCATAGCCAAACACCTGCACTTTGCCGGCAGTCTTGTTGACCAGTGAACTGATGATACCAATGGTGGTGGATTTACCCGCACCGTTCGGCCCAAGCAGGGCATAAAAATCGCCAGCTTCGACGCGCAGATCGATTCCACGCAAAGCCTGTACACCACCGGCGTAAGTTTTGGTTAACTTTTCCAGTTCCAATGCATAATTCATAAAGGGAGCGTACCTTCTTGTGAAAACCCTGTTGTAAGAATGAGTAAATGGAGATGCCGAATCAGCTTGAAAAGTCGGGGCATTGCCCTATATTACCCCATCGCAGTTAGCTCGCTACAGGCTATTAACCTCCATGAACGACATAGAAAGACTTATCGCTAATAACGCAGCCTGGTCCAAAACCATGATCGACGAAGATCCTGGTTTCTTTGAGCGGCTCTCCGAATCGCAAAAACCCCGTTTTCTGTGGATTGGCTGTTCTGACAGCCGCGTCCCCGCCGAGCGCCTGACCGGCCTTGAACCGGGTGAACTGTTCGTTCACCGCAACGTCGCCAATCTGGTCATACATACTGACCTTAACTGCCTGTCCGTTGTGCAATATGCTATCGACGTGCTGGAAGTTGAACACGTGATTATCTGCGGTCACTACGGCTGTGGCGGTGTACAGGCGGCGGTTGAAAACCCTGAACTGGGTTTGATTAATAACTGGCTGTTGCATATCCGGGACATCTGGTACAAACATAGCTCACTGCTGGGCGAACTGTCGCCGGAAAAGCGACTCGATAAGTTATGCGAGCTGAACGTGGTTGAGCAGGTTTACAACCTCGGCCACTCCACCGTAATGCAATCAGCCTGGAAACGTGGCCAGAAAGTCACGCTGCACGGCTGGGTTTACGGCATTCAGGACGGACGTCTGCGCAACCTCCAGGTAGACGCCACCAGCCGCGAAACGCTGGAACAGCGCTACCGTCAGGGCGTCTCCGCCCTGCTCAACGGCGACCCGCAATAACAAGCCGCCCTACTCTACAGAAATTCAAAAAACAAAAGGCACAAAAATGTGCCTTTTTTATCATTTATTTTTCCTGTACTTTCAATGCGATCACGATAAATCAATGAGTTATATGCGGTGTAAGCAGCTACAAACCCTATAAAGATGCTCAGGTGTGGACACTATGTGAACACTCCAGCCCCGCTTTACCGTTGTTGCCTTAACGCCCTTCGCCAATCTCAAAGACTTAAATTTTGTAATAGCCAGGCTATCAATTTGGAAAGAACACGGGTCATCCATCAGGTTGCAGATGAATTCCAGTTTGGCTTTGTCGAGCTTGCCGTGTTTCACGTTCTGCCCGTGACAGAGCCACCACAGTTCTATCAGCTCGGACAGGCACTGCCGCCGTGAGGGCGATTGTGGCGCGTATACGGGAAGAAACACCGAAGGTGAGTAAGTTACAGCGAAGTTTTGACCCAACAAAAGCCCGGGATGTTGCTCCATCGGCAAGACTGACTGCTGAGGAACGGGCGCGATTGCCTGAAATTGAGCGAGAATTGATGAAATGCAAAATCGCTGCTGCGCGCTGGGAGTTGGAGGCATTAAGCCGCGGGGCTACGTTGAAAATAGGTGATACAGAATTACATTTCGGAATGGTTGAGGATTGGCCGGAGTTTAGCTAAAAGAAACGCCCTGGTGGGCGTTGTATTCTAATTGCTGAGTATCTTAGTCTGATGATCTTAAATGACGCCGGATATAAATGCGACAAAGCAGAATTACCAGAATAGATACTAAGCCTGAGATAATTAGTGAGGCATCGACATAAAGGTCTAGCGTTCCCTCTATGTCATGTACTCCCCAAAATTGAGCGAAACCTTCTATCTGTTCACCTGTAACATAGCTGTCAATCACTTGGGTAAAGATGATCATAAGTATGCAGAACGCCACAAGGTAGCCCAATGCGGCAAAAAAATACTTAATCCACTTCATCCGAGTGTAACCCTGATCGTACCGTGTGCCTTGAGCGAAGACCCAGGTACACCGATCATTGAGGTACCCAGCAATGCAGTCCGAAGATAATCAAAATCGGATTGTGATGTCATGGTAATACAGCCCTCACTGAGTCCCTGTGGTCCGATTGGATGAAGCCGGAAACTTCCACGTTTAACTCCCTCCATAAAAGTTTCATCGTTTATCTTTCCGTCATCGCGATAGAGCCCAAACCATGTTTCTCTGTCAGTGCCGTAACCATATTTAAGGACAGCATTTCGTATGCCGCCTAAGCGCCCCCCAGATACGCGACTGACAATAAAGTAACGCCCTGTAGGAAGTGGTCCCAGATCAGCGATATTAGTTAATGTCGGGTTATTTCGACCCACTAACTGGCCTGAGAAGGCAGGGAAATTGCCGACACCAGCACAACTCAGAATTGATGTTTCCATCCCATTTAATACATAGCTACAGGTGACAGCCATTTAAGCGGTCACTCTCTCATTCCAGGCGTCGGCAAAAATTACGTTGCCGTCACAATATTTCCATGTGATTTTTTCATAGCGAAGCTCAACACTTTCGTTGTGATTATGTTTCTCGAAGGCTGGGTTTTTGATGTGGTGCATTGTTGGGCAGATTGATACAATTTTAACGCCTTCGAGATACATGTTGAAGTACTCAACTTCCTGTCCTGCATCGTTGATTTTGTACCATTTAAACTCGGCTGATTGGAGGGTTTGGCCGGTGGCGGTTGCTTTGTAGAGATAAGGGCTAGAGCTGTCGAATTCTTTCTCAAAACCTAATGCCGCATGTATACGCGTGCCGGTGATCTTGCCTGTAGCCCCGTCAGTTGGAAGATGCAGAGAGTGTCCAAAACCTTGAATCTCAATTGAACCTTCACGCCCATTCACATCGACAGAACCTTTGATATCTGCCCCGCCGTCATCCTTCAACCATAAATACGCTGGTATAGCTATTGTTAATAACTCCTTATGTTTTGTACGGAAAACATATACCCAAAAAACCACTTGAACAATATGGACTTTTACCGCAAGGCAGGGTTTTTCCATTTTGCAGGCGAAGTATTCAGATGGCAGATAATTGCCATACATAACATTCAGAAATATATGGAAATCGTATCAGAAAAAACTTAATCAACAGGGAGCAGGTCATCATGAATGATCTGATCCTGATTGCGGCCAAAAGTCCAATTTATTCAACAAAGCCAGGAATGGTGCTAAAAGCTTGTATCCAGCCATAGAAATAATTGAAAAAATTGAATACATAAGGAATTATTAGTAATGAGATGTATTATTTAGATTAATTTCGTAAAAAAAGATTCAAATAAATTCTGTTCTTAAGGTTTTTCTAAGGTTATTCATGCACAGTTAGCATCATGAGTAATACGGACTCTCATAATTGACGTTAAAATTTCATGGGAAGCTAAAATTCCGACATATTTATAAAAAACCTTTATGAATGCTAAGTATTTTTAAATCTCATATCTTTTTAATACATTGACAATTCTAAGGACTTATTATCTGCATGAGATTAAAATTTCGAGAGTGTAAATGGAAGAGTTTTTAATAAAAGCAAATCGTTTTCTTTATAGAAACCCTGAAAATGTAATTATAAATTCATTAACAGGGGGTGATATGAAAATCATTGAGTATAATGATGGTGGCTATACCTATAGAAATTACTTTACGGAGGGGAGGAGTATTTACGGGCAAGTAATCATTTCATTTAAAAAATTCCCCATATGGGTTATGCAGTATCAAGGCGGTGCAACCAATGATAGAATTGATGAAAGAACCATTCGCAAAATGAAAGACTTATCAATGAAAAATCAAGGGCTTGCAGATGAACTCTATCCTATCAGAGGGCCCCGAGAAAATGAATCTTCGGGTTTCGTTTATTCCAATACTCTTTTTGGTTCTATCCAAAAATTCCAGGGGCAAGAAACAATACAATTTAATGATGAAACATATTACAATTTAATTTTATCAGGAGGAATGTTAGTATAATCGCCCCTTCAATAAGGTTAGGCTATATTACTTCTGACAACAATCTGGCGTCTTACGGGGGAAATAAATATTCAAAGGAACAGTTACTGGATATGCCATAGCGTAACTGCCTAATCGAGGCTCACTGGATGAGCCAATGTCCGAGCTTTTAGCATATCTTCACCGGCTCGAATACAATATTTTTCCTCGCTTGCTACAGCCACCACACCCATATTTAAACGAGTATTTTTTCTGATTCTGTGTTGACTTCAGAAATGGATGAATTCTATTTTTTACTTTGATGAAGTTCCACTCTGTTGCTCGGCTCGTTCCTGTGTGAAAAAGCAGACTACCCGCCCTTTTTTAAAACCTTCATATGAGGCAAAAGTATCCTAAGAGAAAAAGTGAGCGGCTTTGTTGAATAAATCAGATTTAGATAACAAATCCCCTGTCAGCCACTTCCTAAAATAATCGGTACACTTTCTGGCATACCCACACGCGTCACTTTTGTTCAATACAGGATCATGGAGGTAGGCGCTGAGAAGGTCATGTGTAAGTATCCCTGCAATCCGCGCCATTCTCTTTTAGAGATGTTCCGGCATACTGATTATGTTCCCTGAAGAGGCCACCATACGTAAAATTCGCTTCACCGGGTATCAGACCATCTCCATTCTGAAATCTGTAAAAGCCGGGCGCACCGTCAAAGACATCTGCAGCAAGGCCATATTTCGCCTTCACGTTATTACAGCCGGAAGGCGAAATATGGCGGGATGCATCGGTGATCCAGGTGCTGACAGAGATGGCCGAACGTTATCCGCGCTACGGCTTTAAGAAGCTTTGCCAGGTGCTTCACAGGCAGGGGCATGTCTGGAAATACAAACGCATACACCGGATTTACTGTCTGCTGAAACTGATGCGCGTCTCTCCGGTACTGTACAAACCTGTAGATGTCTGACTCTACGCCCCGCATTTGCACCACTTGTATCTGTCAGAAAAACTCATCATAAATAAAACCCTGAGTAATTATTACAAAACAAAAATTTCATAAAGCGCCTTCACTAGGAAACCTCTTAGTTACAATTTATATTTAAAAACTCTTTATCATGTTAGAACAAGGGTTATATCTAAAATTTTAAAATAAGAAAAATCTTGGCCAGAAAAGTCATCACCAAAAACGAACAAAACCCTTACATATTCACTTAAGGTTGGTAAAAAATCCCCTTGCAAATTTCAAAAGAAGTTATGTAAAGTACAATTGAATTAAAGAGTAGCAATTAGAATAATTAAAATAAAATAATATTTAGCAATAATTCATACACAGCAAAAGTTAGTTCGAGAGGTTTACGTGAAAAGCAATCCTATTGATGAGCATGCCATATGCGGGTTTTGTGAGAGTAAATTAGAGAAAAACAGTACCCTATGTCCTTATTGTGGTGCTGAAATAATCATGGCCTATATTGACAGACCTACGAGGAAATTAATTCTATATTTGCGAATCATCCTGATTTCTCTTTCCGCTCTTTTAGTTCTGTTACTCTACCAAATCTATAATCTTGTTAATCTTTCTGTCATTTTAGCGATACCTTTATTTTTACTCGCCTGGGTTATACCATGGTTATTTTTCAGGATAAAAAATAGGGATAATTTCATTTGGAGGAAAAAGAACCCTCTGATTTAGTTTAAAATATTTTTTGTAATGTAAGTGAATTCCAACCCTGGGTTTATGGAGGGTACTGCATGCAGTACCCGCAAGGATGTTTTACATTGAAGAAGCATGTCGATGTGGTCAATGCATGGTTACTGAAATAAAAACCATATAATTTAATTGATTAATATCGTTACCTAAGTCCAAGAATAGGAGGTTTTTTGCGTAGTTTTTATGCCATTATCTGCACACTAACTATGCCGTCGCCCTTTCATTCCAGGCATCTGCGTATTGGATATTACCATCCACATACTTCCTGGTGATTTTCTCATAACGGAATTCTGCGATTTCCATATGATTAAATCTTTCTTTCGCGGGATCTTTGATATCAAACATCACGGGCATCAGGTTAACGACTCTCACGTTTTCCAGCAGAATAGTAAAATATACCACCTCTTGCTCTGCATCATTGATTCGATAATATTTCAGTTCCACACGCGTCAGCGTTTGCCCCGTAGAAAGCGCTTTGTAGAGATAGGGGGAAGATGAATCGATTTCTTTTTCTATCAGGAATGGAAGGTGCTGGCAGGTTCCGGTGAACTTACCGTTATGGTTATCGGTTGGTATATGTACACTGTGATGCAGTCCTAACACTTCCACACTGTATTCACGGCCTCGAATGTCAACGCCACCCTTAATAATATTGCCGCCATCATCATACAAAAACATATAAACAGGAATGCCCATATTAATTGTCATCTATAAATCCATTTGATTGTCCGATAGTATTTACAATAGTATCGATACACGCTTTGCTGTTCGGAACCTTATAAAGAGCCTGAATTGCATCAACGACATATTGGTTAAATTCCGGTTCTTTGATGCTATAAAAGGGTAAAGCACATACATTATCGGTACTGAAGGGTAAAGCCCCACCTTTAAGAAGGGAGAGCACCCTGATTTTTTATCTGATGAGTTAACTGCATGGAAGTTTTTTACATCGTGGCGGCTACCGAAAATGAAAACATTAATAAAAAAGACAGTAAAATTTTCATCATCTGACCACCAGAATCGTGTCACCGCTATTCATGATTTGTTCACGATTACTTACGCCATCAATGATCATGCAACCATTCGATGCATTGCGTCCGCCTCCCCTTGAACCGCCATGGATTCTGAACAGGTCTCGCCCATATGTATTAGTCCCCAAAATAGGTTCCAATATGATGGTGACAGGCGTAACGGTATTATGTGCTCCAGTTATACGATAATAACCTTTTGGGATTGGACCCTGACTGCTCACAGACTCCATAGCTGGATTATTTATCCCTGCACCATGTCCGCTATAGCCCTGCCTAAAAAGTTGTCCGTTATGGCTCAACTCCCCGGTACGTTGATTATATTCCCATGTCATGATATCCATCCTTGTTTGGTTAATCATGGCGATTTTGTTTGAGACTTTATGAAACAATCATAGATATCATGAATATAAACTATCGGCATGACCCATAAAATCGTCTCATGCATCATTCATATTGACGTCGTTAATCTTCCAGAAGATTATCATTTATTTATAATTTCATCTCTGACAAACATCTTTTCATTATTCGTTCCATTAAAAACCAGAGCTTATACAAAACTATAATGATGTATGTGATCATTAAAAATAACTTATACTTAAACCCTATGGATTTAAATTTTATTTTATGGAATGAAAATAGATTAGCTAAATGTATTATTTGTTTTTTAAGCAATTAAAAAAACGGCCTCCAAATCTGAAGGCCGTTTTCATTTAAATTCACTGTTACCCGCGCCGGAAATAGCTAAATCGGGTAGCTAATCACTACTCGTCGAGCATCACAACCTTGCCGACATACGGCAGATGGCGGTAACGCTGGGCGTAATCGATGCCATAGCCGACAACGAATTCATCGGGGATCGGGAAACCCACGTATTCCACTTTTACGTCCACTTCACGGCGTTCAGGTTTATCCAGCAGGGTACAGATGGCCAGGGATTTCGGACCGCGCAGTTGCAGGATTTCACGTACTTTACTCAGCGTGTTGCCGGAATCGATGATGTCTTCAACAATCAGCACATCTTTACCGCGAATATCTTCATCGAGATCTTTAAGGATCTTAACGTCGCGGGTGGTGGACATGCCGTTGCCGTAGCTGGAGGCGGTCATGAAGTCCACTTCATGCGGCACATCTACGGCGCGACACAGGTCAGCCATAAACATGAAGGAACCGCGCAGCAATCCCACCAGCACCATTTCGCTGCCGCTGTCGCGGTAGTGGTCGGTGATTTCACGGCCCAATTCGGCAATTCGGGTTTTGACTTCCTGCTCGGAAATCATGACGTCAACACGATGTTTCATATAAAGACTAGCCACCTGATTTAAGAATATTTATCGCTGCTTTTCAGAAAAACAGCGACCATATAGTGGAAAGGATTATATCAAAGAACCGGTTGATGGGTAACGCTGGTGTCAGCCGATCCCGGCCTGATGCAGGTCATGCAGGTTGATCGCGCCGACCAGCACACCTTCGCTGTCGACCACCGGCGCGGCGCTGATATGCTGTTGATGCAGTGCTTCAAGCGCCTCACCAGCCCGCCATTGCGCCGGAAGCAGATATCCCGGACGGCTCATGGCGCTGACCAGCGGATCGTTCAGGCTATTGCCTCTGACCAGCCAGCGGCGCAAATCACCATCGGTAAACACACCGGCAACGTGCAGGCTGGCGTCACATACCGCGATCAGACCCAGACCGGTGCGGCTCAGTTCCAGCATCGCATCCATAACATTTTTCCGGCTGTCCACCACCGGCAGACGATCACCGGTGCGCATCAGGTGATGTACGCGGTTCAGCAACCGCGCACCCAGGCTGCCGCCGGGATGGGAACGGGCAAAGTCTTCTGCGCCAAAACCGCGATGCCGCATCAGTGCCATCGCCAGCGCATCCCCCATCATTAAGGTATTCACCGCGCTCGAGGTCGGTGCCAGCCCCATCGGGCAGGCTTCGCGCTCGACACTGATATCCAGTACACAATCTGCCGCCAGCGCCAGCGGAGAGTCTTTGCCGCCGGTGATGGCAACCAGGCGGGTTCGGTTTTCTTTCAGCAACGGCAGGATCAGATCCAGCTCTTTTGCCCGGCCGGAATAAGAGATAAAAATCAGCACATCTTCGCTGCCGATCATGCCCAGATCGCCGTGCAATGCTTCGGCAGGATGCACAAAGAACGCCGGTGTGCCGGTACTGGCCAGTGAAGCAGCAATTTTTTTGCCGATATGACCGGATTTTCCCATGCCGGAAACGACGGCTTTGCCGGTGCAATTGAGCAACAAGCGACAGGCGCAGAGGAAATTATCATCCAGACGCGTCAGTAACCGGCGGGCTTCTTCAATTTCAATTTCCAGCGTTTCACGGGCGTAATTCAGTAATGCGTCACTCATCGTCTTCCCCGACCAGAATAATGCGGATCCCTAATTTTTCGATGGCATCACGGTATTGGCTGCTAAGCCCGCTGTCCGTGATCAACGTATCGACCTTACCTAAATGGCACACCACATTCGGGCTTTTACGACCAAATTTTGATGAATCCACCAGCAGGAAAATACGTTCAGCCGCTTTACACATTGCCTGACTGACACCGTGAACTTCGTTGAATGTCGTGACGCCGCCATCCAGATCGACACCATCAGCACCGATAAACAGCTTATCGAAATTGAATTTATCAAACGCGCTTTCGGCCAGACTGCCGTGGAAGGAAGAGGATTTTTTGCGGTAGGTGCCGCCCGGCATCAAAATGGTCTGGTCATTATCCAGCTCGACCAGCGCATTGACGATATGCAGGCTGTTGGTCATAACCGTAATGTTATTAAACTGGCTGAGGAAAGGCACCATCTGCATCACGGTGCTGCCCGCATCAAAAATCAGCGAGTCGCCGTCCTGGATCTCCCCGATAGCTGCGCGGGCGATACGCAGTTTTTTGCCGGTATTGATGTGGGTTTTACGGTCGATAGGCTGGTCGCCTTCTTCACGACTGAGCACCACACCGCCATAAGTGCGGATCACTGCGCCCTCTTCTTCCAGCAGGGTAAGATCTTTGCGGATAGTGGTGCCGGTTGTGGCGAAATGCGCGGCGAGATCGTCCACCGCCGTTTTTCCAAATTGCTGCAAATGCGCCAGTATCGCCGCCTGCCGTTGCTTAGGTTTCATCACGATTTTCGCTCAAATTTTAAGATAAATTCACAGCCATCATTCTTTTTGAAAGATAATAGCTTTTAAAGTGAAAATATCATGATTTCGGTTCAATCGCTAATGATAGTGCAGTTTGAATATTCGGATCTTTCGGGAAGATCACACCTGACATCAATTGTTCCCGGCTCATGCCCTTAAGCGTCGTGACCGGCTGAGGACGGGCGAAAATTGTCAGGCCGCGCAGTAAAAATCCGTCACAGACTTTTTCCTGTTTATCGAAAGCCAGCGCCAGTACCACTCGCGGCTTGAAACGTCCGCCGGAACGCCCGACGCCCACCTTTCCCTGCATACACAACCTGTCAAATGCCCGGTTAAAGCGCTGCAACTGCCACCAGCCGAGTGCGATTTGTGCCACCCAGGCCAGTACCGCACAGAGTATTAATGCCGAAGTCGGGGTCATTATCTTCTCCTTTATGTCAAAAATCCGCCCCTGTAAACAGAGGCGGAACACATCAGAACATCACCTGACCGCCGGTGATATTGATCGACTGACCGGTGCAATAAGAGGCTTTATCGCTGGCATAAAACAGCAGCATATTCAGCACATCCTGATAGTCACACCCGCGTTTGAGCGGCACTTTATCAATGTAATACTGCTCGACTTCGTCGGCCTGAATGCCCAGTTTTTTGGCGTACTGCGGCAATAATGACTGAAACATCGGCGATTTGAGTAAATTGCCCAGCATCAGTGAATGCACGGTGATGCCATATTCCGCCAGATCCAGCGCCAGAGACTGCGTCAGCCCCACGCCGCCGAACTTGGCCGCGCTGTAACCGGCATTATGTTTGCTGCCCACTTTGCCGGATTTAGAATTGATCTGGATGATGCGTCCCGGAATACGGTCGCGGATCATCAGACGGGAAAACTCCCGGGCACAGAGGAAGTACCCCACCAGATTGACCTGCAACGAGAGGTCAAAATCGTTGAGGGCAAAATCCGTGATCGGCGATGCCTTCGCCATCCCCGCGCTGTACACCAGCAAACTGACCTTGCCGAACGTCTGATCCACCGCTTTCGCCAGCCGGACTACGCTGGCTTCACGGGTAGCATCAACAGCAAACCCGAATGCCCTTTCCCCGCCAAACTGCCGGTTAATCTGCTCTGCCACGGAGGCAGCATTTTCCTCATTCAGATCCGCCACCGCCACGCGATAGCCGGATTCAGCCAGCCCCTGACAGAGAAATGCGCCCAGCGTCTGCCCCCCGCCGATCACGACTGCAACCTGTTCCATTACTGACTCCTGACTCTGCTAGTTAATCGATAAATTTCAATACGCTGCCCAGCGGAATATCGTCGGGCGCGGTGCCTTTTACATGTACGCTGCCGGGAAATTCCGCTTCGGCACTGCCGTCAAAACGCAAAGTGATATGCCCCAGTTCACGCAAATTTTGCATTGCCACCTCTCCCACGGCAGTCACCGGATAACGCACATCTGCCAGTTCCATGTACGCACCACGGTGCAGTTCCCCTTGCATGTCCCCGTGCCGGTGGATGAAGCAATAATCCTGAATATCCGCCGGCGCACCTTCACGGAAGGTGATCAGCATCTGGTCGGTTAAGGCTTCACGGGCGAAGTCGCCGATTTGCGTAATCGTGGTTTGATAAATGGTTTGCACAGTGACTCCTTACTGATAAATGAAAGCGGAAGCGGCCCAGGCGATAAGTACCGTCGGCGCACCGGTCAGAAAACGGCTGACCAGCACCGAAGGCACACCGACGCGCACGGTGTCTTGTTTGGCTTCAGCCAATGAAAGCCCGACAGGAATGAAATCGCACGCCGCCTGAGCGTTGATGGCGAAAAGTGCAGGCAGTGCCAGATGTGGCGGGATATTGCCCAGCCCGATCTGCACCCCGACCAGTACACCGATGACTTGGGCGATCACCGCGCCGGGGCCGAGGAAAGGAGAAAGCAGCGGGAAGGAACAGATCAGCGCCAGCAACACCAGCCCGACGGGGCTTTTCGCCAGCGGCGTCAGCCCGTGCGCCACCAGATCGCCCAGACCCGAGGCCATAATGATGCCGATCAGCGCCGCCACGAAGGCCATAAACGGCAGGATGGTTTTGAGCACGGTATCGATGGTGTCGCGCCCGGCCTGGAATAAAACGGCCACGCCGGAGCCCATGCCCATACCGACTTTCGCCAGCAGGCCGTCGCTCTGTTCGGTGATTTTTTTTGTGGTGTCGTAATCACGCCCTGCCCCAGCCGGTGCGGGTTTAGCCGCCACCGTGGCCGGTTCAGCGGCGTCTGCATTTGCCAGCACGATGTCATGCTCACGGACACCGGAAACATAAATGTCTTCGGTAATAAACTGTGCCAGCGGGCCTGATTTACCGGTCGAATGGATGTTAACGGTCGGGATGCGCCGTTTTGGGTAGATGCCGCAGCGCAACGTGCCGCCGCAGTCGATCACCGCCACACCGATTTCTTCTGCCGGTGGTTCACCTTCTTTAAAACCGTCTACCGTTTCCCAGCCGGTCAGTTCTGCCAGCTTGTCGACGATCGCCGGGCGCGTGCCCGCCGTGATATACATCACTTTTTTGCCGGGCACCGCGTCAATCAACAACGGCCCACCCCAGCCACCTTCACCCCGGTTAATGCGAATCGTAAGGCTCATTTTCTGCTCCGCTTTTTTTAGAATTTGACCTGATTAGAATTGACGCTGATTACAGCCGAACCTCACGATCAAGCTGAATGCCCATCTTGCGTTCAAAGATGCGTGTGGTGAGATCCGTGACCCAGCCGCGGAAGAAGTTAGTCACCATGCCGACCAGGAAATAACTGACGGCCAGCGGTCCGAGCGGTAATCCCAGCGTGGTCAGCCCGCTGGCAACGCCGAGATACACAAACAACTCACCGGGGTTAATGTGCGGGAAGAGGCCGTTCATGGAATGGCAGCTGTAAGAGCCAGCAGCGTAATAACTGGGTTTGTAGATTTCAGGCATAAAACGGCCAAGACTGAGGGTCATCGGATTACAGAAAACAAAGGTGCCAATCACCGGTAACAGCAAATACCGTGAAACCGGATCACCGGCACAGCGCTGCGCCAGACGTTCGATCCGTCGCTGTCCGACAAAAACGATCAGCGCGTTCATGACCACCAGCAAACTAATCAGGAGAGGCAGAATGCCGGTGACCATCCCGACAAACACTTCTCCTCCTTTTTGAAACAGGCCGATAAACCACCCGGCACCGTGCGTTATTACGTCAATCATCATCTTCTCCTGTAGGGATACGTGGGTTTAAGCTTTCATGTTTTGTCACTCCACGCAGGAAATATAATCATTATGAATTTATATTAATTATATATTGATCACATTTTGAAAGTTTAATCTTTCAATTTGAAAGATTGAAAATCATGAGAGCGCACAGGTAAAGACAGGGACGAGGGAAGATACGGAAAGGGGCGGGCCGGATAATGGCTCCGGCCCGCTGATTTTTAAGAAATTACAGAAAGAAAAGCAGTTATACGGATTACGCTGATACTGTGAAGCCAAGCATCATGCCGGTATCTTCGTGTTCAAGCAGGTGGCAGTGCGCCATGTAGGCATGTTGTTTACCGGCAAGATGGTTAAAACGCACCAGCACTTCGCTGCGGGCACCTTCAACGCGCACGATATCCTTCCAGCCCTGACGATGGGCCGCCACGGGCTGACCGTTTTCAGAAAGAATACGGAACTGTGTGCCGTGGATATGGAAAGGATGCAGCATCATGTCGCCCTCGCCCGAGATAGTCCATTTCTCATACCGGCCTTGTTTCACATCGAAAGCAGGAACGTTCATGTCGTAGGCTTTACCGTTAATTTTATTGCCCTGCATGAAATCGTAACCCGCGGATGATTTACCCATGTCCATACCGGCCATGCCACCCTGCCCGTCGTGGGCAGAATCAGACATTCCCGGCATGGCTGCCATCTCGTCCCCGCCATGATCCATGCGCATTCCGGTCATCGCATTGTGCCCGTACCGTTTCATCAGCGCCGCCATACCCTGCTGATCGAGCTGCGGATCCATCATCAGTTGCAGCCAGCGGGTCGGCAGATTATCGACTGACACCAGCGCGGGCAGCGGCACCAGCGTGTCCGGCAATGCACTGCCGCTTTGAGTCAAAGTCGGCTGAATACGCAACACCGGCAATGGTTTATCGAACGGTGCCAGCGTCATGCCCATCTGCTTCACCGGCAACGTGACCAGATCAAACGCTTTGCCGTCGCTGCAATCAATCAGCACTTCAAAACGCTCGCCCGTCAGTAACGGCAGATCACTGACTTTCACCGGCTCAGGCAGGAAACCGCCGTCACTGGCGATGACATACATCGGCCGTTGATCGCTGGTGGCGATATGCAGTGAGCGGGCATTACAACCGTTGAGTAAACGAAAACGTACCCAGCCACGGGAGATCCCGTGCTGCGGATACACCGCGCCGTTAGTTAGCATGTGCTGCCCAAACCAGCCGACGGCGGCAGTCATGACGTCCATCTGATAATCGATTTTACCGGCATCGTTTAAGCGCTTATCCTGCAAAATGACCGGAATATCATCCACGCCCCAACGTTTCGGGATTTGTAACAGATCACTGCTTTCATCTTCAATCAGCACCAGCCCGGCGAGCCCCATCGCCACCTGATAACCGCTGGTCTGATGCGGATGCGGGTGAAACCAGCAGGTCGACGCGGGCTGATCGAGTTGCAAGCTGACTTTGCGATTCTCACCGGGTCCGATCAGACCTTGCGGACCACCATCCACATCACCGGGAATTTCCAGCCCGTGCCAGTGAACGGTGCTGGCCACATCCAGCCGGTTATTGATGGTGACACTGACCGGTTTACCGCGACGGATACGCAACGCGGGGCCGAGCAGATTACCGTTTATGCCCCAGGTTTCGGTGTTCACACCGGGCAGAAACTGGCTCTGGCCGCGTTGTAATGTGAGCGTAATGGCGCTGTGGATATCCGGTTCAAGTAATGCAGGAACAGGCAATGCCGGGCGGTCTGCAGCGAGCGCGAAGCGGCTCCAGCCAGGCAGCGTAGTGGCAGCGCCCATCAGGGTCGTCCACTTCACGAAATCGCGACGGTTCATTTTTCAGTCCTTATGAGGGGGTGACCAGACGGATGGCGCAAACGTGCCATAATAGTACAACAGCCTACCCCTTCCCCTAAGGGGAAGGTCAAGCGCCTTCGCGGCAAAAGAAATTTGGTGCCGCTCAGCGCAAATATGGTAACGTCCTTTTAACTGCCTGTGAGCCAAGTCTTCCTGACTTTCAATCTACAAGAACAAGAACACACCCATGAAAAAAACAACACTGTGTTTGTTATTACTGTCGCTGCTCGGTTTCTCCTCCGCCAGTCAGGCGCTGAGTGAATCCGAAGCGGAAGATCTGGCGGACCTGACGGCCGTCTTCGTTTATCTGAAAAATAACTGCGGTTACGAACAACTGCCGAATACCCAAATCAAACGGGCTATCGTATTTTTCGCACAGCAAAACCGCTGGGATCTGAGCAATTACAACAGCTTTAACATGCAGTCGATGGGCGAAGAAAGTTACCGTGATCTGAGCGGGATCGCCGTGCCTAAACCGACAAAATGTAAGTCTCTGGCCCGTGACTCGCTGAGTTTACTGGCCTATACCAACTGAATTCCGTCAGCCAGTTTTTCAGCCGTGTGCTCCGTCATTGTGATGCCGGAGCCTGTTCCCTTCCCCCGCTTTCCCCAACTTTTCGCGCCACGACAGCCTCGTCTACACTTAACCTACATTCACCTGTCTGAAATTCAACCGTGCATGGACAGGCAGAGTTAGCTATCATGTGCGCCCATTTTTATGGCTGCGATTGATCAGGAGAAACAACGACATGTCCCGGAACTCGTCATCCAAAGAAATATGGCATGAGACGCTGCACGATCATTTTGGTCAGTACTTTAGCGTCGATAAAGAGTTATACCGTGAAAAAACCGATCACCAGGATCTGGTCATTTTCGAAAATGCGGCGCTGGGTCGCGTCATGGCACTCGACGGCGTGGTGCAAACCACTGAGCGTGATGAATTCATTTACCATGAAATGCTGACCCATGTGCCTTTGTTCGCTCACGGCCACGCTAAAAAGGTGTTGATCATTGGCGGCGGTGACGGCGCCATGCTGCGCGAAGTGTGCCGCCATAAAGGCGTGGAAGCGATCACGATGGTGGAAATTGATGCCGGTGTGGTGGAGTTTTGCCGCCAGTATCTGCCCAACCATAATGCCGGTGCGTATGATGATCCGCGTTTCAAACTGGTGATCGACGACGGTGTGAACTTCGTTAATCAGAGTGCTGAAACCTTCGATGTGATCATCTCCGACTGCACCGATCCTATCGGTCCCGGCGAAAGCCTGTTTACGTCGGCGTTCTACGAAGGTTGTGCCCGCTGTCTTAATCCGGGCGGCATTTTTGTGGCACAAAATGGCGTATGTTTCCTCCAGCAGGATGAAGCGGTGAACAGCCACACCAAACTGAGTCATTACTTCAGTGATGTCAGTTTCTATCAGGCTGCGATCCCGACCTATTACGGCGGCATCATGACCTTCGCCTGGGCAACTAACAGCCCGGAATATCGCCAGATGGATAACCACACCTTGCAGGCACGTTTTGACGCCGCAGACATCACCTGTCGTTATTACAATCCGGCGATTCATCATGGCAGCTTTGCCCTGCCGCAATATTTACTGAATGCCCTGTCAGCCGCGCGCTGATACCGCATCCATAAGGGGGTGAACTAAATTGCAAAAGCTGAAACTGCACGGTTTCAACAACCTGACCAAAAGCCTGAGTTTTTGTATCTACGATATCTGCTACGCCAAAACCGCAGATGATCGTGACGGCTATATTGCCTACATTGACAAAGAATATAACGCCAACCGTCTGACGGAAATTCTCACCGAAACCTGCTCCATTATCGGTGCCAATATTCTCAACGTAGCGCGACAGGATTACGAACCACAGGGTGCCAGCGTCACGATTTTGGTGAGCGAAGAGCCAGTGGATCCCCGTGATGTGGATAACACTGAGCATCCGGGCCCGTTGCCGAATTCGGTGGTCGCGCATCTGGATAAGAGCCATATCTGCGTGCATACCTATCCGGAAAGCCATCCTGAAGCGGGCCTGTGCACCTTCCGCGCCGACATCGAAGTCTCGACCTGTGGGGTGATTTCACCACTGAAAGCGCTGAACTACCTGATTCATCAGCTTGAATCGGATATCGTCACTATCGACTACCGTGTGCGTGGTTTCACCCGTGACGTGAACGGCGTTAAGCATTACATCGACCATTCCATTAATTCGATTCAGAACTTCATGTCGCAGGATATAAAAGCGCTGTACGACATGATGGACGTCAACGTGTATCAGGAAAATATCTTTCATACCAAGATGTTATTGAAAGAATTCGATCTGAAGCATTATTTGTTTAATGCCAAACCGGAAGAACTGAGTGCCGCAGAACGCAAGGAAATCACCGATTTGTTGTACAAAGAAATGCAGGAAATTTATTACGGTCGCAATCTTCCGTCAGTCTGATCAGGGCCGAATAAAGAAAAGGCCGGGCATGTTTACAATGTCCGGCCTTTTTGGTTTTGGCGGGGGTAATAAATCAGGCCAGTGTCAGCGTAAAGGGCTGTTCGCCCAGTGCCTGCTGAATATCCCGGTTCAGCCCTTTATCGGTAATAATATCCGTCATCTCAGCCAGCGGCGTGACGCAAAACAGCGAGTACGCACCGTATTTACTGCTGTCGGCCAGCAACACCCGGCGACGTGCATTCACCGCCAGATCCTGCTTCAGCCCGGCTTTTTCTTCCGTCGGCGTGGTGATGCCCTTATCCAGACTCCACGAGTTGCAACTGACAAAAGCAATGTCAGGGTAAACGCTGCGCAACAAACGACGGCCATGTTCGCCAACACAAGACTGACTGCTGTCGTCGATACGTCCGCCGATAATCGTGACTTCAATTTGCTTAAACTCTGATAAAAACAGCGCGATACGCAGATCGGCGGTGATCACCCGCAGTGGCAAATGCGTCAGGTTACGCGCCAGTTCCAGCATCGTGGTACCCGCATCCAGCACCACAGCGTCCCCCGGTTTCACCATCGCAGCGGCGACTTCTGCTATGGCCTGCTTTTCCTGCAAACTGCGCTGCAGTTTTTCATTGGTGGTCGGCTGGCTGGGAATAAACCGGTTGAGCGTCACACCGCCATGACTGCGGCTGATCACGCCCTGTTCATCCAGTTTTATCAGGTCGCGGCGAATAGTCGCCGGAGATGCCGCAATGGCGGCAACCAGTTGTTCTACGGTGACCAGATTATGGCTTTTCAGATAATCCATAATCTGATCGAGGCGGCTTTGTCCGGTCAACGTGATTCCTTTTTGCTCTGCGCCACTGGCGCGAAATTACGCCAGTTGTACGGCTAACTGAATAGAGATCGCCATGCTCTCAGACTTGGCTTTTCCTGTCCACGCAATATCAAACGCGGTGCCATGGTCAGCCGACGTGCGGATGAACGGCAGACCGGCGGTGATGTTCACCCCGTCATAGAATCCCATCAGTTTCAGCGGGATATGGCCCTGATCGTGATACATCGCGACCACCATATCGTACATCCCTTCATAAGTTTGCAGGAAAACCGTATCCGGCGGGCATGGACCGTAGACGTTAATTCCTTTGGCTTTCATTTTCTCTACCGACGGCCCGACAATCTTAATTTCTTCATCACCGAACAGCCCGTTTTCACCCGCATGCGGATTCACACCGGCGACAGCGATACGTGGATTTTCATAACCGACGCGACGCAGGAAGGTATCCGCCATCTGAATCACTGTTTCTACCCGCTCGTGACTGAGCGTATCGAGGAATTTACGCAGCGCGATATGCGTGCTGACGTGGATAACCTTGAGTTTGTCGGTGTAAAGCACCATCGCGTAGTCGCGGCTGTCAGTGAGTTTCGCCAGCAGTTCGGTATGTCCCGGATAAATATGCCCGGCAGAATGCAGCGCTTCTTTATTCAGCGGTGCGGTAGCAATGGCGTGCACCTGTCCGGCCATGGCCAGTTCTGTCGCGCGTTTTACACAGCGATAAGCCAGATCCCCGGCCTCTTTTTGCACTTTGCCCGGCACCAGTGCATCAGGATTTGCCAGCGGTTCGTCAATAACGTTAATCACACCGGGCGCGAAATTCGCCTGCGAGACGTCATCGATAATACGCAGTTCCGCTGCAGGCGTGATACCTAAGCCAAGGATACGGCGGAATGTGGCGGCGCAACCGACCACCACCGCTTTCGTGCCGGAAAGCTCACCTTCAGCCAACGCTTTAATGATAATTTCAGGGCCGATACCGGCAGGGTCACCCATCGTTACTGCGATAATTTTAGTCACTCAACTTCTCCTCAATAAAGCGTAAAACTTCAAGTAGCGTACTTTCGGTACCGAACCCTCCGGCCTTGGTCATGACCGGCAGCCGGTGAATCTGACTGCCTTGCAGATATCCCCAGGGAACGCAGCCTGCAATTTGTCCTTTAATTTCAAAACCTTTAGCCCCGAGCGCACGAACCACCGCCAGCGCGATATCACCGCCGGTAAGGTAAATGCCGCCCGGATGCGTCTGCTGTAAGAGGTGCCGGATCAGTTGCCCGAGAAAGGCGGCAATCCGCTCGCCCATCTGCGAGCGGCTGATGTCATGTTGCTGGCAAAATTGCGCAATCCGGTGCCGCTGTTCTGCGCCCTGCGACGTGCGGATCACACAGTGTTTGCCCTGCGCCAGCGCTTGAGAAATCTGCGCGACCAGCGTTTGCTGTATATCGATAAATTCATCTGAAAACAAAGGCATAACATCGATATCCAGCAGCGAAATCGCCCTGTGCTGCATTACGCAGGCCACCTGTTGCAAGGCGATTTCACTCATCGAACCGACCACTGCCAGCAACGGCAATTTCTTACCGGATATCACCGGAGGATGTTCATTGTCATGCAACGCGGCATCGGTCAGCGCATGGATAAGACCCGAAGCCCCCACCATCAGCGGTCTGAATGGCAGGCTTTCAGCGGTCTGAACAATCAGCTTCAGATCTTCTGGCGTCTCGCTGTCCGCTATCAGAATGCGGACGCCGGACGCCACCAGAGCAAATATCACGTTGTGCAAATCACCGCTTCGTAACGCTTCAAGGCTGACGTGGTGCTGTTTCAGCGACGTCTGTTCAGCCAGTCGCTCTGCTATGCTGGCGGTATGCACCGGCGTTTTCGGATCGCTTGCAAATTCGGTTTCAGTCAGCAATTGGCCGTTGACGTAACATTTACCATCCGCCACCACACGACCAAGTGCAGGCACAGCGGGAGCGACAATCGCCAGCGGGCAATTGAGTGCCGTCAGCGCCGCTTCGGTTTCTGCCCCTAAATTGCCGCGCAGAGTGGAATCAATTTTTTTAAACACCCAATGCTGACCAGAGATGGCTGTCATTCCCGCCTGCACAGCCAGAGTCACTTTCTGTGCCGCCTGTGCCGCGCTCAGCGCCCGGCTGTCACTGCTGTAAATCACCGCGCTTGCGCTGCTGCCCCTCTGCACTTCCGTCTGAATATCAAACTGCACATGCGCGGTCAGCCCCTGGCGGACAAGCGCCACGCCGGTGTCATTCGCGCCGGTAAAATCGTCAGCGATAACCAGAAGCGCGGCAGGCGTGCAATACGCCGGGATTGTCAGTGTTTCAGCCATCATGGCTCCGTAAAGGATCGGGTTGGGTTAATCTTGCTGGATATGATTATATTCAATCATGATTGATTATATGTGAGCAACATCAAATTATTCAACTTCAATTTCGCCTATAAATTGCCCTGACGATGTGAGGCATATCGACCTTTGGTGATTGAACTCACTCTTACAAAAGACTCAGACGGCAGGAATCAGGCATGAATATAGACAGTACGATCATCAGCGGTTATCAGTCATTACAGGACATTGGCTACCTTCTGACCGGAAAACGACAGGTGCTGCTGGTCAGCGATAAGAACATTATCGGCCTGCCGCCGGTGCAATCGCTGATAACACAGATGCAGAAAGCAGGCTGTCAGGTGACGGTAATTGATAACGTGCCGCCGGAGCCAAGCCAGCATGACGTTACGGCGATCCTAAGCGCGCTGAAAAAGCCTGTCGTAGATCTGGTGATTGGCGCAGGCGGCGGCAGCGTGCTGGATGTGGCAAAACTGCTTTCCCTGCTTTGTGCGGGCGATGAAAACGTCACGCTGGAAAGCCTGCTGGCCGGTGAAAAGCCGCAGCGCCGCACCCCGTCTTTGCTGATCCCGACCACTGCCGGCACCGGGTCAGAATCCACGCCAAACGCGATTCTGGCTATCCCGGAAAAGGAAACCAAAGTCGGCATTATTACGCCAGTGATGCTGCCTGATTATGTGGCGCTGGTGCCGGAACTGACCACCAGTATGCCTGCGCACATCGCGGCCTCCACCGGCATTGATGCGCTGTGCCATCTGTTCGAATGCTTTACGTCAGTGATCGCCAGTCCGGTCAGTGACAACTTTGCCCTGGTCGGCATGAAGAAACTGTTCGCCAGTATCGAAACGGCCGTCGCTGAGCCGGGAAATCTGGCAGCACGGCTGGATATGCTGTGGGCGTCTTATTACGGCGGCGCGTCGATTGCCCATGCCGGTACGCATATGGTGCATGCGATGTCCTATCCGCTCGGCGGGAAATATCACATTCCTCATGGGATTGCGAATGCCATTCTGCTGGCACCGTGCATGGCGTTTGTACGACCGTCGGCGGTCAGTAAATTCGCCCGCGCCTGGGATTTAATTCCGGACGCTGACCTGAAATTAAGTGAGGAAGAAAAATCCTATGCGCTGGTGGAATATTTTGACGCACTGGTACATCGCCTGGATTTACCGGTCAAATTAAGCCAGCTGAATATCACACCTGACGACATTCCCTATTTGTCGCAGGGGGCAATAGAGGTACAACGTTTGATTAAAAATGTGCCCATGCCGGTAGAGAAAAATCAAATAGAAGAAATTTACCGCAGCATCAGATAACCCCTTATTTCGTATCCGACGACAACGACGTGAAGAGAATAAGATGAATAACATTACCGGAGTTTATACCGCGATTGTGACGCCCTTTTCCGCTGACGGAAAACTCGATAGCGACGCATTGCGCCAGCAGGTAAAACGCCAGAAACAGGCAGGTAATAATATTTTCTGCAACGGCACCAACGGGGAATTTTTTATGCTCAGCGAGCAGGAAAAAATTCAGGTAACAGAAATCTGTCTTGAAGCCGCAGGGGATGACACGGGCGTGATGTCGCATGTCGGCGAGATTTCTACCCGTGACACACTCAGGCTGGGCAAACAGATTGAAAAACTCGGCGTGCGCGCCGTGTCAGTGATTACACCGTGGTTTGCGGCATTGCGTCCGCAGGAACTGATCGCGCATTTTCGCGCGGTGGCCGATGCGCTGACCGTGCCGGTGTATCTCTACAATATTCCCGCCCGCACCGGCAATACGCTGACGCCAGAGGTCGTGCGCGTGCTGGCCGACCATCCGAACATCAAAGGCATTAAAGACAGCGCCGGTTCGTGGGAAAGCCTGCACGGCTTCCATGAGGTCAGTCGTCAGTTTGCGGATTTTGATGTGCTGACCGGGCCGGACTCACTGATTTACAAAGGTTTCACCGAAGGCAGTGCCGGATGTATTTCCGGTATCGCCAATATTATTCCTGCTCAGGTGAATGCCGTTTACCGCCATTGGCAGGAAAACAATGCGCCAGCGGCCGAAATCGTTCAGGCCGATATCAATCAGATCCGAACCGATCTTTACAGCATCGCATTTTCCCCGGCTGTGGTTAAAAAAGCCGTGAATCTGCTCGGTTTTAACGTGGGTGAAAGCCGGTATCCGGTCGAATTCACGCAGGACGATACACAAAAGATCCTGACCGTTATTAAGACCTTTAATTTGCGCGATTAAACGCGCCTTACACCTTCTGAATCCACCGACACCTGCGCATGAAAATCCGCAGGCAGGGTCCCCTACGCGCTGTGTGAGGAAAAAATGAAAGAATTTAGCTCATCAGATACGTTAATTATCATCGGTATAGTTCTGGCCTACATCGTGTTTACCACCTGGCTGACCTACCGGTTACGCAGTAAAACCAACGGCGATTTCATGGAAGGCTCGCGTGCAATGCCGGCCTTTATCGTCGGCGTGTTGCTGATGTCGGAATACATCGGCGCAAAATCCACCATCGGTACCGCACAGGCGGCGTTTGAAGGCGGTTTCGCCGCGTCCTGGTCGATCCTGGGTGCGGCCATCGGCTTCCCGATATTCGGTTTACTGCTGGTAAAACGCATTTATAACACCGGAAAAATCACCATTTCCGGGGCGATTGCCGAGAAGTACGGCAATACCACCAAGAACATTATTTCGCTCATCATGATTTACGCCCTGCTGCTGGTGAACGTCGGTAACTACGTCAGCGGTGCGGCGGCAATTTCCACCGTGCTGAAAGTGAACCTGCCGGTCGCGGCGTTTATCACCGCCGTGGTCAGTACGTTCTACTTCGCCTTCGGCGGCATGAAAGGCATGGCGTGGGTCACCATGTTGCACAGCGCCCTCAAGTACATCGGCGTACTGATCATTCTGGGCATCGCACTGCACATGACCGGCGGCGTGATGCCGATGGTCAAAGAGATGCCTGATTTCTACTGGACGTGGGACGGCAGCATCGGTGCCAGCACCATCTTCGCGTGGCTGATCGGCACCATCGGCTCCATCTTCTGTACGCAATTCGTCATTCAGGCGATTTCATCGACCAAAAGCGCCGAGTCTGCCAAACGCGCAACCTGGGTTGCTTTCTTCTTCTGCATTCCGATTGCGCTGGCGATTGGCATGATCGGTGTCGCGGCGAAGTTCCTGCATCCTGAAATGAACAGC
Organism: Rahnella sp. CFA14(1/10); assembly: GCF_004195095.1. Lineage (NCBI taxonomy): Bacteria > Pseudomonadati > Pseudomonadota > Gammaproteobacteria > Enterobacterales > Yersiniaceae > Rahnella > Rahnella sp. CFA14(1/10). The sequence continues at coordinate 200,008 of NZ_SEWS01000005.1, read as the reverse complement.
CTGTATGCCCTGCCAATCTTCATTCAGGACATGAATCCGTGGCTTGCCGGTCTGGTCACTACCTCGCTGGTGGCGTCGATTTTCGTCAGCGTGAGTACCGTCGCGCTGGCCATTGCCTCGCTGATTGTGAAAGATTTCTACGTGCCTTACCGCAACCCGACGCCGGAGCGCGAGTTCAAAATGACCCGCTGGCTGTCGCTGCTGATTGGCTTCCTGCCGCTGATTTTCGTGTTACTGGTGCCGGAAGTGCTGAAGCTGTCGTTCTTCACCCGCGCTATCCGTCTGTCGATTTCCGTGGTCGCGGTGATGGCCTTTTATCTGCCGTTCTTTAAAAGTGCGCGCGGTGCAAATGCCGGCCTGATTGGTGCCTGCGTAGTGACCTCCGTCTGGTACCTGCTCGGCGATCCATTTGGTATCAACAACATGTATATCGCGCTGGTCACACCGGCCATCATTATGTTGGTTGACCGTCTGATCCCACAGCGCACCAATAAAAACAAAAATGCACACATTATTCAAAAGTCTGGAGCCTTAAGATGACCACTGAAACGCTAACCGTCGAACGCAGCGGCAAAGTTCATAATGCTGAACATGACGCCGCGCGCCGTGAGGCTATGTTGCCGTCGGATTGTCCGCAAAATCATGCCGCCAATCTGCTGCCTTTACCCGACGGCAGCCTGTTATGCACATGGTTTGCCGGTACCCAGGAAGGTATCGCTGATATTTCCATTTACCTGTCGCGCCTGGAAAAAGGTGCGCAGGTCTGGAGCCGGCCGGTGAAACTTTCAGAGGATGCCAGCCGTTCCGAGCAAAATCCGGTGCTGTTTCTTGACCCGGATAATGTGCTCTGGCTGATGTACACCGCGCAGAAATCCGGCAATCAGGACACCGCGATTGTGCGTTTTCGTCAGTCCCACGACATGGGAAAAAGCTGGGGAGAAATCGGTACATTACTCGGTGAGCCCGGCACTTTTATCCGTCAGCCGGTCACCGTGCTGGCCAACGGTGACTGGCTGCTGCCGGTATTTTATTGCCGCACACAGCCCGGTGAAAAATGGGTCGGCAACAATGACGACAGCGCCGTCAAAATTTCCAGTGATAAGGGCAAAACCTGGCGTGACGTGGCAGTGCCAGAAAGCACCGGCTGCGTGCATATGAACATCACGCCGCTGCACGACGGCAGCCTGCTGGCGTTGTACCGCAGCCGCTGGGCAGATTTCATCTACCAGAGCCGTTCCGTGGATAGCGGCAATAGCTGGAGCGCGCCGCAACCGACCGCACTGCCTAACAATAACTCATCGATTCAGGTGACAACGCTCGCCAACGGGCATCTGGCGCTGGTCTTCAATAATCTCAGCGCCGCCGATGCCAGTGAACGCCGGGCCTCGCTGTATGACGAGATTGAAGATGAAGACGACGACGTACGCACCGAAACGCCGGGGGAAACCGGTGGCCGCACAGCCTTCTGGGGCGCTCCGCGCGCACCGATGACACTGGCGATTTCGGAAGACGGTGGCCGCTCGTGGCCATACCTGCGCGATCTGGAAACCGGCGATGGCTATTGCATGACCAATAACTCACAGCAAAAACTGAACCGCGAATTTTCTTATCCCAGCATCAGGCAGGGGCTGAACGGCGAACTGCATATCGCCTTCACCTACTACAGGCAGGCGATCAAATACGTCTGCGTTGAAGAATCCTGGGTAAAAGGCTGATACCGGCCCGGCCTCATTGTCAGGAGTAAGCCATGAACCCAACACCGAGTAAACACGCGCTGGTGACAGGATGCAGCTCAGGCATTGGCGAAACGGTGTGCCTGACACTGCTGGCGCAGGGCTGGAGAGTGACCGGACTGGCGCGCCGTGAAGTGAGTTTTTCTCATCCTCACTTTACCGGTATTCTGCTGGATATCACCGGCACGACACAACTGACGGCATTTCTGGAAACACTGCCTCAGGTGGATGCCGTGGTTCACGCCGCAGGCCTGATGCAAGCAGCACCGCTGGGGCAACTGGATCTGCAGGCCAGCGAAGCATTGTGGAAACTGCATATTGGCGTGGCAGAAGTGCTGGCTGACCGGCTGGTAGATAAAATGCCCGACGGCGGGCGCATCGTATTGCTGGGCAGCCGGACGTCATCGGGTGCCGCCGGTCGCAGCCAGTACGTCGCCACAAAATCCGCCATGACCGGCATGGCGCGCAGCTGGGCAGCAGAGCTGGCGCCGCGCGGCATTACCGTCAATATTGTGGCTCCCGGCGCGACGCAAACCCCGATGCTGGATAATCCGCAACGGCAAAGTTCTCCGCCTAAATTGCCACCGATTGGCCGGTTTATTCAGCCTCAGGAAGTTGCCGATTTAGTCTGTTATTTACTTTCTCCTTCTGCGGCTGCGATTACCGGTCAGCAATTAATCATTTGCGGCGGCGCATCGCTGTAACTCAATAAGCAATCCTTAAGTAAAATATCCTGGCCGGTATAAAAACCGGCTATACTTCTTAAGGCAAATTAATAGTTAAAGAGTGATTAAATTTTTATTTAAGTCAAATTTATCGTCAATCGATCTAGCTATTAAGCCAAATTTAAAAAACAATACACAAACCCTAAATCAAATATAATTTATCTATAACTAATAATTTAGCTTATGACAGATCAAAAGATCGCTTTTTTATTAAAAACAGATAAATTGCTTTAATTATCCCCGCCCGCCCATTAGCATCGCGTCATTGCTTACTAAGCAAACAGCTCCATCCACCGCAAGCAGAAATAAAACATGAAAATGATTAAATTAAAGACCGTACCCAGCCTGCTGGTCGCGAGTTCTTTATTGGTTTCCGGGGTTTCCCGGGCCGGGGAAAATTTGTTAAGCAGCAATACTGAAGGGATGCGGCACTATGTGAGTTACGGTGCTGAATATTATAAGTGGGACGAATCCGTCGATAATATGGACGGTAAATATGTTGCTGAACATGGCCCGCGCCTGCGCGTTAATTTCGGATCCAATAATTATCTTGATACGCAAAGCGGCTTATTAAAAGCCTGGGACATGAGCGTCATGTTCGGGATCGTCCGTTATAAAGGCAGTACGCTTGACGATCAGGCCAACGTGCAAAACGGATCGCTCAAGGGCAAAACCTATTACACCGGCTACAGTGCGGACATGACCCGCGGCTACCGTTACCGGGCATCCGACAGTGTTTCTTTCGATATGAAAGGTGCGCTTGGCGGCCAGGCATGGCTGAGAAATATCCGCTCTGATGATGTTTATATCGCCTCAGAAAATGCCACGCGGCAGTACACCGCCGTGGAAGTGACTGTGCAACCTTACGCTAAAGCGTCATTGGGTGCGAACTGGCAAATGACCACAGATTCACGCCTGAGTCTGGAAGGCGGTGCGCTGTATCCGATTAAAACCTGGACGCACAGCAATCAGGGCTCGGTCTGGCTGGAGCCGAAATCCAGGCTTTCGCCATTTACCAGCCTGACCTGGAATATCAACAAAGATGTTTTTGTGAAAGCCAGTTATGTGCATCAGAAATACGGTAAGTCTGACGAGAAACAAGGTGATCTGAACGGACGTACCGTCGGTTATTATCAGCCCGCGACCACCACTTCCACCGTGGGTCTGGAAGTCGGTTTCTACTTCTGATGATTTCAGCAACTCAGCGCCCCTCAAGCGGATTGTTCCGGTGTAAATAACCGGGACAATCGCTTATCTTAAAAGCCTCCTTTTCCAGAGGCTTACCTTTCTTATGGATCGTTTTGCAACGCTGTGTGGCGTTCTCGCCATTTTATTGTGGAGTATGAGCGTGGCGCTCACCCGCAGTTTGTCCGAATCTCTGGGGCCCTTTGGCGCGGCCGCGTCAATTTATACTGTCAGTGGGATTTTAGTCTGGATGGTCGGCGGCAAGCCAACGTTGCGCGGCGAATCTGCGGCCTATCTGATCATCTGCGGTCTGTTATTTATCTTTTATATGGTGGCGTTTTCGCTGGCGATTGGTCTGGCGCATACCCGGCAACAAACGCTGGAACTCGGGTTGATCAATTATTTGTGGCCAAGTCTGACGCTGCTGTTTGCGGTTCCGTTGCTGAAATTACGCGTACGCTGGTGGATCTGGCCGGGGGCAGTACTGGCGTTTGCAGGCGTGTTATGGGCGATCAGCGGCGGTCACGGGCTGGATATTCGTCAGCTAATGCGTAATGTGCACGGCAACCCGGTGGCTTATGGTCTGGCATTGGGTGCTGCCGTTTCATGGGCGCTGTATTCCAATCTGGTGCGCGTATTGTGTAAAGGCAAAGGCGTGCTGCCGTTGTTTCTGCTGGCGACCGGTGCCGTGCTGTGGGTGCTGTACTTTACCTATTCATCGAACCGCATCAGCCTGAGATTACCGGCGATTCTTGAACTGCTGGCAATGGGCGCGGTGACGGCCATTTCGTATCAGTGCTGGGATATCGCGATGAAAAAAGGCAATGCGACGCTGGTGGCCGCGTTGTCGTACTTCACGCCGCTGTCATCGATTCTGATGGCCGGATTATGGCTGCACACACTGCCGGGCGCAAGTTTCTGGCCGGGGGTGCTAATGGTAGTCGGCGGTTCGCTGCTCTGCTGGACCGCCTCGCGGGGCAAGTAACTCAGCGGTAGGTTGTCACAAAAGAACGGTATTTAGCGAGGACTTGCAGGAAGTCCTCGACACCGCAAAATGCCAGACTTTCTTCGTCGTAATAGCTCATCCCTTCTTCAATCTCATCACCGTCGAAATCCAGCTGATTGGCGCGGATCATCACCTCATCGTCGGCTAACAACAGCGTGTATTCATGACCAACCATTTGCGTCTGGCGTTCGCTGCCTTTCAGCTCACTCAGCGCGGCTTCAACGTGATCGAGCACGCTCAGGTCGCCCTTCACTTCTTCATTCAGCCAGTGGCCCAGCACTTCGTGGCCCATTGAAAAACGCACTTTGACCTCACCGGTGATGTCGCGTAAAAAATCGTAATCCATGGCGCAGTCCTCTGGAAAAATCACAATAAAAAAGGGAGCCGAAGCTCCCTTTCAACACTGGCGCAAATATAGCGATTTAGACTGCGGTTTGGAAGATCACACCGTCAGCTTTATCCGTATATTCGCTCAGTTTGTCGAAGTTCAGATAACGGTAGGTATCCACCGCAGTCTTATCCACTTCTGCCATATAACCGAGATATTCTTCCGGTGTTGGCAGGCGACCCAGCAGGGACGCCACCGCGGCCAGTTCCGCTGAGGCCAGATAGACGTTAGCGCCATTGCCCAGACGGTTCGGGAAGTTACGCGTTGACGTGGAAACCACGGTAGAACCGTCGGCCACACGCGCCTGGTTACCCATGCACAGTGAACAGCCCGGTATTTCTACACGCGCCCCGCTCTTACCAAAGACGCTGTAATAGCCCTCTTCAGTCAGCTGTGCCGCATCCATTTTAGTCGGTGGTGCAACCCACAGACGGGTTGGTAACGCGCCTTTATGGCTGTCGAGCAGTTTACCGGCCGCACGGAAGTGACCAATGTTAGTCATGCACGAACCGATAAAGACTTCATCGATTTTGCTGTTCTGTACGGAAGACAGCAGACGCGCATCATCCGGATCGTTCGGCGCACAAAGGATTGGCTCTTTGATGTCCGCCAGATCGATTTCGATCACAGCCGCGTATTCGGCATCCGCATCCGCTTCGAGCAGGGTAGGATTCGCCAGCCACTCTTCCATGCCTTTGATACGACGCTCGATGGTACGACGATCGCCGTAACCTTCAGAGATCATCCACTTCAGCAATACAATGTTGGAACTGAGGTATTCTTTGATCGGTGCCTGATCCAGTTTGATCGTACAACCTGCCGCTGAACGCTCTGCAGACGCATCCGCCAGTTCAAATGCCTGTTCTACTTTCAGTTCCGGCAAGCCTTCGATTTCCAGAATACGGCCAGAGAAGAGGTTTTTCTTACCTTTCTTCTCAACGGTCAGATGGCCTTCTTTAATCGCGTAGTAAGGGATCGCATGCACCAGATCACGCAGGGTGATGCCCGGTTGCATTTTGCCCTTGAAACGCACCAGAACGGATTCCGGCATATCAAGAGGCATCACGCCGGTCGCTGCCGCAAAGGCCACCAGACCGGAACCCGCCGGGAAAGAAATCCCAATCGGGAAACGGGTATGGGAGTCACCGCCGGTGCCAACTGTATCAGGCAGCAGCATGCGGTTCAGCCAGGAGTGAATAATGCCATCGCCCGGGCGCAGTGAAACACCGCCACGGTTCATGATGAAATCAGGCAGCGTGTGATGGGTGGTCACGTCAACCGGCTTAGGATACGCCGCGGTATGACAGAATGACTGCATCACCAGATCGGCGGAGAAGCCCAGACACGCCAGGTCTTTCAGTTCATCACGGGTCATCGGACCGGTGGTGTCCTGAGAACCCACGGACGTCATTTTGGGTTCGCAATATTCGTTCGGACGAACACCGGCAACGCCACAGGCGCGGCCCACCATTTTCTGCGCCAGCGAGAAACCTTTATTGCTTGCAGCGACGGGTTTCGCAATGCGGAACACTTCGCTCTGCGGTAATTTCAGCGATTCACGGGCTTTGGTGGTTAAACCACGGCCGATGATCAATGGAATACGACCACCTGCACGCACTTCGTCGAGCAGTACGTCGGTTTTCAGTTCGAAAGTGGCGAGCACTTCGTCGGTTTCGTGATGACGCACTTCACCTTTATACGGATAGATGTCGATAACATCGCCCATGTTCAGGTTAGACACGTCCACTTCGATCGGTAAGGCACCGGCATCTTCCATGGTATTGAAGAAAATTGGCGCGATTTTGCCGCCGAGCACCACACCGCCGCCGCGTTTGTTTGGCACATGAGGGATATCATCACCCATGAACCACAGCACGGAGTTAGTGGCTGATTTACGCGAAGAACCGGTACCGACAACGTCACCCACATAAGCCAGCGGGAAACCTTTTTTGTTCAGTTCTTCGATTTGTTTGATCGGACCGACACTGCCCGGTTGATCCGGATGAATGCCTTCGCGTTCATTTTTCAGCATTGCCAGCGCATGCAGAGGAATATCTGGACGGGACCAGGCATCCGGAGCAGGTGACAAATCATCGGTATTGGTTTCGCCGGTCACTTTAAACACGGTGACGGTGATTTTTTCGGCCAGTTGCGGGCGCGACAGATACCATTCGGCATCCGCCCACGACTGAAGGATTTTTTTCGCGTGTTCGTTGCCAGCGTGTGCTTTTTCTTCCACATCGTAGAAGTTATCAAACATCAGCAACGTGTGGGACAGCGCTTTCGCGGCAATAGGTGCCAGCGTGTCGTTATCCAGTGCGTCGATCAGCGGGTGAATGTTGTAACCGCCCTGCATGGTGCCCAGCAGTTCAACAGCTTTTTCAGGAGTGACCAACGGAGAGGTAGTTTCGCCTTTGGCGACGGCGGCCAGGAACCCGGCTTTAACATAGGCGGCTTCGTCGACGCCCGGTGGAACACGGTTAATCAGCAGGTCTAACAGAGTGTCTTCTTCGCCTTGCGGCGGATTCTTCAGGGACTCAACCAACGCTGCCATCTGTGAAGCATCAAGTGGCTTAGGGACGATGCCCTCTGCAGCACGCTCGGCTACGTGCTTACGGTATTCTTCTAGCACGACTTTCTCCTCGCTCTCATTGTCATTTATTATGCCTGGCTTCCATCATCAGCATCGCGTCATGCCTGTAGGGACAGGGGAATTCAAGCGGTCTGATGAATCGGGGACACTGCGGGTAAGAGGGTTTCTTGTTCTGAAACTATACGTCCTGAACCTGAGCACAGTGCCCTTTAGCGCCTGGGCAGCATAGCAGGATTTTGCCCGCTTGTTAATTCGTTCACATAAAAGCAACATTAAATCTTTGCTGAATCGTTGAGCACAGACGGATCGGCTGTTCATCCCGATTCGCCCTCCAGATCATCACAACAACCCTGATCATACAAGGGAATAAATGGCAGTAAATGCAGAAAAAAGGGGCAAAAAAATCGTTCAAAAATACGTCAGATTTGTCTCTTCGACGTGCCAGCAGTCAGGGAAAAACGTTAACGTCTGAATACTCTCAAAGCATCATCAGATGAATGGAATAGCGACCAGGAATGGCGTAAAACGCAAACTTATAATCGCCGAATTGATCTTCGGATCGCAAAACACCCTATTCATAGGAAATGGAAATAGTTCTTGCTCAGAAAAACAACTTCCCTATATTTATTCTTTATTGATGCCTCAACAGGTAATTACAGGTTTGCTTAATACATGAAATCTATGAGAGAACTTTAATCATTGATATTTCATATCAAAGTCAGGGTAAGTTTTGGGGATGCATGGAAAAAGCGTTTAAATAACAAGGAACGTTCAGTATGAAAAAAATCCTCCTGATGTTGATGCTCACGATGGCATCCCCTTCTTTTGCGCATATCAATGAAGACATCATGACATTTTTGCCCTTTTACCTGCCGGAAATATAAGGTTAGAAAGAGAATATGAAAGCTTTCCTTTAAAAACCAGAACGGAGCTTGAAACACGCTTAAAAAATAAAAACCTCAGATCCTACCCCCTCATTCCAAAGCAGCCCCAGTATGGTTTTGATGATAGATAAGATAACAAACTGCATCCGACGTGTGATCAGTCGCCAGCGCTAATATTCACATCAACGTGTACTCCCCCGGAACAAGATGCGCTAAAGGTTGCCGGTAAGAGCAACCTTTTTAACGAATAAATCATTGTAAATTTCCCGGTGCTGTGCGCTTCGCCGTAGCGGGTTATCTGCTGCATCAGCAGCGCTATCAGGTTTGACGGTTACAGGCGTCAAATTTGTCGGGTCAGCACTTCTAAAAATTGCCTCTTCATATATTATCCAAAGACAGCCGGAACCCTGCTCCGACGTTTCGCTCATTATAAATAGTCGATCCTTAATGTGGCCATAGCCGTGACAAGCCCGGGCTCGATTTCATTATCCGAAACAAAATAGTTAGCTGAAAGAAGAATATTATTTTTCGTCGTTTGTTGAAAGAGATCAGAAATATCAACGGGCTTATCGAGAACCACCGGAATATCCTTATAAGTTAGTCTTATGCCGACACCTTTGGCGCTGCCGGGCATATCCATCAATGCAATGGTATCCTTTAACCCTTTATAAAGATTACCTTTAATCGTCATGAATACGCCATGAACATTTTCACAACTTACAGGCACAGCAAAATCTGTACGTCCTGTATCTCCGTTATATCCTTTCGACTTATCTACGGTTAGCACCCCCATATCGACATTTATTAAATCAGTTAAGATATCGCAAGTGCCTGAAGTCATGAGGCCGGAAAGATGTATGCCAACACTATAAACGGATTGCTGATTATTGACACTTATCAGCAACGCATTATTTTCATCATAGTTTAACTGACCTGGTGCAACCTCATCTGCGGTCTTAATCAACTCAATACGCATATAGATATCATCCGCACCGAAAGTAGAAGTAACTTTCTCTGAGAAATAAAAAGGGAGCTTTTTCCATTTGAACCCCTCTTTTTGTTGCAAGGCCATCGTGATTCTAATACCCACGCCGCTAAGATTAGTCGCATAGGTATTTTTCGCAAGGGATAAACTGTGTAATTTTCCAATGGCTGTTATTTGCTGCAATCCGTTCCCTTCATTACAAATAAATTTTATATCTTTACCGGCCAGCGTAGAAAGCGTGCCTTCTTTTTTGTAAAGCACATCGCCGATAACGGCGCTGCTGAAGGATGTATTGATTTTTGGTAAAATATTAATGTTTAAATGCCCTTTACAAGCATGAGCACTTGATAAAAAAATAAGCGCATAAAATAGTACTGACATTAAAGGGATCTTAGTTAGTTGCATTCCAGCACCATTTTTACCATTGAGGATTTGCCAGCCTTTTTCTTTTGAGGCAATTTATAGTCAGTTTGACAATGTTGACCATTACCAAAATCTGCACTGAGAGTACCCTCTTCAGGCATCCCGGTGATATAAGCAAGGCCATTATCAGCAACATAAAATTCCTGGTCGCCAGGCACTAGTTTAACTTCCGTGCCAAAGGGCAACGGTAATGAATGGTAATTCAGAATCACAATGGCTTTTCGTCCAACCCGGGCTGCGAATTCTGCCAAAACAATAGCATCTTTTGTCGGAACAACGGTATTAACGAGAGCCGTAATTTCGACTTCACTGTCCCGCGCTGCCGGAGGTTCAACCTTAACGTCATTTTTACGGTAAGGTATAATATTAGGTAAGACAGCATACCCGTTACTGTCTGTTTTAATTCCATCATATCCCTCAATGCTAATATCACTGACATTAGGGATGCTGATTAATGCTGAAGCATTATCCATATACTGAGAAAAAGTACCCCCCCCCTGATGCAATAATACGCCTCCGGACATGCCGTATGTTAACTGTTTCTGCATTTCGTCATAGTTATAACCAATTTTTTCTTGGCCTGAACTGTTTTTATAATCCAGACTGACAGCGCCTTTTGCACCACTATTATCATTTTCGTATGACGTGCTGGCGGTATAAATAAGTGTTTGTTTATCATTTAGCGCATCGGAAGCAGTCACTAGCTGGGAGTTATCTTTACCGCCACTTTGCGTCATTAAATATGATATTGAACCGTAACTGGCATCAGATGAGAACACTGAAAACGGAACAGAAACTGTCAGCGCCAGCTGCTTATCCCATTCATTGTTATTACTCATTTTACTTTTACTGACGGCAACTGAGTAAGATATTCCGTTTATGGAGCCATTGACACCGGTCTGATATATGATATCAGAGGATTCTTCATATCCCGTCCGGCTAAGTGTGAAGTATATACTTTCTCCTTCATCACTCACGGGTTGATTTATATTCACTGACTGCCGGTTGCGTATTTTACTCTCATATTGATTAGGGTTATAAGCATCCTGAAAAGATAAATAATTATTACTATATAACCAGTTTTCAACATGAACAGTGGTATCGCTTGTTGAAATAACTTTTGCATAGGATAAACGTGCGGCAGTACCCGACTTTTTTTGATTCTCATACTCCGGTTGCGTTTTTTGATGAACAGCAGTGAGTGACAATGCACCCAAATGGCCGGCATCAACACCGATACCAAGACTGGCGGCCTGGTAGTGCTGGCTCCATTGCAATCCGTTGAGTAATGTCAGGTTATAAGGCAACCCCCAGGCGGTACTGGCCTGAATAACATTCGGCTTATTTCCTACTGTCTCATCCTTATATTGGCCCGCTAACAAACTGTATTTCAACTGCCCTTCACGCTGGAGTTCAGGTATCGATGCGTAAGGAATAATGTAGTGATTTTCCGCACCATTGGACTCCTTAATCGTAACATCGAGTTCTCCACCATCAGAAACAGGGACAATATCTTTTAAAGCAAAAGGCCCCGGTGGTACGTTAGTCTGGTATATGATATCTCCGGCGTTTCTCACTGTGACCTGAGCATAGCTTTTTGCAATGCCGCGCACGATAGGCGAAAAGCCGTTGATGCTGTTAGGAAGCATTGCACTATCAGAAGATAACTGAACGCCTAACAAAGCCAGAGGGTCAAAGATATCCTGCTGTGTGGAGAAATCTCCCATGGTCAGTTTGCTTTTAAGCGGGCGGATCGAGCGTTTGACATACATCGACAGGTTGTTCCATCCGTTGGAATTTGACCATGACGATGAATCTCGCAGACGCCAGGGCCCCACATTCAGCCCGTTATTCCAGTTGAGGAAATTATCGTTCTCCCGGGAAGATAAGGCGCTTTCCCCGTTATTCCGGGTGGAAGAACCGTCCAGACGATAATTGGAAATAAAGGCCGTAATCCCTTCATCCCACAGCGTTTCAGGCACATCATCTGCGACCTGTGACCGCAATGCTAACTGAGGTATAGATAAATCGAGCTGTAACTGCGATAAATCAGTGTGCACTGTAGCGCCTTCAATGACGCTATAAACAGGGCGGCAAGGCGCAGGCGTTTTGTTCATTGTCACCAATGATGAATGTTTATCTATCCCCATCTCCGTATATTCGTCCTCGCTAAAACAAGGCGTCAGCCGCTCATGGTCATCCATGATAAAATCCACCATGCGTCGGTCATAAAAATCCGAATTTATACTGATTTTGACGCGATATTTCCCCGGAGCGAGTTGCTTAGTTGAAAAATGTGTCAGGTCTGGTGGCGGGGTATTCTCATCGAATGTCTCAAGTAATGTAGGTTCAAAATATTCATCAGCGTGAGATGAAACTGAAATTACTGCCAATAAAAAAACAATACCCATTTTTAACGGATGGAACATACATATCGCGCCGCTGATGCAAGAAAATAGTCAATATCAATAATGACAATCACAAATTTTTGACAAACTCTTTACTCTGAGTACCTGTATCGCCTATTGCCCACCAGCTTATTTTTACTTTTTCGCCCAAAGCAGTATGTGCTGAATAATCTGCTGCACTATTGGGCGCTAACGTAGAATTGTCAGGTTCCAGGCTAATGGGAATTTTTTTGCCATTCAGGATTACCTGACTCAGCGTGACATAGTAAGGACTATTATTTTTTACATGGACAGTATCAGGTGATTTTTTTGTCCATTCCAGAGTGCCGATGGCTGCGGCCGGGTCCCCGGGCAAGCCCTCTGGTCGGTAAATAAGTTTCACCCGATGGCTGACCGCAATGACGACCTTATTTTTCAGCGCTTTTTTATCTAAAGCCGGTATTGATTTAACATTCAGCCAATATAAACTTTCCCGATCACTTGCTTCACCTTTCCCCGTATAAATAACACTAATTTTACTTTCGTTACCTTTCTCGAGTTTAAAAATGGGCGGCGTCACGGTAAAAGGTGCCCCTTTTATGTTCCACCCCTTGTCCACCCAGCTTTGTACCAGATAGGTGATATCGCCGTTATTCTTTACCCTTGAATCTTCACCATCATTTTCCGCATGATAAATGACGCGGCTGGAATCAAGGTCAACCGCAGACTGGCCGTAAGAGGCATAGCCTAGCAATAAACATGTTATGAAATATTTAACTGATATTTTCATGATATAATTTTCATACCAAAGCGTCGGTAATGATGTATTACCGACGGAGATTATTTACTGCCCTTAAGTTAAATAGCTTCTAAGGTCAACGTCGCCGAAACATAAACAGGGCCCGAAGTAGGTTCGTTTGCGCTCGTCGTCCTTACTATGCTTGCAGTGAAATCGTGCGTCGCCATGCCATCGCTGTCTGTTTGGTCTGGTGTTGAAGTCCCCATAGGATCAAGCGGTGTTGATTGACCACCGATTACCTCCCTGAAAGCAACCCCTACGTATTGCGCACCATCTACTCCCTGCGCGTTCTGAGCTATATATGAATTTTCTGTCGTTGACACTGCCATGAAGCGAATATGGACAGGCTTATTTGCCACACAGTTGCGGATTTTTACCTGGAAATCAACCGGATGAATATCCTTCCCGGCGGGCGCTAAAATGATGTCATTTAAATCGACCTGACCCAAATCAATGGATTTCGGTACACTCATATTGCAAAAGGTGGATGCATTATTCGTAACCGATCCAGTAAGGTTTATTTGGGCCTGATCTAAGGTGGAGGTGGCAAAAGCGCCGGCAGACATCAGCAGAACCGATGGCAGCAGGGCAAATTTAATCATAGATTTCATTTTGTATTCTCCATGTTTTAAACATAAGAAATCACCAGGATCCATTCCTGGTTTCTCACGCATTAAGGTTTTTCATTATTTTGTAACGTAAAGCATGCTAACTATATGATATTTTGAATTCACTCACCACTGCATTCAGTCTTTAAGTTAAATTAACCTTGATTTAAAATTACTTTTTAGTCATATGTTAATTAATCTCTTAGAAGCTATTAATTTGCTGTTTATATAATTAATATTAATTATCAATCGCAACCACAAACATCGGTTAAAGATATATATTTTATACATCAATACCGCCATATCCATTATCAATAAAAATTCACATGCAAAATGAAAAAAACATTAATTCTGTGATTATATTAAATTATTTGGTAAGAGATTAAATACATTGATCGGAGTGATCATTTTCATTCACTCTGTCTGAAAATAACGCATGAAGAATAACAAAAAAATAATGCTGGCAGTGATGCTTAATATTGGCAACCTACTCGTATCACTCAATAGAAGGGGACATTGGGGTATGAGAAGATAGATTCACAGAGAAGATAATTACCGGGCTGCGCTGCGTCAGCAAAAAAAAACGCCTCCGGAGAGGCGTTCATCAGCAAAAGCCAAAGATTACTTTTTCTTGGCTTTCGGGTTTGGCAGGTCAGTAATGCTGCCTTCGTAGATTTCTGCTGCCAGACCCACAGACTCATGCAGCGTCGGGTGAGCATGGATGGTCAGCGCGATATCTTCCGCATCACAACCCATTTCGATAGCCAGGCCGATCTCGCCCAGCAGCTCGCCGCCGTTGGTACCGACAATTGCACCACCGATAACACGGTGAGATTCTTTGTCGAAGATCAGTTTGGTCATACCGTCTGCACAGTCGGACGCGATAGCACGGCCTGAAGCTGCCCACGGGAAGGTGGCGGTTTCGTAGCTGATGCCTTTTTCTTTCGCTTCTTTCTCCGTCAGGCCAACCCAGGCAACTTCCGGCTCAGTGTAGGCGATGGATGGAATGACTTTCGGATCGAAGTAGTGTTTCTTGCCGGAAATGACCTCAGCAGCCACATGACCTTCGTGAACACCTTTGTGTGCCAGCATTGGCTGACCGACGATATCGCCGATAGCAAAGATGTGTGGCACATTGGTGCGCATTTGTTTGTCGACGTGGATGAAACCACGGTCGTCCACTTCGATACCTGCAGCGCCTGCTTCCAGCAGTTTGCCGTTAGGTACGCGGCCGATAGCCACCAGCACGGCGTCGTAACGCTGTGGTTCTGCCGGGGCTTTTTTACCTTCCATCGTGACGTAGATACCATCTTCTTTGGCTTCTACTGCGGTCACTTTGGTTTCCAGCATCAGGTTGAATTGCTTGCTGATTTTCTTAGTGAAGACTTTCACGACGTCTTTATCAGCCGCAGGGATCACCTGATCGAACATTTCTACCACATCAATCTGAGAACCCAGTGCGTGGTAAACGGTGCCCATTTCCAGACCGATGATACCGCCGCCCATCACCAGCAAACGCTCAGGGACGCTTTTCAGCTCCAGGGCATCAGTGGAATCCCAGACACGTGGATCATCATGTGGAATGAATGGCAGTTTGATTGGACGGGAACCCGCCGCAATGATGGCATTGTCGAAAGTGATGGTCGTCGGACCATTTTCGCCTTCAACAACCAGAGTATTCGCGCCAGTAAATTTGCCCAGCCCGTTCACGACTTTGACTTTACGGCCTTTCGCCATACCGGACAGACCGCCGGTCAGCTGGTTGATAACTTTTTCTTTCCAGACGCGGACTTTATCGATGTCCGTTTTCGGCTCGCCGAAAACAATGCCATGTTCAGCCAGTGCTTTTGCTTCAGAGATCACTTTCGCGACATGCAGCAGAGCTTTAGAAGGGATACAACCTACGTTCAGGCACACGCCACCGAGCGTGGAATAACGCTCAACCAGAACGGTTTCAAGACCTAAATCAGCGCAACGGAAAGCAGCAGAATAGCCCGCAGGGCCAGCCCCAAGTACCACGACCTGAGTTTTAATTTCAGTACTCATCATGACCTCTTAATTTATGTCCGGCGGGTCTGACGTCATTTTTGTGTTGCAACGCCCATCATCCACCGGGTCGTTCTATCCGCCCGCAGTTTACAAAATTGTTAACAAATTTGAAACAACAAACGGCATACGATTTGTGCTTAGTGCCTGAAAATCCCAAACAGCATGAAGAGATTATCAGAAAAAAGCCGGCCGTCTGGCCGGCTTTTTCGCTTACATCACCAGACGGCGAATGTCAGACAACACGTTGTTGATGATGGTAATGAAGCGCGCACCATCAGCCCCGTCAATCACACGGTGGTCGAAGGAGAGCGACATTGGCATCATCAGACGCGGTGTGAACTCTTTACCGTTCCAGACTGGCTCAATGGCAGACTTGGAGACACCCAGGATAGCCACTTCCGGCGCATTAACGATTGGCGCGAAATGGGTCGTCCCGATACCGCCGAGGCTGGAGATGGTGAAGCAACCGCCCTGCATTTCACCGGCAGTCAGCTTACCGTCACGGGCTTTCTTGGAGATCGCCATCAGCTCACGGGACAACTCGGCGATGCCTTTTTTGTTCACGTCTTTGAAGACCGGAACAACCAGACCGTTTGGCGTATCGACCGCCACACCGATGTTGATGTATTTTTTCAGCGTCAGTTTCTGACCATCTTCGGACAGAGAACTGTTGAAGCGTGGCATCTGCTCAAGCGCAGCCGCAACGGCTTTCATGATGAAGACCACCGGCGTGAATTTCACGTCCAGTTTGCGTTTAGCGGCTTCATCGTTCTGCTGTTTACGGAACGCTTCCAGCTCAGTGATATCGGTTTTGTCGAAATGCGTAACATGCGGGATCATCACCCAGTTACGGCTCAGGTTCGCACCAGAGATTTTCTGGATACGGCCCAGTTCGACTTCTTCAATTTCACCGAATTTGCTGAAGTCCACTTTCGGCCAAGGCAACATGCCAGGAAGACCGCCACCCGTTGCGGCTGCCGGCGCGGCTTCCGCACGTTTGACCGCATCTTTCACGTAAGTCTGCACGTCTTCGCGCAGGATACGGCCCTTACGGCCGGTCCCTTTGACTTTCGCCAGGTTAACGCCGAACTCACGGGCCAGACGACGGATAACCGGCGTGGCGTGAACGTAAGCATCGTTCTCTGCGAACTCGCCTTTGCTCTCTGCTTTAACAGCAGGTGCAGCGGCTTTTTGTTCCTGTTTCGCCGGGGCAGCCGCTTCTTCTTTCTTAGCCGCCGGAGCAGCAGGCGCAGCGCCTTCTACTTCAAAGACCATGATCAGAGAACCGGTGCTGACTTTATCGCCCGCCGCGATTTTGATTTCTTTCACCGTGCCCGCGAACGGTGCCGGGACTTCCATTGAGGCTTTGTCGCCCTCAACGGTGATCAGTGACTGTTCAGCACTGATTTTGTCGCCGACTTTCACCATGATTTCAGTGACTTCCACTTCGTCGCCACCGATATCAGGTACGTTCACTTCTTTGCTGCCGGACTGAGCCGGAGCCGCAGGTGCCGCGTCTGATTTGGTTTCTGCAGCAGCGGCAGGTGCGGCTGCACCCGAGCCTGCCACGTCGAAGACCATGATCAGAGAGCCGGTGCTGACTTTATCGCCCGCAGCGATTTTGATCTCTTTTACTTTACCCGCGAACGGTGCAGGGACTTCCATAGAAGCTTTATCGCCTTCTACGGTGATCAGCGATTGTTCCGCTTCGACTGTGTCACCCACTTTCACCATGATTTCAGTGACTTCTACTTCATCGCCACCGATATCAGGCACGTTCACTTCTTTGCTTTCGCTGGAAGCAGGTGCGGCGGCAGGCGCTTTCTCTTCTGCTTTGGCTTCCTGTTTCGCAGGTGCCGCATCAGCAGCACCATCAGCGGCGTCGAAGATCATGATCAGTTTGCCGGTTTCAACGGTATCGCCAACCGCAACTTTAATTTCTTTGACCACGCCAGCCTGTGGAGAAGGCACTTCCATAGAAGCTTTATCGCCCTCAACGGTGATCAGCGATTGTTCAGCTTCAACTTTATCGCCCACCTTCACCATGATTTCGGTGACTTCCACTGCATCTGCACCGATATCCGGTACGTTAATTTCAATAGCCATCTGTCTTTACCTCTTATGCCAGACGCGGGTTAACTTTTTCTGGATTGATATCGAATTTCTTAATGGCTTCAGCCACTACAGACGTTTCGATTTCGCCGCGTTTAGCCAATTCACCCAGCGCAGCAACCACAACGTACGATGCATCCACTTCGAAGTGGTGACGCAGGTTTTCGCGGCTGTCTGAACGACCGAAGCCATCCGTACCCAGAACGCGATAATCACTGGCCGGAACGTATGTACGAACCTGTTCAGCAAACAGTTTCATGTAGTCAGTTGACGCTACCGCTGGCGCATCGCTCATTACCTGGGCGATGTACGGAACGCGTGGTGTTTCGGTTGGATGCAGCATATTCCAGCGCTCACAATCCTGACCGTCGCGGGCCAGTTCAGTGAAGGAGGTCACGCTGTAAACGTCAGAACCTACGCCGTAATCTTTGGACAGGATCTCAGCGGCTTCACGTACGTGACGCAGGATAGAACCTGAGCCCAGCAGCTGCACTTTACCTTTGCTACCTTCCAGCGTATCTAACTTGTAGATACCCTTACGGATGCCTTCTTCCGCGCCTTCAGGCATGGCTGGCATGTGGTAGTTTTCGTTCAGCGTGGTGATGTAATAATAAATGTTTTCCTGCGCTTCACCGTACATACGTACCAGACCATCATGCATGATGACAGCCACTTCGTAAGCGTAAGACGGGTCGTAAGAAATACAGTTAGGGATAGTCAGAGACTGAATATGGCTGTGGCCATCTTCATGCTGCAGACCTTCACCGTTGAGGGTAGTACGACCTGAAGTACCGCCGATCAGGAAGCCACGCGCCTGCTGGTCACCCGCTGCCCAGCACAGGTCGCCGATACGCTGGAAACCAAACATAGAGTAGTAGATGTAGAACGGGATCATTGGCAGATCGTTGGTGCTGTAAGACGTCGCTGCGGCCAGCCATGAAGATGCGGCGCCCAGTTCGTTGATACCTTCCTGCAGGATCTGACCTTTCTCGTCTTCTTTATAGTAAGCAACCTGCTCACGGTCCTGCGGGGTGTATTGCTGACCGTTCGGGCTGTAAATACCAATCTGACGGAACAGACCTTCCATACCGAAAGTACGCGCTTCATCGGCGATGATCGGGACCAGACGGTCTTTAATGGAGTCGTTTTTCAGCATCACGTTCAGAGCACGGACGAAAGCGATAGTGGTAGAGATCTCTTTCTTCTGCTCTTCCAGCAGTGGTGAGAAATCTTCCAGTTTCGGCATTTCCAGCTTCTGCGTGAAGTTTGGCAGACGAGTCGGCAGGTAGCCTTTCAGCGCAGCACGACGCTCATGCAGATATTTGTATTCTGCAGAGTCTTTTTCCAGCGTGATGTACGGCAGTTTTTCCAGATTTTCATCGGTGACTGGCACACTGAAACGATCACGGATATAGCGCACGCCATCCATGTTCATTTTCTTCACCTGGTGAGCAATGTTTTTACCTTCGGCAGCGTCGCCCATGCCATAACCTTTAATGGTATGCGCAAGGATAACGGTCGGCTGGCCTTTGGTATTCTGTGCTTTGTTCAGTGCAGCGAAAACTTTCTTCGGATCATGACCACCACGGTTCAGTGCCCAGATTTCGTCGTCGGTCATATCTTTGACCAGCGCCGCAGTTTCAGGGTATTTACCGAAGAAATGGTCACGAACGTATTTACCGTCGCGGGACTTGAAGGTCTGATAGTCGCCATCAACGGTTTCGTTCATCAGCTGGATCAGTTTACCGCTGGTGTCTTTACGCAGCAGTTCATCCCAACGGTTGCCCCAGATCACTTTAATCACGTTCCAGCCAGCGCCTGAGAAGATGCCGTCAAGTTCGTTGATGATTTTACCGTTGCCGGTTACCGGGCCATCAAGACGCTGTAAGTTACAGTTGATGATGAAGCACAGGTTATCCAGTTTCTCACGGGTCGCGATGGTGATCGCACCTTTGGATTCTGGTTCGTCCATTTCACCGTCGCCCAGGAATGCGTAAACGCGCTGTGCGGAGGTATCTTTCAGGCCACGGTGTTCCAGATATTTCAGGAACTTAGCCTGGTAGATGGCACCAATCGGGCCCAACCCCATCGATACCGTCGGGAACTGCCAGAATTCAGGCATCAGTTTAGGGTGCGGATAAGAAGACAGACCTTTACCGTGAACTTCCTGACGGAAATTGTTCATCTGCTCTTCAGTCAGACGGCCTTCAAGGAAAGCACGTGCATATACGCCCGGAGAAATGTGGCCCTGGAAGTACACCAGATCGCCGCCGTCTTTTTCGTTGCGCGCGCGGAAGAAGTGGTTGAAACACACTTCATAAACAGTCGCAGAAGACTGGAAGGAAGCCATGTGACCACCGAGTTCCAGATCTTTCTTGGAGGCACGCAGAACGGTCATGATGGCGTTCCAGCGGATAGCGGTACGAATATTACGTTCCAGCTCCAGGTTACCCGGGTATTCAGGTTCGTCTTCAACAGCGATGGTATTGACGTAGTTACGGCTGGCTGCGCCAGCAGCGACGCTTACGCCGCCCTTACGCGCTTCACTGAGAACCTGATCGATCAGGAACTGTGCACGCTCAACACCTTCTTCACGGATGACCGATTCGATCGCTTGTAGCCAGTCGCGAGTTTCGATCGGATCCACGTCATTATTTACACGTTCTGACATGGTGCTTTTCCTTATCTGTCTCTAATACGTTGGTTTATCTGGAGCCTGTCTTCCTGCACTCTTTCAAAAACGCGCTTCGCCGCTAAGAGAGCGCACGAAGACAGGCCCGTCATGTAGTTGCCGTGAGCCCTCAAATGAGGGCTCTAAAAATTAACCCTGATGGTTAACTTTCATCTTTTCGTTGCTGGAGTCGTCGTAAAGACCGATCCCGCCGGGTGTGTTCCCTGCTGAGATCCAGCAAAACTTCTTCAATGAACGCCAGGTGACGGTGAGATGCGGCACGCGCTATTTCTGGTTCCCGTGCAACAATCGCCTCGAAAATACTGGCGCGGTGGTTGCTTACTGTCGCCAGCATTTCCCGGCGTGAGTAAAGCAATTCAAAGTTCTGTCGAACATTCTTCTCGAGCATTGGCCCCATACAGCGGACCAGGTGCAGCAGCACCACATTATGGGCTGCTTCTGTTACAGCGACCTGATACTGCATAACCGCATCGGCTTCTGCATCCAGATCTCCGCTGTCTTGTGCGGTCTGAATAACCACATGACAATCGCGAATGCGCTGCAGATCTTCCTCTGTGCCACGAAGCGCCGCGTAATACGCAGCGATCCCTTCAAGGGCATGTCGTGTTTCAAGGAGATCGAATTGTGATTCAGGATGGTCGGCCAGTAACTCGGCCAGCGGATCACTCACGCTTTGCCACAGGTTACTTTGTACGAAAGTGCCACCACCCTGACGGCGCAGGAGTAGCCCCTTCCCTTCCAGGCTTTGGATTGCCTCTCTGAGAGAAGGTCGCGATACATCAAACTGTTTGGCCAGTTCGCGCTCTGGCGGAAGCTTTTCCCCAGGCCTCAAGGTACCTTCGAGGATCAGAAACTCAAGTTGCTGCTCGATCACATCGGATAACTTAGGCTGTCGGATTTTGCTGTAAGCCATATATGTGCGGTTCTCTGCGAGTAGCGACTCTGTAAGTTGCCGGAGTCAATTGGTAATACCAATTTAAAAAACGTGGCCGTAAAGTAACAAAGTATTCACCTTGTGTCCATATGGCTACCCAGTAAATGCGTCGACCCCGCACATTTTAACAAATTTTTATCATTTATCGTTTTTACGCTGCGTGAGATCTCATTTTAGAGATCCAGAACAAATTTCCGGTCAATTTGATTATTTGTTATGCGGATGGCGCATAAACCCCGTGCAAACTTTTCCGCATAACATTATTCTTGCCCGAACGGTAGATGATCCTGATTTTTAGGCTCAATCCAGCCGTAAATAATTAGATACAAAAAGTGTAATTATCGCCTTACATTCTCTCTAACACACAGAATGTTATGGGTTTTGCCCCTATGACAGAGGACAGGTAAATGGTTGATCAACAACAAGGCGATGAGCTGAAGCGCGGCCTCAAAAACCGTCATATTCAGTTGATTGCATTAGGCGGGGCCGTCGGTACAGGGCTGTTTCTGGGCAGCGCTTCCGTCATTCAGTCCGCGGGGCCGGGGATTATTCTTGGCTACGCCATTGCGGGTTTTATCGCATTCTTAATTATGCGTCAGTTAGGGGAAATGGTTGTTGAGGAGCCGGTTGCAGGCTCATTCAGCCACTTTGCTTACAAATACTGGGGCGGATTTGCCGGGTTTGCTTCTGGCTGGAACTACTGGGTTCTGTATGTTCTGGTTGCGATGGCCGAACTCACTGCCGTCGGTAAATATATCCAATTCTGGTGGCCGGAAATCCCGACATGGGTTTCTGCCGCAGTATTCTTCGTGCTGATCAACGCGATCAATCTTACCAACGTTAAAGTTTTTGGTGAGATGGAGTTCTGGTTTGCGATCATTAAAGTGGTTGCCGTGGTGGCGATGATTCTGTTCGGTGGCTGGTTGCTGTTCAGCGATACGGCAGGCCCGCAGGCAACAGTACGTAACCTTTGGGAGCAAGGCGGTTTCCTGCCTCACGGCATGACCGGGCTTGTGATGATGATGGCGATCATCATGTTTTCCTTTGGTGGCCTGGAACTGGTCGGGATTACTGCTGCTGAAGCGGATAATCCGGAAGTCAGCATCCCTAAAGCGACCAATCAGGTTATCTACCGCATCCTGATTTTCTATGTAGGCTCACTGGCTGTACTGCTTTCGCTGATGCCATGGACCCGTGTCGGACCGGATACCAGCCCGTTTGTGCTGATCTTCCATGACCTGGGGGATGCACTGGTGGCCAACGCCCTGAACGTGGTGATCCTGACAGCCGCGCTGTCGGTTTATAACAGCTGTGTTTACTGTAACAGCCGCATGCTGTTTGGCCTGGCTCAGCAAGGCAACGCGCCTAAGGCATTGCTCAATGTCGATAAACGCGGCGTTCCGGTGGCTTCCATCCTCGTTTCTGCTGCCACCACAGCGCTGTGTGTTCTGATCAACTATCTGATGCCGGGTGAGGCGTTTGGCTTGCTGATGGCCCTGGTGGTGTCTGCACTGGTGATCAACTGGGCAATGATCAGCCTTGCGCACATGAAATTCCGTCAGGCGAAACGTCGTGAAGGCGTGGAACCTAAGTTCAAAGCGCTGCTGTATCCGCTGGGTAACTATATCTGCCTGCTGTTTATGGCAGCAATTCTGGTGATCATGGCTATCACGCCAGGCATGGCGATCTCCGTGTGGCTGATCCCTGTGTGGCTGGTGGTGCTGGGCATCGGTTACTGGATCAAAAATCAGCAAAGCGGGAAATCCGTTAACGCTTAAGTTAAATAGTTAAGAGATACCCAAAATAATTCGAGTTGCAGGAAGGCGGCAGGCAAGAGAACCCGATGAGCTTACTCTGGTAAGTAATTCGGGTGAAAGATGGTAGCCAACGCACCTGCAGCTCGAAGTATGATGGGTATTTGTTATCTGGCTCACATTTCCTCCCGTATGACTAAAATGTCCATCTTCATGACTCTTACCTCCTGACCACTCTGTCTCACTCCGACCAATACTCTGAGCTATCAAACAGTTTTTTAACAAAATCCTTTTATCCAATAGCCGGAGTGAACATCCATGAAGGAAGGCGCACTGTCGTTTAAAGAGAAAGTAGCGTACGGAATGGGGGATGCGGGCTGCAATATGATTGGCGGCGCCATCATGCTGTTTCTTAATTATTTTTACACCGATGTTTTCGGTTTAGCCCCCGCGCTGGTGGGGATATTGCTGTTGTCGGTGCGTGTTATCGACGCGGTAACCGACCCGATAATGGGGGCGATCGCCGACCGTACCACCACCCGCTGGGGACGTTTCCGCCCGTATTTGTTGTGGGTTTCAGTGCCGTATGTACTGTTCAGCGTGCTGATGTTCACCACACCGGAATGGAGTTACAACAGCAAAGTTATCTATGCCTTTGTCACTTACTTCCTGATGTCACTGACTTACACGGCCATCAACATTCCTTATTGCTCGCTCGGTGGCGTCATTACTGCCGACCCGCATGAGCGTGTTGCCTGTCAGTCTTACCGCTTCTTTATGGTAGGGATCGCGACACTGATCCTCTCTTCCACCTTGCTGCCGATGGCCGATTTTTTCGGTGGCGCAGACAAAGCCAAGGGCTACCAGATGTCGATGGGCGTGATGGCGATCATCGCGCTGTTCATGTTCCTGTTCTGCTTCAGCTCGGTAAAAGAACGGATCCAGCCCGCAGTACCGTCAAAACACGCCTTAAAATCTGACCTTAAGGATGTATGGAAAAACGATCAGTGGGTACGCATCCTGCTGCTGACATTCTGCAACGTGTGCCCGGGCTTCATCCGTATGGCCGCCACCATGTATTACGTTACCTGGGTGATGGAAAAATCCACTTCATTTGCCAGTATGTTTATCAGCCTCGGCGTAGTGGGCATGATGATCGGCAGCGCGCTGGCAAAACCACTGACAGATAAATACTGCAAACTGAAAGTGTTCTTCTGGGCCAACATCATCCTGACCATTTTCTCCTGCGGATTCTATTTCCTCGACCCGCACGCCACGACACTTATTCTGGTGGCGTACTTTATCCTCAACATCATGCACCAACTCCCTTCCCCGCTACACTGGTCGCTGATGGCTGACGTTGACGATTACGGCGAATGGAAAACTGGCAAGCGCGTCACCGGCATCAGCTTCTCCGGTAACCTGTTCTTCCTGAAATGCGGACTGGCGGTAGCAGGCGCGATGGTCGGCTTCCTGCTCTCTGCGTACGGCTACAATGCCAGCGCAACACAGCAAAGCGACCATGCCATTAACGGCATTATGTTGTTATTCACTGTCATTCCGGGCGTGGGTTATTTCATTACCGCCGGTGTTGTACGTCTGCTGAAAGTTGACCGCGAAACCATGCGTACCATTCAGGCAGATCTGGAGATTCGCCGCCGTAATTACCGCGAACTGAATGAATATCATGACGCGAAAAATACACAAGACGCAGAAATAATCAGCGTCCCCCTGACCAGCAAGGAGCTGAAACATGAGTAATTACCCCAACCCGCTGATTGAGCAACGTGCCGATCCACATATCTGGCTGCACAGCGACGGAAACTATTACTTTATCGCATCAGTACCTGAATATGACCGGCTGGAGATCCGCCGCTCGTCAACGCTGACAGGGCTTGCTCAAGCTCCGGCTACCCTCGTCTGGCACAAGCCAGATACCGGCCCGATGAGTGCGCTGATCTGGGCACCGGAGTTGCATTTCATCGACGGACAATGGGTCATTTACTATGCGGCCGCCCCGTCACAAGAAATTGTCGATGGCTTATTCCAGCACAGAATGTATGCGCTGGTTTGTGAGGATGCTGATCCGCTCAGCGGAACCTGGCAGGAGAAAGGTCAGATCCAGACCCCGATTGACAGTTTTTCGCTCGATGCCACTCATTTTGAGCATCAGGGCAAAAGCTATTATCTGTGGGCTCAAAAAGACCCAACAATTCGCGGAAACTCCAATTTGTATCTGGCTGAAATGGAAAACCCGTGGACGCTGAAATCACCGCCCGTCATGCTCAGTAAGCCTGAACTGGACTGGGAAACTATCGGTTTTTGGGTTAACGAAGGGCCGGCCGTGATCAAACATGGTGATAAAATTTTCATCACCTATTCCGCCAGCGCTACCGACGAAAATTACTGTATCGGCCTTCTTACCGCAGATATCAACAGCAACCTGATGGATCCGGCGAGCTGGCATAAATCCCAGCGTCCGGTATTCAGTACTCAGGCGCAGAACCGGCAGTTCGGCCCTGGTCATAACAGCTTCACCCGTAATGAACAGGGCGAAGATGTGCTGGTGTATCACGCCCGCAATTACACCGAAATTGAGGGTGATCCGCTGTACGACCCGAACCGACATACGCGCATTAAAACCTTCCGCTGGGATGAGAATGGCATGCCCGATTTCGGAGAACCCGCCGCCGATAACCGTCCGCTGACGTTACAAAAACAGCACTGACAAAAAGCAAAAAGCCCGGACCATGAAAATGTACCGGGCTTTTTTAATGCGCTAAGCGTCACAAAATAGTGGATGGCAAAATGCGCTAAATCAGGGTGCCATAAATCGTCAGCAGTGCCACAACCACCAGGATTATCATCGTCACTTTACGCGCGAGGCTCACAGCAGCGCGAGGTGTCTGTACCGGATCGGTATGCGGATCGCGCGCCAGAGAGAACTGCGCCAGCCGTGTTAAGACCTGATATTGTGAGGAGTGAATATCGCCTAACGAAGCAAACCAGGCCGGTAAGGCTTTTTCCCCGTGACCAAGCAATGCATAAGCAACGCCAGCCAGACGAACCGGGATCCAGTCGAGAATATGCAGCAGTGCATCCACCCCGGACTGGGAACGTTTCAGTGGTGGCATGTGACGCGCCAGCCAGGTCTGATAACCCCGCAATACGGCATAACCGCCCAACGCTATCGGTCCGTAAGGCCCGCAGACCACGAACCAGAACAACGGCCCGAGATAGTAGCGGTAGTTGATCCAGAGAAGTGCATTTTGCAGCTCTCTCAGACGGGCTTCTTCACTGCAATCTGTTGGCAGCCCATGGATCAAGGCCAGCTCTTCTGCCATTTCCTTACAGGCATCGACATCACCCTGGCGGGCTGACTTAAGGTAGGCACGGTAATGCTTGCGCTTGATGCCCGCGCCAATGCACAGCAGGCATAAAATCACCCATAAGATCAGCGTTGGCACACCGAAGAAGAGCCCCTGCACAGCACGCAATACTCCCCCGATTATCACCATCCAGATAATCATGATGGCCAGGGTTTTAGCCAGAGAAGCCTGCCGGCCGCGGCGAAAAATCACCTCAAACCGATGATCCAACTGCCAGTGTTCACCCAGTTTGAATAAGCGTTCCCAAGCCAGCACCAGAAGCAAAGTAAATAACGTCATCGATTGTCACTCTCTCTTAATACATTACCCATGTAAAACAGATACCGAAGCCCGGTTAATTACCGGTCAGAAAGATCATTCTGCCCTACCGGCAACGCTAGCAGCTTGCGATAAAATGCCCAGTCGAATTCAGGGCCGGGATCGGTCTTACGCCCGGGAGCAATATCACTGTGTCCGGTAATGGCATCGGGACTGATAGGATAATGCTTAATTAACAACTCAGTAACAGAAGCCAGACTGCGATATTGTGCATCAGTAAAGGGTTGAAAATCAGTCCCTTCCAGCTCAATACCAATCGAAAAGTCATTACAGCGCTCACGCCCCCGCCAGCTGGATATACCGGCATGCCAGGCACGTTTATCAAACGGAACATATTGCACAATCTCGCCATCACGACGAATTAAACAATGCGCAGCAACGCGTAAATGGCTGATCCCTTCAAAATAAGGATCATCCAGTGGATTCAGCGTGCCGGTAAACAATTGATCAATATAAGGACCGCCAAATTTTCCAGGCGGCAAACTGATGTTATGGATCACCAGCAATGAGGGTATTTCATCTTCAGGACGGAGATCAAAATGGGGAGAAACGACCTGCCGGGCTTCAGTAATCCAGCCTTGTTTTAAGTGCATCAAAGACCTCAATGATGTGCTCGGGTGGTACTTATCACAGCAACAGGGTAGCATGTTTTTTTCTCCTTCTTATCCGCCATTTCGGAGTATTTGTATGTCTACCCGCAGCTACAGCCCTGAAAGTCGCCGCGCACAGTTACTCGAACGTATCCAGAATGATATTCCTTCTCTTGTTACTCAGGCTCTCGGTGAAGATCTGGGGGGCGAAGTCAATGCCAACAATGACTTAACAGCTCAGCTGTTGCCGCAAGATAAACAGGCTAACGCCACCATTATTACCCGCGAAGCTGGCATTTTCTG
Source organism: Rahnella sp. CFA14(1/10) (assembly GCF_004195095.1). Taxonomy (NCBI): domain Bacteria; kingdom Pseudomonadati; phylum Pseudomonadota; class Gammaproteobacteria; order Enterobacterales; family Yersiniaceae; genus Rahnella; species Rahnella sp. CFA14(1/10). The sequence goes on along the minus strand of NZ_SEWS01000005.1, from coordinate 172,151 downwards.
CGGTCAGGGCTGGTTGGACGAAGTCTTTACCCAACTGGCTGGCGATAAAATCACCGTCAGATGGCATGTTAAAGACGGCGATAACGTATCTGAAAACCAGACTTTATGTGAACTCTCAGGTTCCGCGCGCATGCTGCTGACCGGTGAACGTACCGCACTGAATTTTGTGCAGACCTTGTCCGGCGTGGCAACTGAGGTGAATCACTATGTGAAAATCCTTGAGGGCACCAAAACTCAGTTGCTCGATACCCGCAAAACCTTACCCGGCCTGCGTACAGCGCTGAAATATGCCGTGTTATGTGGCGGCGGAAGCAATCACCGCCTTGGTCTGGCTGATGCGTTTCTGATTAAGGAAAACCACATCATTGCCTGCGGCTCCATCAAAGCGGCCGTAGAGCGTGCCTTATGGATCCACGCGGAGGTGCCCGTTGAAGTAGAAGTCGAATCCATCGATGAACTTCAGCAGGCGTTGGATGCGGGTGCTGATATTATTATGTTGGATAATTTCACCGTGCCGATGATGCGCGAAGGCGTTATTCTGACCGCAGGCCGTGCGCTGCTTGAAGTGTCCGGTAACGTGACGGCAACAACGCTACGCGAATTCGCGGAAACCGGCGTGGATTACATTTCTGTCGGTGCGCTGACCAAGCATGTCAGAGCCATGGATCTTTCCATGCGCTTCAGCTAATCATTTCGCTGTTGCCCCCGGATTCCTTTTCAGGGGCAACACGACGTCTTTCGCTCTATTTCATCTTGCCGTACTACCCTCACATTCTCTCCTTCTGACCACCATCACTTTTTTCATTTCATCTTTGTTGTTGCGAGTCCTCGCGCAAAAATTTTGACTGCCTTGCTGGCAGACATATTTATCCTGGAAGATATCGTGGAAAAGCCAGAAATGGCACTGGAGTCAGGTTTTTTCTCCGTTTAATTTGCTGCCTGAGAAACGACAACGCAGCCTTACGAAACGGAGAACGTCATGAACCGGCAACAAGGATTTACCCTCATTGAACTGATGGTGGTGATCGCGATTATTGCGATCCTCAGTGCCATCGGCATACCCGCGTACCAGAGCTATATCCAGAAAGCAGCCATGACAGACATGCTGCAAACCATGGTGCCCTACAAAACCGGTGTCGAACTGTGCGTCATAGATACGGGGGCGCTGACAAATTGCAACGCCGGTAGTCAGGGCATTCCGGCAACGACCACCAGTCGCTATGTCAGCCAGATCCAGGTTAATTCCGGTGTAATTTCACTGACCGGTCAGCAGGCACTGGATGGCCTCAGTGTTGTGATGACGCCGGTTCCGGATAACCAGGCGGGAGGTATTACATGGAGCAGAATCTGCAACAATGCCGGTAATACCTCGATGGTTGAAGCTTGCGAAAGCATTTTCCGCTTTGACACCACAGGAGCGCCATAATGAGCGATACCCCCCTGCGCCCAGAGTCTCCATCCATTAACAACCGCCTGCAAAGTGAAGCGTCACTTGAAGCATTGTGTCAGCGCTACAAAGCCGTTGTGTTGCATCGCGACCACCAGATGCTTCATGTTGCATGCCATGAAACAGAGGCAGATTCTGAGGCGTTAAGTCAGGTACTGCGCTTTGCCACCGGCTTAAAAGTGCAACTTGAACGCTGGCCACAAACGCGGCTGGAACAAGCTATGGAGCAAGGCAGTTCAGAAATAAAGGAAAATATCGCTGCAGAAAAACCGTTATCGCCCGCAGAAACGGATGAAAGCAATGAGCTGAATAATCAGAGTGATGCGCCAGTCATTAACATCCTCAATCAGATACTCAGACTGGCAATCACCCGCAGGGCATCTGATATACATTTTGAGCCCTACGAGCACAGTTTCCGGGTTCGTATGCGAATTGACGGAGTATTGCAGGAAGTGCCCGGCCCTGAATTTTCGATGGCAGCCGGGGTATGCGCGCGACTGAAGATTATGGGGCAGCTGAATGTGGCTGAACGACGGCTACCACAAGATGGCCAGCTCTCAGTCATGCTGCAAAAGCAGAGATACTCCATGAGAGTATCTTCCCTGCCGACCCTGCACGGAGAGAAAATCGTGCTGCGCATTCTGCACATGACTCAGCAGGATCTCTCTATGTCGCAACTGGGTTTTACGCCACGAGACCTGGACTTTTTCAAAACCGCACTGAAGCATCCACAAGGTTTAATTCTGGTCACCGGCCCGACAGGCAGTGGAAAAACGGTAACGCTTTACAGCGGCCTTCGTCACCTGAATGCCATCTCCCGCAATATTTGCAGCGTGGAAGATCCGATTGAGATCCCGGTCAGTGGCATCAATCAGACGCAGATTAACAGCAAAACAGATCTTAGTTTTGCCAGCGTCCTGCGTGCCTTATTACGTCAGGATCCTGATGTCATTATGGTTGGCGAAATCAGAGACAAAGAAACAGCCGAAATCGCCGTAAAGGCGGCGCAAACCGGGCATCTGGTCCTCTCAACCCTCCACACTAATTCTACCTGCGAAACACTGACCCGCCTCCGACAGATGGGGATTGAAGGTTTCCATATTGCCGCCAGTTTGCGTCTTGTGATTGCCCAGCGACTGGTACGAAAATTGTGCCCGCATTGCCGCAAACCGCACATGTCGCTGGTTGAAAAAAATGCTGATGGCATAAGCGGCCACATACCTTTATGGCTGCCTGCAGGATGCCATCAATGCTTTTCAGGCTATTACGGGCGTACCGGTATTTATGAAACGCTGAACATAACCCCCATGCTACAGCAGGCACTGGTGGCAGAGGCCAATGTGCATGAGCTGAGTAAAATTGCCCGGGAACAAGGGCAAAAGACATTGCATGAGGCCGGTATGTTGCTGGTCGAACAGGGGATCACCTCACTTGAAGAACTATATCGTGTTACCGGTGAGGGGGAAGGGGCATGAAAACTGAGGGTGACACACCTCATTCCTGGCGACTCTATCGCTGGCAGGCTATCGACACACAGGGAAGTATTCAGCAAGATCACTGTATTGAGCTGGATAAGGCCAGAATTTATCCGCAGCTTTTTGCGGCCGGTTTGCAACCCCTTAAAATCACTATGAAACAACGACTGGGAAAGCGTTTCTGGAAAAATCAGGAACGTGTTGCGTTCATCAGGCAACTTGCAACGCTGCTACAAGCCGGGTTACCACTGGTGAATGGCCTGACCTTGCTGGCCAATGAACACCCGAAACCCGCGTGGCATTGTGTATTGTTAAATATCGCGAAAGGCGTTCGCGAAGGAAAACCGTTATCGGTCACACTGAATTATTATCCGGATGTTTTTCCAGATATTTACAGGCAGATAATTTCTATTGGTGAACTCACGGGACAACTGGACAAATGCTGTCTGCAACTGGCCGCTCAACAGGAACAACAGGCTGAACTAAGAAGCAAAGTGAAAAAAGCACTGCGGTATCCTCTGATTGTCAGCCTGATCGCGATAGTGGTCACGTTGCTCATGCTGACTTTAGTGTTGCCTGAGTTTGCCAAAATTTATGCTTCTTTTGATGCCGAACTCCCCTGGTTTACACGCATGCTGGTCGTTGCTTCTGATGCCATCCTTAACAGCGGCCCCTGGCTGGCGGGTATTTTGTCGCTTTTGTGTTTCGGCTACTGGCAGAAATTGCACCCGCTTAAGCATTGGAAACTACGCGAGCAGATGTTACTGCTCAGGCTACCTCTGACATCACGCCTGGTGACAGACAGTTGCCTCAGCCAGATATTTCAAACGCTGGCAATGACACAGCAGGCTGGAATGACGTTAATTGCCGGGCTCACAGCAGCATCTGCATCAATGTCTAATCTGCATTTTCAGGCTGCACTGAACCACATACGCGAGCACATCATGCAAGGAACGCCGCTGCATAAAGCTTTTGTCCAATCGCCACTGTTCCCGACCTTATGTCATCAGCTGATAAAAATCGGTGAAGAATCAGGAGCGCTGGATGAGTTATTGCTGAAACTCGCACATCTGCATCGTGACAAAGCTAACTCGCTTGCGGACTCATTGGCACAAATGATTGAACCAATACTCATGGCTGTAATGGGAGTGATTGTTGGTGGACTGGTGATTGCGATGTATCTGCCCATTTTCCAACTGGGTTCGGTGATGGGGTAAACAGAGAGGTAAAAAACGGTGAAATAGCGGCGAAACATGTTTCGCCGCTATGACTGAATCGGGCTTATTTACTGCCAAACAGACGATTTTCCTGTTCCGCGACACGGATAAAGGTTGTTCGCTTGGTCAGTTCTTTCAGACGCTCTGCACCGACATAAGTACAGGCAGAACGCAATCCACCGAGAATGTCACGCACGGTGTTTTCAACCGGGCCACGCAAAGGCAATTTGACTGTTTTACCTTCTGCTGCGCGGTATTCAGCAACACCACCAACGTGGCGTTTCATGGCAGACTCTGAACTCATGCCATAGAAGAGCATGAATTTTTCGCCATTCTCTTCAACGACGGTGCCTTCACATTCATCATGCGCAGCCAGCATGCCGCCAAGCATGACAAAATCAGCACCGCCACCGAACGCTTTTGCCACATCGCCAGGAACAGCACAACCGCCATCGCTGACAATCTGCCCGCCCAGACCATGAGCAGCGTCAGCACATTCGATAACAGCGGAAAGCTGCGGATATCCCACACCGGTTTTTACGCGAGTCGTACATACCGACCCCGGACCGATGCCGACTTTTACGATGTCCGCGCCAGAGAGAATAAGCTCCTCCACCATTTCACCGGTCACCACGTTGCCCGCGCAAATGACTTTATCCGGGCAGGCTTCGCGTACACGTCGCAGGAAATCTACAAAGTGCTCGGAATAACCGTTAGCAACATCCAGACAAACAAACTTCAGCAGAGGCGATAAAGCAAGAATTTGCAGGGTCTTAACGAAATCAGCTTCTGACGTCCCGGTTGATACCATGACATTACGCAGCACGGATTCATCGGAGGACGTCACGAAAGCCTGCCACTGTTCTACGGTATAATGTTTGTGTACAGCCGTAAGCAGGCCAAAAGACGCCAGTACGGTCGCCATGCGGAATGTGCCAACAGTGTCCATGTTCGCGGCAATAATCGGGGTGCCGGACCAGTTGAAACCTGAGTGTTTAAAAGTGAATGTGCGCTCCAGTTCAACTTCGGAACGACTTTTGAGGGTAGAACGTTTTGGGCGGATGAGTACGTCTTTAAAACCTAACTTCAAATCTTCTTCAATGCGCATGGCGTGTGAGTCCTGGTTTGGCGACGGGTCGCTAGGGTGCACGGCAAATTTTTACACACCCTTTCCAGTGGTTTTATCATACACAGGAAAATGACAACGGCAAGATGGCTTTTACAACCTCCATCACAGACTTTTGATTGTGCAGATTAATAATTTTTCTCATCAAAACCGGGAACACCACGGCTTGCACTTACTCATAATCTCTTTATCATTTACCTAACGAATTTTATCAGAGCATCAATATGAGCTATATCGTTGCATTGACCGGAGGTATCGGTAGTGGCAAAAGTACCGTTTCCGCAAGCTTCGCACACCACGGCGTAAGCATTGTCGATGCAGATGAGATTGCCCGTCAGGTTGTTGCACCCGGTGAACCCGCGCTGGAAGAACTGCGTCAGCGATTTGGTGAAAGTATTATTTCCGCTGATGGCTCACTGAAACGTCCGGCGCTTCGTGAGCGAATTTTCAGCAATGCTGATGAAAAAGAATGGGTTAATAAATTATTACACCCCATTATTCATGCCAGAACACAATATTTGATTGCTGAGGCGCAGACGCCGTACGTACTCTGGGTCGTACCGCTGCTGATTGAAAATGGATTACAGACGCAAGCGAACCGCGTTCTGGTCGTGGATGTAGAACCCCATATTCAGCTTTCCCGGACGATGTCGCGCGATGGTATCAGCCGCCAGCAGGCTGAAAGTATTATTGCTGCGCAGATCAGCCGTGAAAAACGTCTGGCCTGCGCGGATGACATTATTGATAACAGCGGTGATCCGAAATTAATTGAACCGCGTGTTGCCCAATTACATCACCGCTACCTGCAACTTGCGGTGTGAGTAAACAGACAGGATATTGCCAAGCATGACTGATGTAGCTGCAACCGTTCTCTTTGAACATCCACTGAATGAGAAAATGCGTACCTGGCTTCGCATCGAGTTTTTATTGCAACAGATGCATTCCAACGCACAACTCACTGATATCGCCTCTGCTCTGCTATTTTTTCGCACCGCTGCAGATTTATTGGATGTGCTGGAACGTGGTGAAGTCCGCACCGATTTACTGAAAGAGCTTGAACGCCAGCAGCAAAAATTGTCTCAATGGAAAGATGTCCCGGGCGTTGATTTAGTCAGGATCGAAGGATTGCGCGCTGAGCTTAAGCAATGCGCATCGGTATTAATGAAAGCTCCACGCATAGGTCAAGCCCTGAAGGAGGATCGTCTGGTCGCGCTGGTTCGCCAACGTCTGAGTATCCCGGGCGGGTGCTGCAGCTTTGATTTGCCGACACTGCATATCTGGCTTCATCTGGCACAGTCACAACGTGATCGTGAAGTGCAAAACTGGCTCGAAACTCTGGCTCCGCTGAATAATTCGCTGATGATGGTACTGGATCTGATCCGTCAGTCTGGCGCGTTTCGTAATCAAATCAGTTTGAATGGATTTTTCCAGGACAACGCGGAAGGCGCAGATCTGTTACGATTACGGCTCTCGATGGAAAACCAGCTTTATCCGCAAGTATCCGGGCATAAAACCCGTTATGCCATTCGCTTTTTACCCCTCGACAGTGAACATGGCGTGGTTCCCGCGCGACTGAATTTTGAACTTGCCTGCTGCTAGGAGTTGCAAATGGACCCTGAAATTATTGAAGTAAATTGCCCGACCTGTCAGAAAATCGTGGTTTGGGGTGAACAAAGCCCTTACCGCCCTTTTTGTTCCAAGCGTTGTCAGCTCATTGATCTCGGCGAATGGGCCGATGAAGAGAAACGCATTCCAAGTAAGGGGGATGTGAATGATCTGGATGACTGGAGTGAAGAAGAGATTTAATCCGTACAGCGTATAAAAAGGAGCTCCGGCCCCTTTTTATACGCTTTCGAATTGTGTATACCATTGAATTCCAGGCGTAATCAGTACTGATTATTCTTGAGGGCGGTAACAATCCCTTCATTGGCGGGAGGAAACTCCTCCTCTTTCAAGCCGGCCTGCGCAATCCAGCGCTTCGGCTGCCCTTCTTTGCCATACGGCTCGCCCTGCCAGTCTTCTACCAGAAAAAAATAGAGCGTAATAATACGATCCGGAAACCGGTGCTCCAACGTTTTCAGCAACACAGGAGATTTAGCATCTATGCCGACCTCTTCCTGTAGCTCGCGAATAACGGCCTGTTCCGGTGTTTCGCCCGCTTCAATCTTACCGCCCGGAAACTCCCAGAACCCGGCCATATGTGATGATGCATCGCGCTGAGTGATAAAGATTTCTTTGCTGGCATTCCGGATAATGCCTGCTGCGATATTAAGTTGTTTAAGCGCCACAGTTCCACCTATCCGCTGACTACATTGACTGTTGTTATGAGGACTATTTAGCCAAAAATAAAGGCGGCAATTAAGCCGCCTTCAAGATTAACACGATGACTTAGCCGGAGATGTTACTTTTGCAGGCGGCCATGACATTGTTTGTATTTTTTACCGGAACCACACGGGCAGAGATCGTTACGGCCTACTTTGCGATCTCCGGAAGAAGCAAGTCGCGCTGCCTCAGCCACTTCGATTTCCTGCTGATCCTGATGGCTAAGCTGCTGCTGACGAGCCAGACGCTCAGCTTCTTCACGGCGCTGAATCTCCATCGCTTCCACTTCTTCAGGCATACGCACCTGGACTTTGCTTAGTACGCTGACCACTTCATATTTCAGGGATTCGAGCATGGCAGCAAACATCGCGAAGGATTCGCGTTTGTATTCCTGCTTAGGATCCTTCTGCGCATAGCCGCGTAAATGGATGCCCTGACGCAGGTAATCCATCGCCGCCAGGTGCTCTTTCCACAGTGAGTCCAGTGTCTGCAACATCACGCCTTTCTCGAAGTTACGCATCATTTCAGCGCCAACCACTTCTTCTTTACGGGCGTAAGATTCTTTCGCGATCTCCATGATACGTTCGCGCAGGGTTTCTTCGTGCAGTTCCGGCTCTTTATCCAGCCATTCAGAAATCGGCATTTCCAGCTCGAAATCATTCTTAAGGCGCTCTTCCAGACCTTTTACATCCCACATTTCTTCAAGGGATTGTGGCGGAATGTAACTGTCGATAGTGGCTTTGAATACATCTTCACGGATGCTGGCGATGGTTTCGCTCACATCAGACACGTCCAGTAATTCGTTACGCTGGCTATAGATCGCACGACGCTGATCACTTGCCACATCATCGTATTCCAGCAATTGCTTACGAATATCGAAGTTACGGCTTTCAACTTTACGCTGAGCGTTAGCAATGGCTTTAGTGACCCATGGATGTTCAATCGCTTCGCCCGGTTTCATACCCAGTTTACGCATCATGCCTGACACGCGGTCAGAGGCGAAGATACGCATCAGGGCATCTTCCATAGACAGATAGAAACGGGATGAACCGGCGTCACCCTGACGACCCGCACGGCCGCGCAACTGGTTATCAATACGACGGGATTCATGACGCTCAGTACCAATAATGTGTAAACCACCTGCAGCCAGAACGGCGTCATGACGGATCTGCCATGCGGCTTTAATTTCAGCGATTTTCTCATCCGTTGCTTCTTCGCCCAGGTTTTCGACTTCAACCTGCCAGCTGCCGCCCAGCACGATATCTGTACCACGACCGGCCATATTGGTGGCGATGGTGACTGCACCTGGCTGACCCGCCTGAGCAACAATGTCTGCTTCTTTGGCATGGAACTTGGCGTTAAGGACGCTATGCGCAATGCCCGCCTTGGTCAGTTCGTTGGAAACAACTTCTGATTTTTCAATGGAAATAGTACCAACCAGAACAGGCTGGCCTTTGGCAGTACACTGGCGGATATCTTCGATAATCGCGCCAATTTTTTCCATTTCGGTCATGTACACCAGGTCGGCCATATCTTTACGCACCATAGGGCGGTTCGTTGGCACAACAATGGTATCCAGTTTATAAATAGAGCTGAATTCGAACGCTTCGGTATCCGCAGTACCGGTCATGCCGGCCAGTTTTTCATACAGACGGAAGTAGTTCTGGAAGGTGATGGATGCCAGCGTCTGGTTTTCGTTTTGAATTTCAACGCCTTCTTTGGCTTCAACTGCCTGATGCAGACCGTCTGACCAGCGACGGCCTTGCATGGTACGACCGGTATGTTCGTCGACGATAATGACCTCGCCGTCTTTCACGATGTAATCAACATCGCGGGTAAACAGCACGTGCGCGCGTAATGCCGCCGTGACGTGGTGCATCAGCATGATATTAGTCGGGGAATACAGAGATTCGCCTTCATCCATAATGCCTGCATCTACCAACATTTCTTCGATCAAGACCAGGCCACGCTCGGTCAGGTGAACCTGGCGCGCTTTCTCATCAACAGAAAAATGTCCCTCACCCTGGAAGGTATCTGAATCTTCTTTTTCCTGACGGATCAGTTTAGGGATCAGTTTATCTACCCGCGTATACATTTCTGAGCTGTCTTCGGCCGGGCCGGAGATAATCAGCGGGGTACGTGCTTCATCAATCAGGATGGAGTCAACCTCATCCACCAGCGCATAGTGCAGTTTGCGTTGTACACGTTCTTCAGGGCTGAATGCCATATTGTCGCGCAGATAGTCAAAGCCGTATTCGTTGTTTGTACCGTAGGTGATGTCTGCAGCATAAGCAGCACGCTTCGCCGGAGAAGGCATACCTGGCAAGTTGATGCCGATGCTCAGGCCAAGGAATTCAAACAGCGGACGGTTATTTTCGGCGTCACGCTGTGCCAGATAATCATTGACGGTAACGACGTGAACGCCCTTGCCACTCAATGCGTTCAGGTAAGCTGGCAGGGTTGCGGTCAGCGTTTTACCTTCACCGGTACGCATTTCTGCGATGCAACGCTCGTTCAGCACCATACCGCCCAGCAGCTGCACATCGAAGTGACGCATACCGAATACACGTTTACTGGATTCACGGACAACCGCAAAGGCTTCCGGGATCAGGTTTTCCAGTACTTCACCTTTCGCCAGGCGCTCACGGAATTCGTTGGTTTTCGCCTGCAGTTGCTCATCGGTCAGCTTTTGGATTTCAGGTTCCATGCGGTTGATCAGGTCAACCACTTTACGCATACGGCGCAAAGTACGTTCGTTACGGCTACCAAAAACTTTGGTCAATAATTTGATTAACATAGTGCTTAATATCTCTTGGAGGCCACGCAATGTAGCCAATAATTTGTTGATTTATAAATAGAGTTTAGAATTACAGTCTGTTAAATCAGAGGGGACGGACCGGCACGAATGCCTTGCACCTGTGCTAACCACAGGCCGGTTTGATACGATGAAGCAAGAGGGAGAAAAGGTTGCTGCGTCTGACGGATGATAACCGGAGGTTTTGGCTCATGGGTCAGTAAAGCATTCAGGGTCACCAGCAACGCGAGTTGCTGAACATGCAGCGGTTCAGCTTCCTGCATTTCTGCTTCCGGCTGCGCGACGGTGTAAACGACCTGCGGTGCCAAAGCAAAAGAAAGATGACGGATGACCGTGCGTAATGCATGCTGTTGCCAGTAATCTACACCGAAAGACGGGCGGCGATTCGCCTGGAGTAACGCAAGATTACTCAGCCCTGTGCTGGCGATAGTAAGACGGTTTAGGCTTGAGGATGTATTGGGAGCCGCTGGCAGTTCCGTTTGCGACAGGTTAGTGGACACGCCAAGGCTTGCCGCGACCATCCCCAACAGGAGATGCGGCCAAAAATACCTTCTGCCAAATTGTCGCCAACGATTTAGAATGCCAATCACAAGTTTACAATCCGCCGGAGCCCATCATGCGCGATAGTCGCCCACAATTATTAGATATCCTGTTCGATGACGCCTCTTCGACTGAACAAAGCCCGCTGCGTATTGTTCAACAGCGTGCGGCGGCGTTATTGAAACTCAACCGCGCAGTGAAAGGCCTGTTACCGGCACCCATGCAACCCTGGTGTCGTGTCGGTAATTATCGACAGGGAGTTTTAGTACTTGAAATAGCTAATGCCAGCTGGATGATGCGATTACGCTATGAACAACCCGCATTACTCTCTGCACTTCGAGCGCAAATTCTACCATCATTGTCATCAATCGACATCAGGATTAATCCTTCGCTCATGGCGAAAATGGAAAATGCTTCGCAGATTGCGGTTAAAAATAAAGCGAACGCGTCAGAATCTATGCCTGTCAGGCATTTGAGTGCACAAAGTGCAGAGGAATTAAGGGGACTTGCGAGCCGGAGCCCGGAGAAACTCAGAAAGGCTTTAGAACGACTGGCTGAATTGGCCGGAGAGAGTGCCAAACCAACCAGTCGTAATAAGTAATACCAAAAGTACCGATTACGCCAATACTGTAGACGGTGCTTTAAAAGCCAGTGGCATCTCAGCTTCATCCTGGAACGTGACTAATTCCCAGGCTTCCTGCTTAGCCAGTACCGCTTGCAATAACTTGTTGTTCAAGGCGTGGCCAGATTTGTAGGCGGTAAACGCACCAATAATGTTATGCCCACACATGAACAAGTCACCGATAGCATCCAGCATTTTGTGACGAACGAATTCATCTTCAAAACGCAGGCCATCTTCATTAAGCACACGGTAATCATCTACAACAATTGCGCAATCAAAGCTGCCACCCAGGCACAAACCGCGTGACTGCAGGTACTCGATATCACGCATGAAACCGAAAGTACGTGCCCGGCTGATTTGGCGAACAAATGCTTCTGCGGAGAAGTTCATCTTGTAGCGCTGAGAACTGGAATCAATCGCCGGGTGATTGAAGTCGATGGTGAAGTCCAGAGAGAAACCATTAAAGGGTTTGAACTCAGCCCACTTATCACCGTCTTCAACACGCACAGTATCTTTGATGCGCAAGAATTTCTTCGCGCTGTTCAGTTCTTCAATCCCTGCATCCATCAACAGATAGACGAAAGGTGCGGCACTACCGTCCATAATAGGCACTTCCGGCGCGTCGACTTCGATAATAATGTTATCGATGCCCAGGCCTGCTAATGCCGCATTAAGGTGTTCTACCGTAGAAATGCGTACGTCATGCTCATTAACCAGGCAAGTACAGAGCATGGTATCACGCACGGATTTTGCATCTGCCGGGAAATCAACCGGTGGATTCAAGTCAGTGCGACGATAGATGACCCCGGTATTTGCCGGTGCAGGACGCAGAGTCAGGGTGACTTTCTTGCCGGTATGCAAACCGACGCCCGTCGCCTGAACGATACGTTTTAATGTACGTTGTTTGATCATCGTTTTTATCTCGCAATGTTTATCCATCCAACCGACCTAAGCATACCTTAAGGTCGGCGGGACAGTTTAGCACAAAGAGCGGAGATCCTACAATTCGGACTAGTCTGCCTGCTTACGCAGGAAGGCCGGGATGTCCAGATAGTCGGGCTCTTTATTGGATTGCGCACTTTGATCATTCACCACTTTAGCAGCAGGTTTCGTTTCCTGCGGCAACGGAGACATACCGTGCTGCTGGTAACGATGATCCATCACGGGCTGGCTGGCTGGCTTGTTAGTCACCAAAGTGATCTCAGGACGTTTGTCCATGCCGATACCGGTTGCAACCACGGTCACACGCAGCTCGTCGTTCATTTCCGGGTCAAGAGACGTACCGATAACCACGGTTGCGTTATCTGATGCGAAAGCACGAATGGTGTTACCCACGGTTTCGAATTCATCCAGACGCAGGTCGAAGCCAGCAGTAATGTTGACCAGAACGCCGCGCGCGCCGGACAAGTCGATGTCTTCCAACAGCGGGCTGGAGATCGCCATTTCTGCCGCTTCTTCAGCACGGTCTTCACCGCATGCCACACCAGAACCCATCATGGCATAACCCATTTCGGACATGACGGTGCGCACGTCGGCGAAGTCGACGTTCATCAAACCCGGACGGGTGATCAGCTCAGCGATACCCTGCACCGCACCTTTCAGCACGTCGTTGGCCGCACCGAAGGCGTCCAGCAGAGAGATACCGCGACCCAGAACTTTTAACAGCTTGTCGTTCGGGATAGTGATCAGAGAATCCACATGTTTGGACAATTCAGCGATACCCTGCTCCGCAAATGCCATGCGTTTTTTGCCTTCAAAGTTGAAAGGCTTAGTCACCACAGCAACGGTCAGAATACCTAAATCTTTTGCTACTTCAGCCACCACAGGCGCTGCACCGGTACCGGTACCGCCACCCATGCCCGCTGCGATAAAGACCATATCAGCACCTTCAAGCGCAGCGCGCAGAGCTTCACGATCTTCTTCTGCAGAATTGCGACCCACTTCCGGGTTCGCACCAGCACCCAGACCTTTGGTAATACCACTACCGATCTGAATAGTCTGTCCTACTGCCGTTTTACGTAACGCCTGGGCGTCTGTATTAACGGCAAAGAATTCAACACCTTCGATGCGCTCACGCACCATGTGTTCGACAGCGTTGCCACCGCCACCGCCGACGCCGATGACTTTAATCACCGCGTCATTGGTCAGTTCCATAGGTTCAAACATAGTTTCTCTCCGTTTTGTGCCTGTCGCTTCGGGATCAAAAAGCTTAACAGCATGATCCCGTTGTTAAAACATTAAAACTCTTTTCTCAGCCAGCTGTTGATTCGTTTGAACCAGTTGCCCACTGAGGCGCGTTTTTCCACTTCGGCCTCACCGCTCAGGTGAGACTCCTTCCCGTAGTGCAGCAGCCCTACAGCCGTTGAGTAGTAAGGTTCCTGCGCATAATCTGTCAGCCCGGTGATGTTCAAAGGTTGCCCGATGCGCACCTGGGTATGAAATACCCGCTGCGCACAAGCTGCCAGACCATCAATTTGTGCTGCACCGCCTGTGAGTACAATGCCAGCGGCCAGATGATGTTTTACGCCTTGCTGACGTAACTGCTCCTGCAATTGCAAAATTTCGTCGTTCACTAAATTCAGCAATTCTGTGTAACGAGGCTCGATAACTTCAGCCAGTGTCTGACGCTGCAGACTGCGTGGTGGACGTCCACCGACGCTCGGCACTTCGACATTTTCGTCTTTGCCGACAATCGATCCTAATGCACAACCGTGGCGAACTTTGATCGCTTCGGCATCGGTCGGCGGCGTTCCAAACGCATAAGCGATGTCGCTGGTGACCACGTTCCCTGCATACGGGATGACCTTAGTATGACGTAGTGCGCCGCCGGTATAAACCGCGATATCCATGGTTCCACCACCAATATCAACGACACAAACCCCTAATTCACGCTCATCTTCGGTCAGTACCGCATAACTGGCGGCCAGACCGGCAAAAATCAGCTGGTCAACTTTTAAGCCACAGCGTTCAACCGCCTTCACAATGTTCTTTGCCATATCGTTATGGCAGGTAATCAGGTGGACTTTAGCCTGCATACGCACGCCGGAAAGACCGACCGGATTTTTAATCCCTTCCTGATAATCAATGGCATATTCCTGAGGGATCACATGCAGAACCCGATGCTCATCCCGCACGCGGACTGATTTAGCGGTATGCACCACATTCTCTACATCTTCCTGCGTGACTTCCTCTTCTGAAATAGGAACCATCCCTATTTCATTCTGACAGCTGATATGTTTACCAGACAAAGCAAGGTAAACAGAGGAAATCTGGCAATCCGCCATCAGTTCAGCCTGATCGATGGCGCGCTGTACGCACTTCACCACCGATTCCAGATCATTCACGCCACCCTTGTCCATGCCCCGGGACGGGCAACTGCCCACACCGATAATATTGACCATGCCATCGGGCAGAACCTCCCCCACCAATGCGGCTACTTTTGCCGTACCGATCTCCAGCCCAACTACCAGTTTTCTGTCCGTCGACTTGATCATTGTTGTTTAGCCTGTGCCTGATTCTGTTGCTGATTACTGTTTTGCTGGTCAATAAACTCTGGAGCCCAACCCACCGACGCACCGCTGTCATAACGTAAATCGACATAAGTGATGCGTTTTTTATCGGCTTGTGCCTGTTGCTGGAATCGCGGGTAAAGCTCGATAAAACGTTGTAAACGCCCCATCCGGTCATCTCTCCCCAATTCCAGCCGGACGTCATTATCCAGAGTTAACTGCCACGAGTGACGCGCACTCATTGCTACCGCTTTCAACGTGAACTTACCGGCGGCCAGCGCCTGACTCATCGTTTGAAAGCCCTGCAAAACATCCTGTTCGCTGCCTTCCGGACCGTAAAGCAACGGCATTTTTTGTTTGACCACACGCTCAGCGGGTATGCTGAAAGATTTGCCATCGGCATCAACCATATGCAGATCATTCCAGTGTGCGACCGGCACATACTCCACGAGGTGTATCTTGAGTTCATTCGGCCATTGCTTACGTACGCTGACCTGTTTTATCCAGGGTAAACGCTCAATCTGCTGCTGAATGACGTTTACATCCTGCGTCATGAACGTTCCCGGTGCCCCTAAGGACAGAATCGCCTGACGAATATCATCATTGGTCGTGTAATGCCGCTCGCCGGTGACGACTAACTGGGATAACGGCAATCGGTTTGCATCCTGCATCCAGCCGACAACGGCCCACGCACTCCATAAAATCGTTCCTACCACCAGCAGCAGAAACACGATCCCTGCCAGCTGGCCACCGTTACTGCGACGGCCGTTGCTCTCAGCCGTCTCACGCTCTCGGGTATTCAGGGCGGCTTGCGACATATCAGTCTGCCAGTTCCAGAATACGGAAAACGAGTTGCGGGAAACTCAGCCCGGCGTGTTTAGCCGCCATCGGCACCAGACTGTGACTCGTCATTCCTGGCGAGGTATTCGCTTCCAGTAAATTGAAGTTGCCATCACCGTCCTGCATGACGTCGACACGCCCCCAGCCGCTGCAATCGAGCGCCTTATAAGCCTGCAACGCCAGTACAGTCAACTGCTGCTCCTGCGCTTCGCTTAACCCGCTCGGGCAAAAATATTGTGTTTCATCAGACAAATATTTTGCCTGATAGTCATAAAATGTACCGGCAGGCTGGATGCGAATTGATGGCATCACCTGATCGCCCACGATAGCCACGGTATATTCCGGGCCGCTCAGCCATTTTTCGATCAGTACGTTATCGTCATGCCTGAAGCCTTCCTGCAGAGCAGGCAGCAACTCTTTTTCCGTTGTCACTTTGCTCATCCCGACACTGGAACCTTCACGGCTTGGTTTGACGATCAGCGGCAGACCCAGTTCGGCGATTTTTGCCGCCAGAGCGCCCTGCCCTGCTTCTTCAATTTGTGAACGATGCAATGCGACAAACGGCGTAACCGGTAGCCCTAAAGCCTGCCACACCAGTTTGGTGCGGAACTTATCCATGGTCAGCGCCGACGCCATTACACCGCTGCCGGTATAAGGCAAACCGATTTGTTCCAGCAACCCCTGCATCGTCCCGTCTTCGCCACCGCGACCGTGAAGTGCGATAAAGACTTTGCTGTAACCTTCTTCCCTGAGAAGCGCCACATTAAAGGTTTTGGTATCGATGCCGTGGGCATCAACACCGGATTCGCGTAAACCTGCCAGTACCGCGGCGCCTGACTGTAATGACACATCGCGTTCTGCGGAAGTTCCCCCGAACAATACCGCTACTTTCTCAGACATGATGTTCTTCACCTTTCTTAACCGGTTGCAGCTTTTGATCAGCCAATTTACGGGCTACTCTGCCGACATTACCGGCACCCTGAACCAGAACTAAATCATCACCTTCAAGGATTTGCGCCAGACTTTCCGGCACCGCCTCAATATCAGAAACCAAAATCGGATCAAGCTTGCCGCGTGCACGAATAGTGCGGCACAACGAGCGGCTGTCCGCGCCCGGGATTGGCGCTTCTCCGGCCGGATAGACATCCAGCATAATCAGCACATCAACCTGTGAAAGCACATTGGCAAAATCATCGTACAAATCGCGGGTACGGGTGTAACGGTGCGGCTGGAAAATCATCACCAGGCGTTTGTTTGCCCAGCCCGCACGTGCCGCTTTGATCGTGGCATCGACTTCTGTCGGATGGTGACCGTAGTCATCGACCAGCATTGCACTCCCCGTTTTACCGTTCACATTTTCCAGCGCGTACTCGCCCAGGAAATCGAAACGGCGTCCGGTACCCTGGAAGCCTGCCAGTGCACGTAAAATAGCGTCGTCGCTGATATTTTCGTCAGTCGCGACGGCGACGGCGGCCGCAGCGTTCAGGGCATTGTGACGACCCGGCGCGTTCAGCGTCACACTGATGAGCGGCAAGTCCTGGCGGCGCAGCGTAAAGTGCCCTTGCGCACCTACCTGACGATAGTTTTCGATAATCACATCGGCATCTTCGCTGAAACCGTACGTCGTCATATGACGGCCTACGCGGGGTATCAGCTCACGGATCACCGGATCATCAATGCACATCACTGCGCGTCCGTAAAACGGCAGGTTATGCAGGAAATTGATGAAGGTTTGTTTCAGGATTTCAAAGTCACCCTGATACGTATCCATATGATCTGCTTCGATATTGGTCACGATAGCAACCATCGGTTGCAGATGCAGGAAAGACGCATCGCTTTCATCTGCTTCAGCAATCAGAAAACGGCTTGAACCCAGACGCGCATGCGTGCCTGCGGCTTTCACCAGTCCGCCGTTGACAAAGGTCGGATCCAGCCCGGCCTCGGCATAAATACTGGTTACCATTGCCGTGGTCGTTGTTTTACCGTGCGTACCTGCCACGGCGATGCCGTGACGAAAACGCATCAGTTCTGCAAGCATTTCCGCACGGCGGATCACCGGAATACGGGCTTCGCGCGCCGCAACGATTTCCGGGTTATCGGATGAAATCGCCGTGGAAACCACCACCACGCTGGCATCCAGCACGTTCTCAGGGCGGTGATTAAAATAAATCGTCGCGCCCAGTGCAGTCAGTTGCTGAGTCACCGCATTCGGTGCTAAATCAGAACCGCTGATCTGATAGCCTTCATTGGCCAACACTTCGGCGATACCACCCATGCCGGCACCACCGATGCCAACAAAGTGAATGTGCCGGACACGATGCATCTCAGGCACGAAGGTACGCAGTTTCGCCAATTGTTGTGTATTCACGTTTTTATTCACTATTTCAGGTTACTGATTAATCCGTTTCTTACGGCTGGGACCACACACTACATGGCCCGTTCACTTTCATTTTTTGCTGGCGGTAACCACTTCTGCGGCAACACGCTCTGTCGCATCGGGAATGGCGGCGGCACGTGCAGCCATCGCCATCCCCATCAGATGGGTTCTGTCCCATCCGGCCATCAGATCAGCGACGGCGGCGGCACTAAAATCTTTCTGCTCAATAATCTTCGCAGCGCCGGCTTTTTCCAGCGGCAGCGCATTCCAGTACTGTTGACGGTCTTTGTGCTGGAAAGGCACAAAAATCGCGGGTAAGCCTGCGGCAGCAATTTCGCTGACCGTTAACGCCCCGGAACGGCAAACCACCACATCAGCCCAGGCGTAAGCCTCTGCCATGTCATCAATGAATTCGGTCACTTTATGCTGCGCCTGACCGGCTTTTTCATAAGCCTGATTCACGGACTCCAGCGCACCTTTACCCACCTGATGCCACAGCGTAATTTTATCGCCCATCAGCGCCGCCACGTCCGGCATGCTCTGATTAAGGACGCGTGCGCCCTGACTGCCACCAATCACCAGCACACGGATTGGCCCTTCACGACCGGCCAGTCGGGTTGCCGGTAATTCCAGCGCCAGGACATCCGTGCGCACCGGATTGCCAACAACGTCAGCATGCGGAAATGCACCCGGAAACGCCTGCAACACTTTTTTGGCAATATGCGACAAACCTTTATTGGTCATACCGGCAATACCATTTTGCTCGTGTAACACCACCGGAATGCCCAGTGACCAGGCCGCCAGCCCCCCGGGGCCGGACACGTATCCGCCCATGCCCAATACCACATCTGGCTGGAAGCGTTTCATGATCGCCTTCGCCTGACGCCACGCATGATATATGCGAACAGGGGCAGTAAGTTGCGCTTTCAGACCTTTCCCACGCAATCCGGCAATTTTAATGAAATCAATATCGATACCGTGTTTGGGTACCAAATCCGCTTCCATCCGGTCTGCTGTACCCAGCCAGCGAACTTCCCAACCTTGCGCGATAAGATGATGGGCTACTGCCAGTCCAGGGAAAACATGTCCACCGGTACCGCCGGCCATCACCATTAAACGCCGGGCATTGCCACTCATCGGGCACTCCTTACAAACGCCTGGGCTTTTGCCAGCCGCGTTTCAAAATCCACTCGCAGCAATAACACGATTGCCGTCGACATAATTAACAGGCTCGAACCGCCGTAACTGATGAGCGGCAGTGTCAGGCCTTTCGTTGGCAACATGCCCGCCGCGGCTCCGACGTTAACCAACGCCTGAAAGCTGAACCATACGCCAATTGAACAGGCTAAAAACCCGGAAAAACGCTGGTCAGTTTCTAACGCCCTGCGTCCGATAGACATGGCGCGAAAAGCGACGAAGAATACCATTAACAGGGCTAAAACCACACCGAAATACCCCAATTCTTCACCTAAAATGGAGAAGATAAAGTCGGTATGTGCTTCAGGTAAATACTCCAGTTTCTGGACTGAATTACCTAATCCCTGCCCCCAGAATTCCCCACGACCAAATGCCATCAGTGACTGCGTTAACTGGTAGCCACTACCAAACGGATCCGCCCACGGATTCCAGAACGATGTCACACGACGCATACGGTATGGCTCGGCAAGAACCAGCAGTACTACGGCGAATACGCCCGAACCGATAATGGCCAGGAACTGCCACATCTTGGCACCCGCCAGGAATAACATCGCCAGCGTAGTGATAAACAGCACAACCACCGTACCGAGGTCAGGCTGAGCCAACAGCAATACGGCCAGCACCACCATCACGCCCATGGGTTTGCAGAAGCCCCAAAAGTTACTGCGCACTTCATCCACTTTGCGCACCAGATAGCTGGCGAGGTAGCAAAACAGTGACAACTTGGAGAACTCTGCTGGCTGAATACGCAGGGGTCCGAGAGAAATCCAGCGTGATGCCCCGTTAACCGAGCTACCCACAACCAGCACCACCAGCAGCATGATCACCGACAGCAGTAGCAGAACGTTGCTGTACTTCTGCCAGACCGCCATCGGCACGCGTAATGTCACCAGCGATAAACCAAACGCCAGACCGAGATAAATCGCATCGCGTTTAGCAAACAAAAACGGGTCATCTGCCAGACGCTGGCCAATCGGCATTGAGGCCGATGTCACCATCACGAAGCCGACGATAGCCAACCCGAATGTCAGCCACAGCAACGTCCGGTCATACAATACCAGTGTGACGGAGTCGTTTTCTTTGGAGCCCATCACCCAGTCATTAAACTTGGCGGCGAGACTCAGCCCGGGGATCCGAATCCTCATGAGCCCAGCTCCTTCGCCAGCGCGGTAAAGACATCGCCGCGTTGTTCAAAACTGCGGAACTGATCCAGACTCGCGCAGGCTGGCGACAGTAAAACCATGTCCCCGGAAGCCACACGCGTGCTGATATCACGCATCGCCTGTTCCATCGTTTCAAACAGGGAGGAAACCTCAGGACGCAAATCCGCAAGCTCCGCACCATCACGCCCAAAACAATAAATACGTAACTTATCGCCTTGCAGATAGCGCGTCAGTGGCGAGAAATCAGCTGATTTCCCGTCTCCGCCCAACAGCAGGTGCAACGTGCCTTCAACATGCAGCCCGTTTAATGCCGCTTCGGTGCTGCCCACATTGGTGGCCTTCGAATCATTAATCCAGCGCACGCCGTTATGCTGCCATGCCAGCTGGAAACGGTGAGCCAGACCGGTAAAGGTCGTCAGCGCTTTCAGACTGGATGCATGAGGGATACCGACCGCATCCGCCAGCGCCAGCGCCGCCAGGGCATTGGTATAGTTATGGCGTCCTGTGAGCGGCATTTCGCGGGTATTCAGGACTTTCTCACCACGGACACGCAACCAGATATCATCTTGCTGACGGGTCAGATGGTAATCACCCACATCGACGCCAAAACTCACGCAACGTTTATCCGCACCACGTACCGGCATGGTCAGCGCATCGTCGGCATTAACGACACACAATGCTGCGTTCTCGTAAACCTTCAGCTTGGCTGCCCGGTATTGCTGCAAACCAAACGGATAGCGATCCATATGATCTTCAGTTACGTTAAGAATGGTCGCCGCAGCCGCGTGCAGACTGTGCGTGGTTTCAAGCTGGAAGCTGGAGAGCTCAAGCACAAACAAATCATATTCGTGATCCAACATAGTCAGCACAGGCAAACCGATATTACCGCCTACGCCCGTGCGCCATCCGGCCGCTTTCGCCATCTCGCCAACCAGCGTGGTGACGGTGCTTTTGCCGTTCGAACCGGTAATGGCGACGATCGGGGTTTGCGTTTCACGGCAGAACAATTCGATATCGCCGATGATTTCCACGCCTGCGTCTGCAGCAGCGCTGAGTGCCGGCGTTGCCAGCGCAACACCCGGACTTGAAATGATCAAATCCGCGTCCAGCAGCCAGTCTTCATTGAGCGAACCGAGGTGACACTCAATGTTATCCGCCAGTTTATCGAGCCCTGGCGGGCTGACGCGGGTATCAATAACACGCGGCGTTACGCCACGTGCTGCAAAGAAATCAACACAAGAGAGGCCGGTAAGACCCAGCCCGATGATGACCACTTTTTTACCCTGATAGTCAGCCATATTTATCGCACCTTCAGCGTCGCCAGGCCAATCAGCACCAGCATCAGCGAAATAATCCAGAAACGCACAATGACGCGCGGTTCCGGCCAGCCTTTAAGTTCATAGTGATGATGAATCGGCGCCATACGGAAAATACGCTGCCCACGTAACTTAAAGGACCCGACCTGCAGGATGACCGACAGCGTTTCGACAACAAACACACCGCCCATAATCACCAGTAAGAACTCCTGACGCAGCAGCACGGCGATAGTACCCAGCGCGCCTCCCAAAGCCAGAGAGCCGACATCCCCCATGAAAACTTGTGCCGGATAGGTGTTGAACCACAGGAACCCCAGCCCGGCACCGACAATGGCGGTACACACGATCACCAGCTCACCGGCATGGCGCAGATACGGAATGTGCAGGTAGCTGGCGAAATTCATGTTACCGGTCGCCCATGCCACCAGCGCAAACCCCGCCGCGACGAAAACCGTTGGCATAATCGCCAGACCATCCAGACCGTCCGTCAGATTTACTGCGTTACTGGTACCGACAATCACAAAATAGCTCAGCAGGATGTACATCAAACCCAGCTGCGGCATGATGTCTTTAAAGAACGGCACCACGAGCTCGGTCGCAGGCGTGTCTTTACCAATGGCATACATCGTGAAGGCCGCCGCCAGCGCAATCACGGACTGCCAGAAATATTTCCAACGGGCAATCAGGCCCTTGGTGTCTTTACGCACGACTTTACGGTAGTCATCGATAAAGCCCACCACCCCGTAGCCCAGCAATACGAACAGTACACACCACACGTACGGGTTGGACGGATAGGCCCACATCAATACGGAAATCGTGATAGACGCCAGAATCATCAGGCCGCCCATCGTCGGTGTACCACGTTTACTGAAATGTGATTCCGGGCCGTCGTTACGCACAACCTGACCGAAAGACATTTTCTGCAGGCGGGCAATCATGCGAGGCCCGATCCATAACGACAGGAACAACGCGGTCAGCAGGCTGACAATGGCGCGAAACGTCAGGTAAGAAAAGACGTTGAAGCCGGAATAATATTTGACCAAGTGTTCGGCCAGCCAAACTAACATGTTGCATTCTCCTGTAACGCGCGTACTACCTGCTCCATTGCGGCACTACGTGAACCTTTAATTAAAACGGTAATTACCGCATGTTCAGACAGTAAGCTCGTTAAACGGGCCGTCAGGGCTGCCTTATCTTCCAGATGTTCACCACACCCGCTGACATCACTGATGATGCGGCTGTCATGACCAATACTGAATACCTTGTCGATACCGGCGTCGCGGATAGCTTCGCCGACCTGGCGGTGGCAGCTTTCGCTTTCAGCGCCCAGTTCCGCCATATCGCCTACCGCCATTACGCGGTATCCCGGCATCTCTGCCAGCACCTGTGCGGCAGCGGTCATAGAACCGACGTTGGCGTTGTAGCTGTCATCGAGCAAAGTTTTGCCGTCGCAAAGTGCGATAGGGAACAGACGCCCTTTGACGGATTGCAATGTCGCCAGCCCGGCGCGCACGTTTTCCAGCGATGCGCCTACAGACAGCGCCAGCGCGGCCGCAGCCAGAGCATTGGCGATGTTGTGACGGCCAGGCACCGGCAGTGAAACGTCAATGTTTCCCTGAGGAGAATGCAGCGTGAATGCGGTATTTAACGGGCTGAGCTTGACGTCAGTTGCACTGAAATCGATGCCTTCAGCAAGAATCGGGGAGAAACGCCAGACAGTTTTGCCGTTAAGCTTGTGCTGCCAGTTGGCATAATCATTGTTGTCCGCATTAATAACGGCAATGCCTTTTTCCGGCAGCCCTTCGAAAATCTCGCCTTTCGCACGGGCCACGCCAGCGAGAGAACCGAAACCTTCCAGATGTGCGGCAGACAGGTTATTTACCAGCGCCGTTTCAGGCCGCGCCAGCGCAGTGGTATAGGCGATTTCACCCGGATGATTCGCGCCCATTTCTATCACAGCAAAATCATGTTCTGCCGTCAGTCGCAGCAATGTCAGCGGAACACCAATATCGTTATTGAAGTTACCTGCGGTATACAGCACATTGCCGCACTCGCGCAAAATCGCCGCTGTCATCTCTTTCACAGAAGTCTTGCCGGAAGACCCCGTCAGACCAACGACTCGGGCAGGAACCTGCTGACGCACCCAACCGCCCAGTTGTCCGAGTGCAATACGAGTGTCCGTTACCAGGAGTTGAGGAACATCCACCGGTAAGCGCTTACTTACCAGTAAAGCCCCGGAACCGGCTTTTACGGCATCAACCGCAAAGTCGTGGGCATCAAATTTTTCGCCTTTGAGTGCCACAAACAAACCGCCTTCGGTCACCTGACGGGTATCGGTCGTTACACTGTCGATTTGGGTATCAACCCCGATAAGCTCAGCGTTGAGCGCATCGGCCAGAGTTTGCAGGGAAACGCGGATCATGCGATCACCCCCAGCAAACGAGCGACCGTAACGCGGTCGGAATAATCGAGACGCTGATTGCCGACAAGCTGGTAATCCTCATGTCCCTTACCGGCAATCAACACGACATCATCTTCTTTAGCCTGCATGATCGCACTGGTGACTGCTTCTGCGCGGCCATGAATTTCCTGCGCGCGCCCGGCATCAAGCAGGCCTGCAAGAATATCGGCAACGATAGCGCGAGGCTCTTCACTGCGGGGATTATCATCGGTGACAATCACGCGGTCGGCGTATTGCTCAGCGATACCACCCATCAGCGGACGCTTGCCTTTGTCACGATCGCCACCGCAACCAAAGACACACCACAACGTGCCACGACAATGCAGACGTGCTGCCGCCAGGGCTTTTTCCAGTGCATCAGGCGTATGAGCATAATCAACCACCGCCGTGGGTTTACCCGGCGCATTGAAAACTTCCATGCGACCGCAGACCGGTTGCAACTGAGAGGCTGTCGCCAGCAATTGTGCCAGCGGATAGTCCAGGGAAAGCAGCGTTGCCAAGGCAACCAGCAGGTTACTGACGTTGAATGCGCCCATCAGGCGGCTCTCCAGCCGGCCTTCGCCCCAGCTGGAATCGATGTTTACGGTGGCACCGTTATCGTGATAATTCACGCTACGGGCTACCAGCCAGCGGCCATTCCAGCCTGCCGGAATTTTGTCTTCCATGCTGACCGCAATCGCATTTGGCGTTTTTGCCAGCCAGCGTGCGCCAACGTGATCGTCAGCATTAATAATTTTTTGGCCGACCTGATGTGAAGCGAAAAGCTGCCATTTGGCGTCTTCATAGCTTTGCATATCACCATGATAATCAAGGTGATCACGACTCAGGTTGGTAAATGCGGCAGCGGCAAAGGGCAGTGCGGCAACACGATGCTGAACCAGCCCGTGTGAAGAGACTTCCATTGCAGCAAAAGTTGCGCCCTGTTTCACCAGATCAGCCAGAATATGCTGAACCTGTACGGCAGAACCGGTGGTGTTTTCGGCGGGCACCACGCTATCCAGCAACCCGTTGCCCACGGTGCCCATGACGGCACTGGTTTCGCCCAGCAACTGGCTCCACTGCGCCAGCAGTTGCGTGGTGGTGGTTTTGCCATTGGTGCCTGTTACGCCAACAAGACGTAATGTTTTGCCCGGCTGCTGGTAAAAACGGCCCGCCAGCTGTGACAGCAAAATATTTAAATCTTCCAGATAAACGACCGGTACACCATGCATCTGGCAGACCGTTCCGTGCTTTTGTTCACCTTTTGCCTCGGCCACCACGGCGGCGACGCCCTGAGCAATTGCCTGGGGAATAAAACGACGCCCGTCACTAGTATGGCCTGAAACCGCGACAAACAGATCGCCGGCAGCCGCAACGCGGCTGTCCAGAATCATGTCTTTTAGCGCTACCGCCGGGGCATCACTCACCCAGGGCGCTAAGATGTCGCGCAAATTACGATCTGCCACCTGAAGCCTCTTTTTGATTATTCACTATGTCTGCGTTTTCATCGGCAGTCAGCGCATCTGGTTCAACGTTCATGGTACGCAATACCCCGCCCATGATGGCGCCAAACACCGGTGCGGAAACGGCCCCACCGTAATATTTCCCTGCCTGTGGATCGTTGATAACCACGACAAGGGCAAATCTTGGATTGCTTGCTGGCGCAACGCCGGCGGTATAGGCAATGTATTTATTAACGTATTTCCCGTCCGGCCCGACCTTTTTCGCGGTACCGGTTTTGATCGCAATGCGGTAGCCCTTGATCGCCGCTTTCACACCGCCACCGCCGGGCAGCGCCACGCTTTCCATCATATGTACGACGGTACGCACCAGTGGTTCAGGGAAAACGCGCTCGCCGGAAACCGGCGGATCAACCCGGGTAATCGACAACGGGCGATAAACGCCCATGCTGCCGATGGTTGCATAGACTCGCGCTAGCTGGAGAGGTGTCACCATTAGCCCGTAGCCGAAAGAGAAGGTGGCCCTCTCTATGTCAGACCACCGTTGTTTTTTAGGGTATAAGCCACTGCTTTCTCCAACCAGCCCCAAATTGGTCGGTTTTCCCAATCCGAATCGCGAGTAAGTGTCTACCAGCTCTGCGGATGGCATCGATAACGCCAGTCGTGAAACACCAACGTTACTCGACTTCTGCAAGATACCCGTGACGGAAAGTTCCGCGTAACGGGCCACATCTTTAATCTCATGACCGTTAATCCGGTACGGCAAGGTATTGAGTACGCTGTTCTCGCGCACCACACCATTTTTCAATGCCGTCATCACTACCATCGGTTTCACGGTTGAACCCGGTTCGAAGATATCGGTGATGGCGCGGTTACGCATCACGTCTTTTGGCGTATCCGGCATGTTATTTGGGTTGTAGGACGGGCTGTTGGCCATCGCCAGAACTTCACCGGTTTGCACATCGACCAGTACCGCAGTGCCCGACTCCGCTTTATTGAATGCCACCGCGTTATTGAGCTCGCGGTAAACCAGCGCCTGCAAACGCTCATCGATGCTCAGCGCCAGATTGTGTGCCGCCTGGCTGTCTACGGTAGAAATATCTTCGATAACGCGACCGAAGCGGTCTTTACGAATAGTTCGCTCGCCCGGTTTACCGGTCAGCCAGCGGTCAAAACTCTTCTCAACGCCTTCTATACCTTCGCCGTCGATATTGGTGACGCCAATAACATGCGATGTCACCTGCCCGGCAGGGTAATAGCGGCGGGATTCCTGACGCAGGGAAATCCCCGGCAGTTTGAGTTTACGAATATACTCACCGACCGCAGGATTGACCTGGCGTGCCAGATAGACAAAGCGTCCGTTGGGATTGGCAGTAATACGGGAAGAAAGCTGAGCAAGCGGCATATTCAGCGCATCGGCCAGTGCTTTCCATTTGGTATCGGTGGTGATACCGCCGCGATCGCTAATTTCTTTAGGGTCAGCCCAGATGGCGTTAACCGGCACACTGACCGCCAGCGGGCGACCTGAGCGATCAGTAATCATGCCACGGGATGTGGGAATGGTTTGTACGCGCAGGGAACGCAGGTCGCCTTCCTTCACCAGCTTATCCGGATTAATCACCTGCAGATACGCCACGCGCAACATCAGGCCAACCAATGCCAGCAGGATACAGGCGCACAACAACGCAAAACGCCAGCTGATGAAGCTGGCTTGGTTTTCGGGACGCTTTAACTTCGCGGTGCGTGTTGCTTTCATTCGCTGCCTGTATTCTCCGTGGGCATTTAAGGTTGAACCACAATAATTTCTTGAGATGGATCAACGTGTTGCATCTGCAATTTCTCCGTTGCGATGCGTTCCACCCGGCTGTGATCGCCGAGGGCGTTCTCTTCAAGGATCAGGTTGCGCCATTCAATATCCAGCGCATCCCTTTCCAGGACTAATTGTTCGCGCTGAGCCGTCAGCAAACGCGTACGGTGAGCGGTAGTGACCACTAAAATTGCACTGACCAAAACGGCGATCATCAGAATTAACGGGATTTTGCCGTTGCGAAGAATATCGCCGGCGATCACTCCCACTAATCCGTGGCGTTCGTTGCCTATCACGCTGTTGTTCTCTCAGCAAAACGCAGAACAGAACTGCGGGCCCGTGGGTTTTCGGCCACTTCGGCTTCAGAGGGCATCATTTTCCCGACTGATTTCAGTGAACGTCCGCCAAGTTCTGCGATTTGTGCTTCCGTCATCGGAATACCGGCCGGCACCTGCGCGCCACGGCTATGCTGACGGATGAAACGTTTTACAATCCGGTCTTCAAGAGAGTGGAAGCTGATCACGGATAAACGGCCTTCAGGCGCCAGAATTTCCAGTGCGCCATCCAGCGCGCGTTCAATCTCTTCCAGTTCACTGTTGATATAGATACGGATCGCCTGGAAACTGCGTGTGGCCGGGTGTTTGTGCTTCTCACGTACTGGCGAGGCATTAGCGATCAAATCCGCCAGTTCCTTGGTCCGTGTCATCGGCAATTCGCGGTTACGCTCGACGATCGCGCGTGCGATACGTTTGGCAAAACGCTCTTCACCAAACGTTTTCAACACCCAGGCAATATCTTCAGCTTCAGCTTTCATCAGCCACTCAGCAGCTGAATAACCTCGGGTCGGATCCATACGCATATCCAGTGGCCCGTCACGCATGAAGGAGAATCCACGTTCAGGATCGTCAAGCTGCGGAGAGGAAACACCTAAATCCAGTAAGACGCCGTCGATCTTGCCTTCCAGACCACGATCCCGCGCATAGTCAGCAAGGTTGGAAAAAGGTCCGTGAACAATGGAGAAACGGGGATCATCAATAGATTCTGCGGCTTTGATCGCTTGTGGATCGCGATCAATCGCCAGCAAGCGTCCGTCCGGCCCAAGCTGGGACAGAATCAAACGTGAATGGCCACCACGGCCAAAAGTTCCGTCTATGTAAATGCCGTCCTGTTGAATGTTGAGGCCGTTAACGGCTTCATCCAGCAAAACGGAAGTGTGTTTATAGTTTTCAACCATGCTTATAATGACAAGTCCTGTAACCGGTCAGAAAGGGGTTCCTGAGACGATTGTTCAGCGTCGATGTCTTCCTTAACTTGTTGATACCAGGTCTGTTCATCCCACAGTTCAAACTTGTTGAACTGCCCAACCAGCATCACTTCTTTTGCCAGCCCGGCATGCTGACGTAATGTCGTTGCAATCAGCAGACGTCCGGCGTTATCCATCTGACACTCACTGGCATGCCCCAGTAACAGGCGCTGAATACGGCGCTCAACAGGGTTCATGCTCGACAGACGGGACAATTTTTGTTCGATAACTTCCCACTCAGGGAGGGTGTAAAGAAGAAGGCATGGGTGATGGAGGTCTATGGTACATACCATTTGACCTTGCGATTCTTCGCTCAACAAATCCCGATAACGGGTAGGTACGGCAAGTCGCCCTTTGCTGTCGAGGTTAACCATCGTCGCGCCACGAAACATGACCGCTCTACCCCTCTGTGACCCTTTCCACCACTTTCCCCCACAAATTCCCACAGAAAAGAGTTTACGGATGGTTTTAAAACCTTGTCAAGCCAGAGCGGAGACGGTTTGGCAATATTTACGCAGCCACACAAATGCTTAGCGCAATGTGATGAGGTTTTTTAGAGGGGGGATAGAAAATAACGTCATGATTAGTTGAAGAAATTTCGGAGGGTTAATAATTTCGTTTAAAAAAAAGCCAAACTGAACATTATTTAACTATTTATATTCTTCTGCTATCTAACTCTCATTTCCTGACCGCTTTGCCTTAACAAAAATCATTTTCAATTTTTTTCTGGCTGTCACGTCTAAATCAACATCATTTTACATGCCAACCCGCATGGCATAAGCCTTTGGGGAGTTTCAAAACCACCAGTCGTGCAGTAAAACCACGCTTCCGGAAATTAAGCGGGGAATTCTACAGCACTTTTGCGGGGAGCATTAACGTATTTTAGAAATTGATGGGAGGATTTATATCTGTGCAAGAAAGCATAAAACATTTGTTAATAATTCAGCAGGCTGGGAATGCTCCTAAATTACCCGTTAAAGTCATATGGGAATTTTCGTATTTTGATTATAAGAACCGGTGAGACAAATTATCGGAAGGTTTAACGCGATTCAGCAACGAAGAAAGAGTCGGGCAGTCATTATGAATGCCCGCCTGCTGATTATTTTCGGCTCAGACGGCCCCGGCGGAACAAATTACGCCGGATACGGGTTAGCCCTGCTTTCGGCTTTTTAGGTTCATCCAGACAAGCCAGAACCAGTTCAAGCACGCGTTCAGCCACATCGCGATGACGCTGCGCCACGGCCAGAACCGGGCATTCAAGGAAATCGAGCAGTTCGTTATCACCAAATGTGGCGATAGCCAGATCGACCGGCAAACGTCCTTCCGTCTTTAACGTAACATCCATCACGCCCTGCAGCAGCTGGAATGATGTCGTGAATAACGCCTGTGGCATCGGGTTCGTTTTCAACCATTCGGCAAACACAATCGCCGCAGATTCACGATCATACGCATTCGCATAAAGATATTTTGGCTGACGTGGATCTTCAGCCCATGCCTGACGGAACCCCTGCTCACGCAGAAAACTCACGGAAAGCTCAGGCAGCGCACCAAGATACAATACCGATTCAGCAGGGAACGAGCGCAGTTCCTGCGCCAGCATCAGTGCATCGTCCTGATCGGCTCCCACAACACTAATGAAATGTTCAGGATCAAGAGCGCGATCAAGTGCAATGATCGGGAAATCGTTGTTGGCCCAGCGCTGATAGAAAGGATGTTCCGGCGGTAACGACGTGGAAATGATGATTGCATCGACCTGACGTTGCAGCAAATGCTCGATGCAGCGCATCTCATTGTCAGGCTGATCTTCAGAACAGGCGATCAGCAGCTGATAACCCCGCTGACGGGCCTGACGTTCCAGGAAGTTCGCGATTTTGGTGTAGCTGGTATTTTCCAGATCCGGGATCACCAGGCCAATAGAACGGGTGCGACCGGCGCGTAGGCCCGCTGCCACCGCATTCGGGTGATAGTTATGTTCCTTCACGACAGCCATCACTTTTTCGACTGTCTTATCGCTGACACGATACTGTTTCGCTTTGCCATTAATGACATAACTGGCCGTTGTACGCGAAACGCCCGCTAACCTCGCGATCTCATCCAGCTTCACTGAGAAAACCCCTTAATAAAGATAATGCTTTATCTAACCGCAGAAGCCCCTGCCGGGCAAGGTGTTTTACCGAATCGCTTCACCAGATTCGCAAAAATAAAGCCCGGCTCAGCAGCCGGGCTTGTATATATCAGATAAGTTTCACATCTTGCTGATTATTTACACTTTAGCGCATGATCTTGTCGCCACGGGAAACGCCAACTACACCGGAGCGTGCAACTTCGACGATTTCAGCCACATCACGAATACTGGCCAAAAACGCGTCAAGCTTGTCGCTGGTACCCGCCAGCTGAACGGTGTAAAGCGTTGGCGTGACATCGACGATCTGCCCGCGGAAAATCTCGGTTGAACGCTTCACTTCTTCGCGGCCATAACCCGAAGCCTGCACCTTCACCAGCATGATTTCACGCTCAACGTGAGCGCCCTGCACCAGCTCGGTCACTCGTAAGACGTCCACAAGCTTATGGAGCTGCTTTTCTATCTGCTCGAGTACTTTGGCATCACCCACGGTCTGAATGGTCATACGTGACAGCGTGGGATCATCCGTCGGTGCAACGGTCAGGCTTTCAATGTTGTAGCCACGCTGAGAGAACAGGCCAACAACGCGGGACAATGCCCCCGATTCATTTTCCAGTAATACTGATAAAATCCGGCGCATGATCAGGTCCTCTCCGTTTTGCTTAACCACATTTCGTCCATCGCACCGCCACGGATGTGCATCGGGTAAACGTGTTCTGTTTCATCCACGCTGATATCAACAAATACCAGACGGTTTTTCTGTTCCAGCGCCAGCGCCAGCTTGCTTTCCAGCTCATCAGGCGTGCGGATAGCAATACCCACATGCCCGTAAGCTTCCGCCAGTTTCACGAAATCAGGCAGCGATTGCATGTAAGACTGGGAATGGCGACCGGAGTAAATCATGTCCTGCCACTGCTTCACCATGCCAAGATAACCATTGTTCAGGTTCACAACGATCACCGGCAAATCATATTGCAGCGCGGTTGACAGCTCCTGAATGTTCATCTGAATACTGCCGTCACCGGTAACACAAATTACCGTTTCATCCGGCAGGCCGAGTTTCACACCCAGCGCAGCGGGCAGTCCAAAGCCCATCGTGCCGAGCCCCCCCGAGTTGATCCAGCGACGCGGTTTGTCGAACTTATAATACAACGCGGCAAACATCTGGTGCTGCCCGACGTCCGACGTCACATACGCATCACCCTGAGTCAGGCGATGCAACGTTTCGATAACGGCCTGTGGCTTGATGGTACCGGTATTTTTGTCGTAACTCAGGCACTCACGCCCGCGCCAGTTCTCAATATTTTGCCACCAGTCGCGCAGGGCATCGAATTCCTGCTTTTCATCGCTTTGTGCCAGTAATTCCAGCATCTGAACCAGCGTCTGTTTTGCATCGCCCACGATCGGAATATCAGCATTCACGGTTTTGGAAATGGACGTCGGGTCGATATCAATGTGCATAACCGTCGCATTCGGGCAGTACTTCGCCAGATTGTTGGTGGTGCGGTCATCGAAACGCACCCCCACCCCGAAGATCAGATCGGCGTTATGCATCGCCATATTGGCTTCGTAAGTACCGTGCATGCCGAGCATACCGAGGCTCTGGCGATGAGTGCCAGGAAATGCGCCCAGCCCCATCAGGGAACTTGTGACAGGCAGATTCAGTTTCTCCGCCAGTTGCAGCAGTTCAGCGTCACATTCAGAATTAACCGCACCGCCGCCCACGTACAGCACCGGTTTCTTCGCCGCCAGTAATGTCTGAACCGCGCGTTTGATTTGCCCGCGATGGCCTTGCACCGTCGGGTTATAAGAGCGCATCGCAACCTGTTCGGGATAGGCGTAAGGCAGTTTAATCTGCGGATTCACTACGTCTTTTGGCAGGTCGACAACCACCGGGCCAGGACGGCCGGTAGAGGCAAGATAAAACGCTTTTTTCAGTACAGTCGGAATATCTTCCGCACGTTTTACCAGAAAGCTGTGTTTTACCACCGGGCGGGAAATCCCCACCATGTCGCATTCCTGAAATGCGTCATAACCGATCAGCGAACTGTGTACCTGGCCGGACAGCACCACTAACGGAATGGAATCCATATAAGCCGTGGCAATACCGGTGATAGCATTGGTTGCGCCGGGGCCAGAAGTTACCAGCACGACGCCCACGTCACCCGTAGCACGCGCATAACCGTCCGCCATATGAACCGCACCCTGTTCATGTCTCACCAGCACATGATCTATCCCACCGACCGTATGCAGGGCATCATAAATATCCAACACCGCACCGCCGGGATAACCGAATACGTGCTTTACGCCCTGGTCGATTAATGACCGGACGACCATCTCGGCTCCTGACAACATCTCCATGGTTTTGCCTCCAGGCTTTTTGCTTCTTCTATAGGATGACTTTTGCTTCAGCTAGCTGTTCTATCAGCAGCGATTTCAACATAAATCGCTGAATTTTAGGACTTTCTATCGGGCTTACTACACCCTGCTGTTCTTATTAGCGTTCAAGAATCTAACTCAGTACCTTAGCGTCAGAACCCGAGTCAGGCAAACGCCAAAAATTCTGTGCAGACAGAATTTTATCGCCTCACACTGCCTTCATTCTTTCGTTCGGGACAAAACACTGCCTGCGCGCATTAACCAGTCAGAAATATCAGGGAGGCTGGAAAAATTACAGTATTAAATTATGTCTGTAAGGGAGGTAAAACGAAGGGAAAAACCGGCGAAGTGACAGGCACCGGTGATTCAGAAAAGAAAATGATGAAGCGGACGGGTGAAGCATTACTCCTGATAAAGCTGATCGATTTCCTTCTGATAACGGCTGAAAATGATTTTGCGGCGCAGTTTAAGGGTTGGCGTCAGTTCCCCGGCCTCCATCGTGAAAGGTTTGGTCAGCAATACAAACTTTTTCACCTGCTCAAAACCGGCCAGATCATGCTGTATCTCACGTAACTGATGAGCAAACAGCGAGAGGATTTGCGCATTTTTCACCAGCCCGGCGCGATTGAAGTAATCGATATGGTGCGCCTGGGCATAGACATTCAGCACATCAAAATCAGGCACGATCAGCGCGGAAACAAAGTGCCGTTCATCGGCGATAACGGCTGCCTGCTCAATATAACGATCCTGAACCAGCGTGCCTTCGATACGCTGTGGAGCAATGTATTTACCCCCGGACGTTTTCATCAGATCTTTCAGCCGCTCAGTAATGAATACGTTACCTTGTGCATCCATTTTCCCGGCATCACCGGTTTTGAACCAGCCGTCAGCGGTGAAGCTGGCCGCCGTCTCTTCCGGCTTATTGAAATAACCACGCAGTAAAGTCGGACCGCGAACCTGAATTTCATTCTCCCCGCCGATCCGCACTTCGATCTCTGGTAATGCCGTACCGACAGAACCAAAGCGGAAGTCATTTTCCTCCCAGCAGGTCACCGTCGCGCAGGTTTCCGTCAGGCCGTAGCCATATTTGATGTTCAGGCCGAGTGATTCGAAAAAAAGAATGACGTTGTCATCCAGACTCGCACCGGCGGCAGGCAGAAAGCGCAGATTACCTCCCAGCAAATCACGCAACTTTTTCAGCACCAGCTTATCAGCGAGAAAATGTGCGGGCGTCAGCCAAAACGGATGACGCCCGCCACGACGTTCGATCAGAAACTTCTCTTTACCCTGTGCGACGGCCCAGTGGAAAAGCCGCTTTTTGAGGGGGCCCGCGCGGGCGACTTTGTCGTGGATCGCGCTGAACACTTTTTCATAGAAACGCGGAACCGCACACATTACCGTCGGTTTAATGGCCTGCAAGGCCTCACGCACCAGATCGGTTTCGCGCAGGAAGACATTTTGCGCACCGCTATGCATCACGAAGAAACTCCACGCGCGTTCAAAAACATGCGCAAGCGGCAGGAAGCAGAGGGAAACATCATGTTCAGTAATACTCAGACGCTTTTCATGCTGCATCAGTTGCGTCGCCATGCTGCGATAATCCAGCATCACACCTTTTGCTTCTCCGGTGGTACCGGAGGTATAGATAAGCGTGAACAGATCATCGAGGTTACGGGCATTGATCCGCACTTCACGCTCAGCAGCTAAAGCCGCATCCTGCGGAACGACGCCAGAAACATGCCGGGCAATCGGTACGCCACGTAACTCGACCTCATTGTCCAGCACCAGAATATGTTTCAGTTGCGGACAGAGATCACGTACGGCCACCGCTGCGTCATATTGCTTCTGGCCGATGACAAACAAAATACGGATATCCGCATCATTGAGGACATACGCAGACTGCGCGGGGGTATTAGTTGCATAAACCGGCACGGTGATCGCACGCAATTGCAAGATCGCCAGGTCTGCCGTCGCCCAGGCTATCGAATTATTCCCACAAATGGCGATGCGTTCCTGAACGCCAACGTGTTCCTGCAATAACACATCGGATAAGGCATCCACCTTTCCGCCAAGCTCACGCCAGGTCAGGGCGGATGTCACCGCCGGGGACCACTCGCGAAATGCAGTCTGTTCAGCACGGGCACTGACTTGCTGACGGAAACGGGTTATCTGATGGTAATCATTTAAGGTTGGATTCATTGAGCGTTTATACCGGCGTCAGGCGTAGTCAGTAAAAGGGAGGGAGCTCACTGCGTTGCTCTGTTACAAAAATTTAACGCAGTCTACCGGCAAATATTGCACGGTGAAATGAAATTGTAGGAGCAGCAGCAGGGTTTTGGGAAGATGCCCCGGAAATCCGATGACGAAAAAAAACCTGCAGGGCATTAACGAGGAAAAAACCTGCAGGATAAAAAACCTTGTGAAGAAGAGCAGGCAGCCACTTTCGCTGCAATCACAGCCGCAAAAAACATCGTAAAGACTGTCTGATTACAGAGAAACAACACACTGGCTCAATAATGTTTTCATCCACATATTGCCTTTGTCTTTGCTGGAGGATTCATGCCAGGAAAGATAACATGTGAGTGTATTTTTCATCCACGGTAGCGGAATGACTGACAAATTAAGTATTCCGGCATTTGCCTGTGCCAGCCAGCGCGGCACCAGCGCAACCATGTCGGTTTTGGAGACAATTTCCATAACACTAAATAAATCAGTTCCCTGATAGGAAATCAACGAAACTAACTCAGAGTCGTCGTAATAAGGAGAGCTGAACGAGTAGAACCGGTCCATCATCATGACAGCATGTTTTTCTTTCAGATATTTTTCATCTGACATATGCGGACTGATACGGGGATGATTTTGCGCTGCAACCAGAACCAGCTCATCATTGAATAAAGCTTGATTGCAAAAATCAGCACGTTCAAACTTACGATAACTGATCACAAATTCTATATTCTGATAACGCAACTGATGTTCAATATCATCGTTCACAATGGTCTGTAGTTTAACACTGACACCCGGTGATAATTCTTCTGCAGCATTCAACACCTGGCTGGTGAAGCGTTTATCGAGCGGGCTGCAAATAGCGACATTAAACTGGCGCGTACTGAGGAAAGGGTCAAAACCTGCCCCCGGTAATTCATTCATCACGAGCTGCAAGGCCTGTCTGACAGGGCCAAAAAGCTGACGCGCGCGCATTGTTGGTTGGATCCCACGCCCGAAACGCACAAATAAGTCATCGTTAAACATTACTTTTAAACGGGCAACGGCATTACTGACCGCCGGCTGGGACATCCCCAACATATTGGCCGCACGTGTAATATTTTGTAATTGCATCACGGCATCAAAAACTGTTAACAAATTTAAATCAACATTGCGAAGGTGCGTTTCTGCCTCAGCAGGTTTAGGGTGAATTTCTGTATCGGCGTCAGACATGATATCCCTCATAATTGACATTCGAATCCAAATAAAAATGATTATCTTCAATAATCTATTTTATAAAGCGCGGCATTGAGATGACATTGGGGAACATAAATATCGGCAGAGAAAACACGCTATATTCTCATCAATTCATTTTTTAGAAAAATATGAATTTTTGTTTCCAATAATCAGAAACAGAAATGCAAATTTTATTTCCCGCAAAGAAACTTATGATATAAGACAGCAAAATATTTTTGGAAACAACATTTGAAAAATGAATAATAAGTTAAGCCAAACTAAATCACTTTTAAACCACTGTATTAAATAGAGTATTTATCCCGACAATGGCGAACATGGCATTTTTTTTGTTGTTGTTTTTTTACGACCCTTGTTAAAACGTCGGCATGCCGAGGACTTCATTAATACCAGAGTTTTATGCTAAATGAGAGTGAATATCATCATGCCAATTTTCTGGAATTTCCACACAGTGAAGGTTGACATACCGCACACATTCCCGTATCACTTTAGTCACTGTTTGAACGAAAGCCGTTCTGACCACCCCATGATGAGAAGCTGAAAACACATGTTCAAGATGACCCGTCTCCTAGGCCTACTACTCAACGCAGAATATATGCGCGGTAAGCCAGTGGGCGAAAATCAGAACTGATTCAACTTCCACAGACAATAAACCCGCGCCGATGCGCGGGTTTTTTTTTATCTCCCCGCAGGGCGCGAAAATAAAAGCAGACAAGGAATAACCCATGAGCGAGCAAGTCATTATTTTCGATACCACGCTGCGTGACGGTGAACAGGCGTTACAAGCCAGCCTGAGTGTTAAAGAGAAGATTCAAATTGCAATGGCGCTGGAAAGAATGGGCGTTGATGTGATGGAAGTCGGCTTCCCGGTCTCCTCTCCCGGTGATTTCGAGTCTGTACAAACTATTGCGCGCCAGATTAAAAACAGCCGTGTTTGTGGTCTGGCCCGTTGCGTAGACGGTGATATTGACGCCGCCGCCGAAGCATTGCGCGTGGCAGAGGCCTTCCGCATTCACGTATTCCTGGCCACTTCTACCCTGCACATTGAATCTAAACTGAAACGTTCATTTGATCAGGTGCTGGAGATGGCCACACACTCCGTAAAACGCGCCCGTAACTATACCGATGACGTTGAATTCTCGTGCGAAGATGCAGGCCGGACCCCGCTGGATAACCTGTGCCGTGTGGTAGAAGCTGCGATTAAAGCCGGTGCGACCACCATCAACATCCCCGACACTGTCGGTTACACCACGCCGGTTCAGTTCGGTGGCATCATCACCAATTTGTATGAGCGCGTGCCCAATATTGATAAGGCGATTATCTCTGTGCATTGCCACGATGATCTGGGCATGGCAGTCGGTAACTCCATCGCTGCGATTCAGGCCGGTGCGCGGCAGGTGGAAGGCACGCTGAATGGTATCGGTGAACGCGCCGGTAACACCGCGCTGGAAGAGGTGATCATGGCGATCCGCACCCGCAGTGACTACATGAACGTTCACACCAACATCAATCACAAAGAAATCTACCGTACCAGCCAGATTGTCAGCCAGATCAGTAACATGCCTATCCCGGGCAATAAAGCCATTGTCGGCTCTAATGCCTTCGCACACTCTTCAGGTATCCATCAGGATGGCGTGCTGAAAAACCGCGAAAACTACGAAATCATGACACCGGAATCCATTGGCCTGAACCAGGTTCAACTGAACCTGACTTCCCGTTCCGGCCGTGCTGCCGTTAAACATCGTATGGAAGAAATGGGCTACAAAGAATCCGATTACAACCTGGATCATCTGTATGCCGCATTCCTGAAACTGGCGGACAAAAAAGGCCAGGTTTTCGACTACGATTTAGAAGCGCTGGTCTTCATTAACAAGCAGCAGGAAGAGCCTGAATTCTACCGCCTGGATAACTTTAGTGTGCAGTCCGGCTCTAAGATTACCGCCACCGCGTCAGTTAATCTGGCCTGTGGCGAAGAAATCATTACCGAAGCCGCCACCGGCAACGGCCCGGTTGACGCCGTTTATCAGGCCATCAACCGCATCACCGGTTATCAGATTGAACTGGTGAAATACCAGCTGAGCGCCAAAGGTCAGGGCCGCGATGCGCTGGGCCAGGTTGACGTGGTCGTCTCCTTCAATGGCCGCCGCTTCCACGGTGTCGGGCTGGCGACAGACATTGTCGAATCCTCCGCAAAAGCGATGGTACATGTACTGAATAACATCTGGCGCAGCAAACAAGTTGAGATCGAAAAGCAACGTTTGCAGCAGACAGGTCAGCAACACAACAACATTCAAAATAATCAGGAAACGGTGTGAACATGAGCAAGACCCATCATATTGCCGTCTTACCCGGAGACGGAGTTGGCCCGGAAGTCATGGCCCAGGCATACAAAGTGCTGGATGCCGTACGTCAGCGTTTTGGCCTGAAGATCACCACCAGCGAATACGATGTGGGTGGCGCAGCCATCGACAAACACGGCAGTCCCTTGCCGCCAGCGACCGTCGCCGGTTGCGAACAAGCTGATGCGATCCTGTTTGGCTCCGTGGGTGGCCCGAAGTGGGAACATCTGCCCCCGAACGATCAGCCTGAGCGTGGCGCATTATTGCCCCTGCGTAAACATTTCAAGTTGTTCAGCAATCTGCGCCCTGCCCGCCTGTATCAGGGGCTGGAAGAGTTTTGTCCGCTGCGTGCCGATATCGCCGCAAAAGGTTTCGACATTCTGTGTGTCCGCGAACTGACAGGCGGTATTTACTTCGGTCAGCCTAAAGGCCGCGAAGGTCAGGGCATGCACGAGAAAGCGTTTGATACCGAAGTATATTACCGCTTTGAGATTGAACGTATCGCCCGCATCGCCTTTGAATCGGCGCGCAAACGCCGCAGTAAAGTGACCTCCATCGATAAAGCCAACGTCTTGCAGACTTCGATTATGTGGCGCGAAGTGGTGAATGAAATCGCCAAAGATTATCCGGATGTCAGCCTGAGCCACATGTATATCGATAACGCGACCATGCAGCTGATTAAAGATCCGTCGCAGTTTGACGTGTTGCTGTGTTCAAACCTGTTCGGCGACATCCTGTCGGACGAATGCGCGATGATCACCGGTTCGATGGGGATGCTGCCTTCAGCCAGCATGAACGAGCAGGCGTTTGGTCTGTTTGAACCCGCGGGCGGCTCAGCGCCGGATATCGCCGGTAAAAACATTGCCAACCCGATTGCACAAATTCTGTCTGCCGCGCTGTTACTGCGTTACAGCCTGGGCGCTGATGACGCGGCCAATGCTATCGAGCAGGCCGTTAATAAAGCACTGGAAGCAGGCCACCGCACCGGTGATTTGGCTAACGGCCAGCAGGCGCTGGGTACCAGTGAAATGGGCGATATCATTGCCCGCTTTGTAAAAGAAGGGGCATAACATGGCCAAGACTCTGTATCAGAAATTGTTTGATGCGCATGTGGTTTACGAAGCGCAAAACGAAACGCCATTGTTATACATTGACCGCCACCTGGTTCACGAAGTGACCTCCCCGCAGGCGTTCGATGGCCTGCGTGCGATGGGCCGTCAGGTACGTCAGCCGGGTAAAACGTTTGCGACCATGGATCACAACGTGTCCACGCAAACTAAAGACATCAATGCGAGCGGCGAAATGGCACGCATTCAGATGCAGGAATTAATCAAGAACTGTGCTGAATTCGGCGTGCAGTTGTATGACCTGAACCACCCGTATCAGGGCATCGTTCACGTTATCGGCCCTGAGCAGGGCATGACTTTGCCGGGCATGACGATTGTCTGCGGCGATTCCCATACCGCCACACACGGTGCATTTGGCTCACTGGCTTTCGGTATCGGGACTTCTGAAGTTGAACACGTTCTGGCGACACAAACCCTGAAACAGGGCCGCGCCAAAACAATGAAAATCGAAGTAACCGGCGAAGCACCTGTGGGTATCACGGCGAAAGATATCGTTCTGGCCATTATCGGTAAAACCGGCAGCGCGGGCGGTACCGGTCATGTGGTGGAGTTCTGCGGTAAAGCCATCGAGCGGCTGTCCATGGAAGGCCGGATGACCC
The DNA here is from genome assembly GCF_004195095.1 of Rahnella sp. CFA14(1/10). NCBI lineage: Bacteria > Pseudomonadati > Pseudomonadota > Gammaproteobacteria > Enterobacterales > Yersiniaceae > Rahnella > Rahnella sp. CFA14(1/10). The sequence goes on along the minus strand of NZ_SEWS01000005.1, from coordinate 131,153 downwards.
TGTGCAACATGGCGATTGAAATGGGTGCTAAGGCCGGTCTGGTTGCGCCGGACGAAACCACGTTTGCCTATCTGAAAGGACGTCAGTTTGCGCCGAAGGACCAGAACTGGGACGCGGCAGTGGAATACTGGAAAACCCTGAAAACAGAAGAGGGTGCGAAATTCGACAGCGTTGTGACGCTGGATGCCTCCGAAATAGCACCGCAAGTCACGTGGGGCACCAACCCGGGTCAGGTAATGGCTGTGAATCAAACCATCCCTTATCCTGCCTCGTTTGCTGATCCGGTAGAACGTGCATCGGCTGAAAAAGCCCTGGCGTATATGGATTTGCAGCCGGGCATTAAACTGACCGACGTGGCGATTGATAAAGTCTTCATCGGTTCCTGCACCAACTCACGCATCGAAGACTTACGCGCTGCGGCAGCGATAGCCCAGGGTCGTAAAGTCGCCAGCGGTGTGCAGGCCATCGTGGTCCCTGGCTCCGGCCCGGTAAAAGCGCAGGCTGAAGAAGAAGGTCTGGATAAAATCTTCATCGAAGCCGGTTTCGAATGGCGTCTGCCAGGCTGTTCTATGTGCCTGGCGATGAATAATGACCGCCTGGAACCGGGTGAGCGTTGCGCATCCACCAGCAACCGTAACTTTGAAGGCCGTCAGGGTCGTGGCGGCCGTACGCATCTGGTCAGTCCGGCAATGGCGGCGGCGGCGGCTGTCACCGGCCGTTTCGCTGATATCCGTGAACTGAACTGAGGAAAAACACCATGGCTAAATTTACCCAACACATCGGTCTGGTGGTTCCGCTGGATGCAGCTAACGTCGATACCGATGCCATCATTCCCAAACAGTTTTTGCAGAAAGTGACCCGTACCGGTTTCGGCCAGCATCTGTTTAATGACTGGCGTTTTCTGGACGATGCCGGTCAGGTGCCAAACCCTGATTTCGTGCTGAACAAGCCGCGTTACAAAGGCGCGAGCATTTTACTGGCACGCGAAAACTTTGGTTGCGGTTCTTCCCGCGAACATGCGCCCTGGGCGCTGACCGATTACGGCTTCCATGCGGTGATCGCGCCAAGCTTTGCCGATATTTTCTACGGTAATTCTTTCAACAACCAGTTGCTGCCCATCACCCTGAGCGAAGCAGAAATCGACGAGTTGTTTGAACTGGTAAAAAACAACGAAGGTATTCAGTTCGAAGTAGATCTGGAAGCGCAAACCGTCAAAGCAGGCGATAAAACCTATCCGTTCGTCATCGACAGCTTCCGCCGTCACTGCATGATCAACGGTCTGGACAGCATCGGCCTGACGTTGCAGCACGAAACAAACATCTCCAGCTACGAGAAAAATCAGCCTGCCTTTATGCGCTAATTATTTACTGGCCTGCGAAGAAAAAGCAAAAGCGGGAAATCCTCCCGCTTTTGCGCATGGCAAGTCTCTTTTTCCTGACAGACTCATGTTATCTGCAAGCGTCTTGTGATCGTTATCTCGCTTAGAGGCATAACATTCTTGTACTTCCCTGATAAGAACTGAGCAATTTCCAGCATGGGATATCTTGTAATCGTCTTAAATAAACCGAAGTTGGGATCGAGGAAAAAAGCCTCGAACTCACTATGACGAAATGCAGCGACGGCATGGAATGCCGCTTTATCCTCTCCTTTTGTGAAACGGAATGAAATGATCACGCCTGAGATGGTTTTTTTATCTCTGTACGCCTCCATCCCCTTAAATGACATAAAATCACTTCGCTCCCTCAGCGAGTAATGCAGTCCCGGAATACCGGTTATTTTTCCTTTTTCCTGCTGATGCGCATTTTTATAGTTCACCGTGACTTCGTCATACGTTAACGCATCAAAGCTGTTCAAGTGATTCTCCTGATAACGCCTGGCATAGTTTTTTTGCTTCCTCATCGCCCGTTCGAAAAGCAGACGTTGACGGGCGGCATCTGCAGGTAACAGAGCTTTTTTATCAGCAGACGGTACGGATGAAAACCATCCGGACAACCAGCGGCCGGAGGGCTGTAATGGCCGTTCTTTTATAATGTCGCCCAGCCAGGTCAGACAAAAGCCAAAACAACATCCCTTAGCTTGTTGCTCAGCAAGAAACGACGCATAATTTTTTTCTATAGAAATAATATTAATCATATTAAAAAACTTCCAATGTTTTTATTCAACTGCGGGTGCTGCGCGTAAAACCGCCACTTTTTTATTAATTATTCCTGGTAACTATAAATTCTAATAATGACACTACCTCCTTGTATAGTTTATTAATATATTTAGTGATATCCCGCATAGGATAAGAAGATGATGTTTTAAATAACCCTAAATTGGGATCGAGAAAAAATATTCCGTGGCGTTGTAGCGAAAAGCCGCGACGGGATGGTAGCCGATCTCACCCGGTATCTCAGAAAACCGGAAAGCAATGATCGCCCCGGTGAGAGGGTGAGCGTGACCAAAAATATTTAAGCCGTTAAACAACATGAAATCATTACGTGCTATCAGACGATATTGTAATCCAGGAACACCGGTTATTTTTTCCTTTTCTGCCTGACGGAAAATTTTGTAATTAACAAAGGCCTCATGGCGTCCTGTCTGACGTTTCGGATCCTGCTGACTCTCCCTGCAGCTTTTCAGATAGCTCTCATGCCGTCGGTATGCCCGCTCCAGTAATAGCCTTAGCTTCACAGTATCAGAGGGGATTGAGGCTTTCTTATCCGGTGTCAGTGGCGGGGAAAACCAACCGGAAAGCCAGCCGGAAAACCAGCTGCCCATTTTCTGTGCTGGCCGTTCTTTTAATATATCACCAAGCCAGGCCAGACATAAACCAATACAAACGCTCTCAGATTTCTTCTCATCAATAAATGAATTATATGTTTTCCTTATAAGTACACCCGGAATCATATTTTTCCCCTTTGTCACTATATTAGAAAGCCGATAATATAGCCACTTCCTTTAATTATCCAGACGGTAAGGAGGATTAGAGGGGGAGAAGAATGTTTATTCCTGAGGGAGAATCCAGATAACTAATAAAAATTAAGTCATTGCAGAAACTTGAAAAACTAAATGTATTATTCAGTTGAATAGGTTAAAGAGCGAATTAATCGCTCTTTAAGCCCACGTCATTCACACGTCTTTGACTTTATACATCAGCCCGAGCGCCACCACCGCCAGCACAGTCGCCGCCCAGTACACCGGATAGTGGCCGAAGTTTTCCACGATAAAGCCCTGCAACAACCCCGCGCAAATCACACCAGTGGAGATGCTGTTAGTGAACAGTGTGGTCGCTGAACCCGCCCTTCCCGGCATCAGATCCTGAAAATATAACATTCCGATCCCGGCGACGATGCCGATGAAAATCGCGTTGAACAATTGCAGGATCATCAGCGCGGCTTTGAACTGAAACGCCACCAGTCCGGCATAGAAAATCACACCGCTTACCACGGCATACAGCATCAGCTTGCGTTTACCAGTACGTTTGACCAGATAACCCGCCAGCAACATCGCCGGAATTTCCAGTCCGGCAGCGGTTCCCATCAGCAGCCCCGCCAGCCCTTCCGGCAGCCCTAAATCACTGGTGATGTACAGCGGCATATCAATGACATACATGATATTGCAGGTCCACATCAGCAGGGAGGAAAAGAACAACAGCCGCACATCTTTGTTGCGCCAGGCGCTAACCGGCACCACTTTTTCATCCACCGGTTGTTCAAGGCGCGGCACTGACGGCAGGAAGAAAAGGATCATTAATATGCTGCCGACAAACACTGCGGCGGCACTCAGGTACATCGGCGTAAAGCCGTAATTCAGCGCCAGCATAAAAGAGAGCGGCGGGCCCAGCACCCACGCCAGCGAGAGCATCGCACGCATCATCGAGCTGAACATCACCACTTCACTGGCGGAGCGATCGGCATGTTCACGCGCCAGCGCAAAGAGCTGCGGCATCGACGCATTGCCTATCGCCGCCAGCAATACGCCGACGGTGATCAGCACCAGATAATCGCGGCTAAAGGCAAATACCAGGCTGTTACCCAGCGCCATCAGGCAGCAGAACATCAGCAATTTCCGCCGGTCGCCTTTGTTATCGGAACGGTTAGCCAGCAGAAAGCTGATCGCGATCCCCGCCAGCGCATTGACGGTATAGAAGAAGCCAACCCACAACGGGCGGACTTTCACTTCGTTGGTCAGAAACAAGCTGAGTGTGGGCGCCTGCAGCGCCCCTGCAATACCACACAGCAAGGACACCACCAGAAAGGTGACATAAATGGCATTAATACGAGGTTTTGACATAACGTCGTCCCTGAGAAATGAATGTCTTACGGCAAAACATACAGTGTATACCCAAACAGTTCGGGTTGCAGAACGGCGGCAATCGCGCGAATCCCGATGAGCTGACATAAGTCCCTGATTCGGGTGAGCAAGAGCAACCAACGCATCTGCAGCTTGAAATGTGAAGGGGATAATGTGCATAAAAAAACCAGTGAGTTACCTCACTGGCTGGTGACAATACACCATTACTCAGAAAATCGGATTCGGTTGCCGTTGTGATACGGGGGTTTACATCCGCTGACGGTATTCCTCGTCATTCATGGAATCCATATCCCACTGCGTCAGCCGCGCCAGAATATCCATCCGGTACTGCACCGGCACCCATGACAGCCAGTCAGCACGGTTTTTCTCCGCGCCTTGTCTGATGGCCTTGAAGTAAAACTGATAAAAACGGGCAGTTAACTGGCGTTTCATGCTGACCTCCGGTCATTCACAACAGGCTTTGGTTGAGAAACAGTATCGGAGTAATATGGGGAAAGATAAATTGATGAAAATCGCTCACGGAGTTCCTCTTTTATGCCCTCGTCCCGTTTGCAACAACAATTCATCCGCTTGTGGCAAAGTTGTCACGGTGAAGACACCGAAACTACCTTACAGGCGTTGTCTGAGGTTCTGAACTGCTCGCGCAGACATATGCGATCGTTGCTCAGCACCATGCAGCAACGGGGCTGGCTGACGTGGGATGCTGAAGCCGGACGCGGCAAACGATCTACCCTGCGTTTTTTGTATACCGGGCTGGCACTCCAGCAACAGCGCGCCGAGGAGTTGCTGGAACAAGATAGCATTGATCAACTGGTGCAACTGGTCGGCGACAAAACGAGGGTGCGTCAGATGCTGCTGTCACAGCTCGGACGCAGTTTTCGCCAGGGCAAACATATCCTGCGCGTGTTGTATTACCGTCCGCTGATTAACCTGCTGCCCGGCACTATGTTGCGCCGTTCAGAAACCCATATTGCCAGACAGATCTTCAGCGGTCTGACACGCATAAATGAGGAAAATGGGGAAGCAGAAGGCGATTTAGCCCATCACTGGCAGAAAGTTTCTCCGCTACACTGGCGGTTTTATCTGCGTCCCGCCATTCATTTTCATCACGGCCGTGAACTCGGGATGGCGGATATCATCACTACTTTTATGCGCCTGAAATCGCATCCGTTGTTCAGCAACCTGAAGTCGGTCACAACGCCCACGCCGAATGTCATCGATATCCATCTGAATGAACCCGATCGCTGGCTGCCATGGCTGTTCGGCAATATCCACGCCATGATCCTGCCACAGGAATGGCAGTCCCTGCCTGATTTTGCCCGCCATCCGGTCGGCACCGGTCCTTACGCCGTGGTACGTAATATTAAAACGCAGCTGCGCATCCGCGCCTTTGACGATTATTTTGGCTTCCGGGCGCTTATTGATGAAGTGAATATCTGGGTACTACCGGAACTGAGTGAAGAGCTGGTGCATTCCGGCGTGCAGCTTCAGGCCGATGAATCCGGCAAAAGCGAGCTGGAAAGCCGCCTTGAAGAAGGCTGCTATTTCCTGCTTTTTGACCAGCGCTCACCGGTCGGACAATCAGAAGAAACACGCCAGTGGTTGTGCGATTTACTCAATCCCATCGCTCTGCTGAATAATGCGGAACCCATTTATCAGCGCTACTGGTCCCCGGCGTACGGCCTTTTGCCGCGATGGCATCATAAAGCGCCGCAGCCGCGTCCGCCCAGACCGCAAAATCTGACGCAGATAACACTGACATTTTACGGCGAGCACTCCGAACATCAGGCCATTTGTAATGCGCTGAAACCGCTGCTGGTGGCTGAAGGTATCGAACTGATTACTCAGGTAGTGGATTACGCAGTCTGGCACCGCGGCGACGCTAAAAGTGATGTATGGCTCGGCAGTGCCAACTTCACCCTGCCGCTGGAGTTTTCATTATTCGCGCATTTCTACGAATTGCCACTGGCCAGGCATTGCTTCAGCGAAGAGATGAACGACGATGCCGCGCAGTGGCACGCAGGGAACTTATCGATGGCGACATGGAGTCAGAAACAGACGGTCAGCCATCAGATCCACCCGCTGTTCCATCACTGGCTGGTATTGCAGGGTCAACGCAGTATGCGCGGCGTGCGCATGAATACCCTCGGCTGGTTCGACTTTAAATCCGCCTGGTTTGCGCCACCTGACAGTTAATCGGACTATCGCATCGCGCCGTTAATCACTAGAATGACATCCGTTCTCAACGGGGTGCCCGACTTGTTAAAGCAGCGATGTAAACGCCGCGAGCAAGTGTTCAGCCGGTGAAGGCCAGCGCGGAGAAAGCAGAGCGTACACAAAGTACGTGAGCATTTCGAGCACTGCCCGACGCCGGATCAACACCTGCGCAGCAAGTTTGGCTGAGATATAGACCCGTCGAACCTGATCCGGTTGATACCGGCGGAGGGATTTGAGACTGCGCGATGCTCACTCAAAATCCTTTGCCCTTTCATTTTTTTGGAGCGCAAAGTTGAAAAAATTATTGTCCTGCCTGCTGTTACTTTCTGCACCTGCATTGGCTGCAAAACCTGTTCTGACGGTATACACCTACGATTCTTTCTCTGCCGACTGGGGCCCCGGTCCGGCCATTAAAAAGGCCTTTGAGGCGCAATGCGGCTGTGAACTGAAATACGTGGCGCTGGAAGATGGCGTATCTTTGCTGAACCGTCTGCGGATGGAAGGTAAAAACAGCAAAGCTGATGTCGTCCTCGGTCTGGATAACAACCTGCTGCAGGCGGCAGAACAAACCGGTTTATTTGCCAAAGCGCCGAAAACCAGCGCCACACTGACAGTGCCGGGTGGCTGGAATGACAGCACGTTCGTGCCTTACGATTACGGCTATTTCGCGTTCGTCTATGACAAAAATAAACTCAAGAACCCGCCAAAAAGCCTTGATGAGCTGATTAACAGCGACCAGAAATGGAAAGTTATTTATGAGGATCCGCGCACCAGCACGCCGGGTCTGGGCCTGATGCTGTGGATGCAAAAAGTTTATGGCGACAAAGCCCCGCTAGCCTGGCAAAAACTGGCGAAGAAAACCGTTACCGTCACCAAAGGCTGGAGCGAGGCTTACGGTTTATTCCTCAAAGGCGAAAGCGATCTGGTACTGAGCTACACCACCTCTCCGGCATACCATATTGTTGAAGAGAAGAAAGATAACTACGCCGCAGCGGACTTCACTGAAGGTCATTATATGCAGGTTGAAGTTGCAGGGCAGCTGGCAAACAGCAGGCAACCGAAACTGGCTGAACAGTTCATGAAGTTCGTCACCACGGAAGATTTCCAGAAAGTGATCCCGACCGGCAACTGGATGTATCCGGTCGTGAATACGCCGTTGCCTGACGCCTTTAAACAGCTGACCGTGCCAGCGAAATCCCTGCAATACAGCGCACAGGATGTCGCCACTCACCGCAGCCAGTGGATTCAGGCATGGCAGAACGCCGTCAGCCGTTGATCCCGCGCTGGCTGTGGCCGGGGGTCATCGCGTCGCTGGCTATGTTGCTGGTGGCCGCACTGGCCTTAGGCTCTCTGTGGCGTCATGCGCCACAGATGAGCGGCCCCGCCCTCTGGCAGGATCCTTATCTCTGGCACGTGATCCGCTTTACCTTCTGGCAGGCGCTGCTTTCAGCGCTATGCTCAGTGCTGCCGGCCATTTTGCTGGCCCGCACGTTGTTCCGTCGCCGTTTTCCCGGCCGCCAGCTGTTATTGCGCTTATGCGCGATGACGCTGGTATTGCCAGTTTTGGTGGCGGTGTTTGGCATTCTCAGTGTCTACGGCAGGCAGGGCTGGCTGGCGCAGATTTGCGGCTGGCTGGGCATGGATTATCATTTCTCGCCCTATGGATTACAGGGGATTTTGCTGGCGCACGTGTTTTTCAATCTGCCGCTGGCGACCCGTCTTTTAGTGCAGGCACTGGAAAATATCGCTGTTGAACAGCGCCAGCTGGCCGCCCAACTGGGCATGAATGTCTGGCAGCAATTCCGCTTCGTGGAATGGCCCGCGTTGCGCCGGCAGATTTTCCCCGCTGCCGCCTTAATTTTTATGCTGTGTTTCGCCAGCTTCGCCACCGTCCTTTCCCTGGGCGGCGGTCCGCAGGCGACGACCATTGAACTCGCCATTTATCAGGCGCTGAGCTACGACTACGATTTAAGCCGCGCGGCTAGCCTGGCGCTGATCCAGCTATTTTGTTGTCTGGCCCTGGTATTGCTCAGTCAGAAACTCAGTCAGGCGTTGCCGGTCGGGCAAACGCATTCTCAGCGCTGGCGTAATCCCGACGATTCCTGGCCGCGCCGCATCGCCGATGCCGTGCTGATTGGCCTCGCGTTGCTGCTGATCCTGCCGCCGTTACTCGCCGTGATTACTGATGGCGTAAACCGGGCAGCCGTGGGTGTTTTGCAGCAACCCGCACTCTGGCAGGCATTATGGACATCAGTACGTATCGCGCTGGGCAGCGGATTATTGTGTGTGCTGCTGACCATGATGCTGCTGTGGAGCAGCCGCGAACTGCGTTTACGCCAGAGAAACAGCTGGGCACAGGCGATGGATATGAGCGGTATGCTGATCCTCGCAATGCCGGGTATTGTGCTGGCCACCGGCTTTTTTCTGCTGCTCGGCGATACCCTGGGTTTACCGCAGTCCCCCTGGCCGCTGGTGATCCTCACGAATGCGCTGATGGCCGTACCTTATGCGTTAAAAGTGCTGGATAACCCGATGCGCGACGTGGCAGATCGTTACACGCTGCTGTGCCTTTCGCTGGATATGCACGGCTGGTATCGGCTGCGCCGGGTTGAACTCAGCGCACTGAAACGTCCGCTTGCGCAGGCACTGGCGTTTGCCTGTGTGCTTTCGCTGGGGGATTTCGGTGTCATTGCCTTGTTCGGCAATGAGAATTTCCGCACCCTGCCGTTTTATCTGTATCAGCAGATCGGCTCCTACCGCAGCCAGGATGGTGCGGTGACGGCGCTGTTATTACTGCTGCTATGCTTTCTGTTATTCACTCTGATTGAGAAACTGCCGGGCCGCCATGCTGACGCTGAATAAACTGACGTATTTGTACGAACATCTGCCGATGCGCTTCGATTTACACATCGATGCCGGTGAACGTGTGGCGATCCTTGGCCCGAGCGGCGCAGGGAAAAGTACCCTGCTGAGTCTGGTCGCCGGTTTTCTGGCACCGGTCAGCGGAAAGATCCTGCTCAACGGCGCAGATCACAGCACAACACCTCCGGCCAGGCGTCCGGTGTCGATGCTGTTTCAGGAAAATAACCTGTTCTCGCATCTGACGGTGCGTCAGAACATGGGGCTGGGATTACATCCGGGGCTGAAACTGACCGCGCAACAGAAGCAGGAACTTGAAAACATCGCGCAACAGGTCGGGCTGGCCGAATGTCTGGACCGGCTGCCGTCGCAGCTGTCCGGCGGCCAGCGTCAGCGTGTGGCACTGGCGCGTTGTCTGCTGCGCAGCCAGCCGGTTTTACTGCTTGATGAACCCTTTTCCGCACTCGATCCGGCGCTGCGCAGTGAGATGCTCACGTTGCTGGATAAGGTATGCGGGCAACGTAATCTTACCCTGCTGATGGTGTCACACAATCTCGATGATGCCGCAAGGATTGCACCGCGAACGCTGCTGATTGTTGACGGCCGGATTTTTTACGACGGGCCGACGCAGGCGCTGGCCAACGGCAGTGCACCGCAGGCCAGAGTGTTAGGAATAACACCGGGGATCAGCGGGTGATCACTTTCCACAGCAAATGACCATAAACCGGCATCATCGGCTGTTTGCTCAACATCACCAGGCTCACGGCTGTCGCCACAAGACTCAGTACACAAGCCACGCGCAGACGCGGTAATGGCAACCATTTATTCATCGCGTCAGGTGAGCTTTTCCCCGAACGGATCCAGCGCCACAGCAACCAGGCACTCAGCCAGATCAATACCACGGCAGCAAACAACATCCATTTGAATACCGAACTGTTGTGGCTGGCCGGAATATCAATGGCAACGCCTGCCAGAATGCCTGGCAGAAAATACACCGGTGGCCAGGTGATGCAGCCGATAATATTCGGCGGTGCAAATTTATACGGCGGCAAATTCAGCATACCGGCAACCATCGGCACCAGCGGACGTGTTGGCCCGATGAAGCGGCCGATAATCACTGTCGCAAAACTGTGGCGATCCAGCGCGTAACCGGTTTTATCCAGTAAAGACTGGTAACGCCTGAGGAAACGCCAGCGATGCAGCGGCTCCTTGAAACCACGGCCAATAAAATACGAGGCCCAGTCACCGAAGAAACATCCCAGTCCCGCAGCCAGCCAGGCTTCGTACAGTCCCACCTGACCGCTGCCGATCAGCGTCCCCAGCGTCGCCATCATGACAGTACCCGGAAGGATCAGGCCCACCAGCGCCAGCGACTCGAAGAAGGCCACCACGGCGACAATAATTAATGCAAAGCCCACCGACTGAGCGACCAGATGTTGTAGATAGGCTTCCATAAATTCCCAAAATTGAGTGATGACTGCGCAAATTACGCAGCGTACAAATGAGACAAGTGTAAGTTTTCTGCATTCTCATTGTAGTAAATACATTAAGCGGCTGAATTGTCAGTGCACGAACTATCACAGTCAACCGGGTAATTGTATGCGTATTTGGCAGAAACCTGAGCCGTAGACAAAGACTGTATAAATAACCATACTCTGTCTCAGGCTCTTATTTGTTTATCTCTACCGTTTCGAGGCGCTTATTACTTCCACCTTTGTTCGTCCCGCTTCAGCCAACAATGACACCCTGCCGCTTCAGGGATTTGTGCTGACCCGCCACTGGCGCGACACGCCGCGCGGTACGGAGGTGGAATTGTGGCTGGCGACCGATCAAGGGCCGCAAAAGGTGCGCCTGCCTTTACAGGAATCAGTGGCGTTTATTCCGGCCGCGCAGCGCACGGCGGCGGAGCGAATTCTCACCGATGAAAAAAATGTCAGCCTGCGTGAATTACCGCTACAGGATTTCCATTCCCGGCCGGTTCTCGGGCTGTATTGCCCGCAACACCGCCAGCTGATGCGGATAGAAAAACTGCTGAAAGAAAACGGCGTTAATGTTTTCGAAGCGGATATCCGCCCGCCTGAACGCTTTCTGATGGAGCGCTATATTACCGCGCCGGTCTGGTTTAGCGGCAAACCCGGGCCGGACAAGCTGCTGCTCGACACGAGAATGAAACCAGCGGAGGGTTACCGCCCGCCGCTAAAACTGTGTTCTCTGGATATCGAAACCAGCGGCAACGGCGAGTTGTACTGCATCGGGCTGGAAGGCTGCGGGCAGCGACACGTGTATATGCTTGGTCCGCCTAACGGCGATCCGGACAGTCAGTTTGATTTCAATCTGGTGTATGTTGACAGCCGCCCGCAGTTGCTGGAAAAGCTTAATGAGTGGCTGGAAACTTACGATCCCGACGCCATCATCGGCTGGAGCGTAGTGCAGTTTGACCTGCGTGTTTTGCAAAAGCATGCTGACCGCTACAAAATTCCGCTGAAATTCGGGCGCGGTGGTGGTGAACTGGAGTGGCGTGAACACGGTTTCAAACAGGGGCATTTTTTTGCTGCAGCGGCTGGCCGCCTGATCATCGACGGCATTGAAGCACTGAAATCGGCGTTCTGGAACTTCAGCTCATTCAGTCTGGAATTCGTCTCGCAAAGTTTATTAGGCGAAGGCAAGGCCAGCGACAATCCTTATCAGCGGCTGGCCGAAATCGAACAGCGTTTTCGGGAAGATAAACCGGCGCTGGCACGCTATAACCTCAAAGACTGCGAACTGGTAACGCGTATTTTCGCCAAAACCGAACTGATGCCGTTTTTGCTGGAACGCGCCTCGGTCACCGGTCTGGCCGTGGATCGCAGCGGCGGATCAGTGGCGGCCTTTACTCATCTTTATTTACCCCGCATGCACCGCGCCGGGTACGTCGCGCCCAATCTGGGTGAATTGCAGGGCGAAATGAGTCCCGGCGGCTTTGTGATGGATTCGCGTCCCGGTTTGTATGATTCGGTGCTGGTACTTGATTATAAAAGTCTGTACCCGTCAATTATCCGCACTTTCCTGATCGACCCGGTCGGGCTGGTTGCCGGTCTGCAACAACCGGATGATGAACATTCGGTACCAGGCTATCGCAACGCCCGCTTCTCACGCGAAAAACATTGTCTGCCGGAAATCGTCCGCCAGATTTGGATGGGTCGCGAAGAAGCCAAGAAACAGAAAAACAAACCGCTTTCGCAGGCACTCAAAATCATCATGAATGCTTTTTACGGCGTGCTCGGCTCCAGCGGCTGCCGCTTCTTTGATCCGCGTCTCGCCTCTTCCATTACCCTGCGCGGACACGACATTATGCGCCAGACCCGCGAACTGATTGAAGCCGAGGGTTATCAGGTGATTTACGGTGATACCGATTCTACCTTTGTCTGGCTGAATAAAGCCCGTTCGCAGGAAGACGCCAACGCGATTGGCCGCCGTCTGGTAGAACAGGTGAATGCCTGGTGGAAAGCGCATCTGCAACAGGCATACGGGCTGGAAAGCGCGCTGGAGCTGGAATTCGAAACGCATTATCAGCGTTTCCTGATGCCGACCATTCGTGGCTCAGAAACCGGCAGCAAAAAGCGCTATGCCGGGCTGGTGAATGATGCAGACGGTGAGCACATCGTTTATAAAGGGCTGGAAACCGTGCGCACCGACTGGACGAAGCTGGCACAGGAGTTCCAGCAGGAATTGTATCAGCGCATATTTCACCGTCAGCCATATCAGGATTACGTGCGCGACTATGTGGCACGTACCCTCAGCGGAGAATTTGACGACAAACTGGTGTACCGCAAACGTCTGCGCCGTAAGCTGAGCGATTATGAAAAAAATGTGCCCCCACATGTTCGCGCCGCGCGGCTGGCCGATGACTATAACGCACTGCATGGCCGGGCAAAGCAGTACCAGAATGGCGGCTGGATCAGCTATGTAATGACCACGTCCGGCCCAGAACCGCTGGAAAATCGGCAGTCCCCTGTCGATTACGATCACTACATCGAGCGTCAGCTGGAACCGGTCGCCGATGGCATTTTGCCTTTCCTTCACGATGATTTTGCTACACTGATTACAGGTCAGATGGGTTTATTTTAAACAAAAGAAGGTGCTGCTCTTGTGATTCACAGGTGACGAATCGCTTACCTTCCATTACCATAGCGCCCTTTCCCATTTCTGAATCATCCTCACACAGTGAATCACTCCGCGCCTACGGGCGGGGAAAGAAAACTATTGCCCGTGAAACATCCCGGGCTGAACAAGCATTGCGCAGTCGCCGTATACAGAGCAAACAACACAGAGAGAGATTATGCCGTTTACATTGGGTCAACGCTGGATAAGCGATACGGAAAGCGAATTAGGATTAGGAACCGTGGTAGCGCTGGATGTGCGCATGGTCACCCTGCTTTTCCCCGCCACCGGTGAAAACCGTTTGTATGCCCGAAATGATTCCCCGATCACCCGCGTGATGTTCAACCCCGGTGATACCATTAGCTGTCACGAAGGCTGGCAGTTGCAGGTCGAAGAAGTTGTTGAAGACAAAGGTCTGTTGACCTATATCGGCACCCGCCTGGACACAGAAGAAACCGGTGTTGCCATGCGCGAGGTGCTGCTTGACAGCAAACTGACCTTCAGCAAACCGCAGGATCGTCTGTTCGCCGGTCAGATTGACCGCATGGACCGTTTTGCCCTGCGTTTCCGCGCCCGTAAATATCAGCGGGAGCAGTTCCGGCTGGAATTCGGCGGCCTGCGTGGTATGCGCGCCAGCCTGATCCCACATCAGTTACACATCGCTTACGAAGTGGGTCAGCGCCATGCGCCGCGCGTTTTACTGGCCGATGAAGTGGGTCTGGGTAAAACCATCGAAGCGGGCATGATTATTCATCAGCAACTGTTGTCCGGCCGTGCTGAACGCGTACTGATCGTGGTGCCGGAAACCTTGCAACATCAGTGGCTGGTAGAAATGCTGCGCCGCTTCAATCTGCGCTTCTCTTTGTTTGATGATGACCGCTACGCTGAATCCGTACACGAAGCGACAAACCCGTTTGAAACGGAACAACTGGTGATCTGTTCCCTTGATTTCGTCCGCCGCAATAAATCCCGTCTCGAGCAGTTATCTGATGCTGCCTGGGACATGCTGGTGGTCGATGAAGCCCACCATCTGGTGTGGAGCGAAGACACGCCGAGCCGCGAATATCAGGTTATCGAACAGCTTTCTCAGCAAATCCCGAGTGTTCTGCTGCTGACCGCTACGCCGGAACAACTGGGTCAGGAAAGCCACTTTGCACGTCTGCGCCTGCTGGATCCGGACCGTTTCCACGATTACGAAGAATTCATCGAAGAACAACAGCAATATCAGCCGGTAGCCGATGCCGTAACGTTATTGCTGAACAAAGAACCGCTGACGCCGGAAGCCCTGGCGCTGCTGGGTGAAAGTGTCGGAAATGCGGATACCGATGCCCTGCTGGCCGCCGCCAATAAAGGCGACGAAGCCGCAGCAAAACAACTGGTTTCCATGCTGATGGACCGCCACGGCACCAGCCGCGTGCTGTTCCGCAACACCCGTAATGGCGTGAAAGGTTTCCCTGAACGCCATCTGCACGCCGTGAAACTTCCGCTGCCGACGCAATATCAGACTGCGATTAAAGTCTCAGGCATTATGGGCGCGAAGAAAACCGCCGAAGCGCGTGCGCACGATATGTTGTATCCGGAACAGATTTATCAGGAATTTGAAGGCGAGAACGCCACCTGGTGGAACTTTGATCCGCGCGTCGAGTGGCTGCTGGGTTATCTGACAGCTAACCGTGACGAAAAAGTCCTGGTGATCTGTGCGAAAGCCGCCACAGCCTTGCAACTGGAACAAGTTCTGCGTGAGCGTGAAGCGATCCGCGCAGCGGTGTTCCACGAAGGGTTGTCGATCATTGAACGTGACCGCGCTGCCGCATACTTTGCTTCCCAGGAAGAAGGTGCCCAGGTTCTGCTATGTTCTGAAATAGGATCCGAAGGCCGTAACTTCCAGTTCGCCAGCAAAATGGTGATGTTCGACCTGCCGTTCAACCCGGATCTGCTGGAACAGCGTATCGGACGTCTGGATCGTATCGGGCAGCAAAACAATATCGATATTATGGTGCCTTACCTCGAACAGACTGCGCAATCGGTTCTGGTGCGCTGGTTCCATGAAGGTCTTGATGCATTCGAGCATACCTGCCCGACCGGCCGCACTATTTATGACAGTGCTTATGATCAGTTGATTGCGTTCCTGGCGACACCTGCCGAACAGGAAGGACTGGACGACTTCATCCTCAAATGTCGTGCAGAACATGACGCGCTGAAAGAGAAGCTGGAAAATGGCCGCGACCGCCTGCTGGAGATGCATTCCAACGGCGGCGAGCAGGCACAGCAACTGGCAAAGGAAATCGGTGAGCAGGATAACGACGTCAATCTGGTGAACTTTGCGCTGAACCTGTTCGACATCGTCGGCATTAATCAGGAGGATCGCAGCGATAACCTGATCGTTCTGACGCCGTCTGATCATATGCTGGTACCGGATTTCCCCGGACTGCCGGAAGACGGTTGTACCGTCACTTTCGATCGTGAACAGGCGCTTTCGCGTGAAGATGCACAGTTCATCAGCTGGGAACATCCGATCGTGCGTAACGGTCTGGATCTGATCCTTTCCGGCGATACCGGCAGTTGTGCGGTATCGATCCTGAAAAACAAAGCGCTGCCGGTTGGCACCTTGCTGGCGGAACTGGTTTACGTGGTGGAATGTCAGGCACCGAAACATCTGCAACTGACCCGCTTCCTGCCACCGACACCGGTGCGTATGCTGATGGATCGCAAAGGGACCAACCTGGCGGCTCAGGTCGAATTTGAGAGTTTTAACCGTCAGCTGAATGCCATCAACCGACACAACTCCAGCAAGCTGGTGAATGCCGTGCAGCAGGATGTTCACGCCATGTTGCAACAGGCTGAAGCGGAAATCGCCGAACAGGCACGGGCTCTGATTGAAGCGGCGAAAGTCGAAGCGGACGAACAACTGACCAAAGAGCTGGACCGCCTGAAAGCGCTGAAAGAAGTCAACCCGAACATTCGTGATGACGAGCTGGAATCGGTAGACTCTAACCGTAAGCAGGTGCTGGCAAATCTGAACGATGCCAGCTGGCGCCTGGATGCGATCCGCCTTGTGGTGGTGAGCCATCAGTAAGCCCGACGGGATGCGGCCGGTTTGCATCCCTTCTTTATTTTAACCCGAATGCAGACGTAAAACGCTATGAGCGAACATCAACCGATTATCCCTGAACCGTCGAAAACCCGGCCGCTGGAGAATTATAATCCGCCGACCAATCCCTGGTTACAGGTGATTTTTCAGGATGAACACATCATGGTGGTCAACAAACCGAGCGGGTTGCTTTCTGTTCCAGGCAAACTGGCCGAGCATCAGGACAGTCTGATGACACGGATTCAGCGTGAATTTCCTGACGCTGAATCCGTCCATCGTCTGGATATGTCCACCAGCGGTGTGATCGTGGTGGCGCTGACGAAAGAGGCCGAGCGTGAACTTAAACGCCAGTTCCGCGAGCGCGAAACCAAGAAAGTGTATATCGCACGCGTCTGGGGACGGGTTGAAGAAGATTACGGTATTATCGATTTGCCGCTGATTTGCGACTATCCCAACCGGCCGAAACAGAAAGTGTGTCACGAGACCGGCAAGAAGGCACTGACGCAGTATGAGGTGATGTCATGGGATGATGACGGCACTACGCGGGTGAAACTGCGGCCGATCACCGGACGTTCGCACCAGCTACGCGTACATCTGCTCGCGCTCGGGCACCCGATTCTGGGCGATAAATTCTATGCTCACTCTCAGGCGCTGGCGGCGGCAGATCGTCTGCAGCTGCATGCCCAGGAGTTATCGTTTTATCATCCGATCACTGACGCCCCGTTGGTGTTTAATTGTGAGCCGGACTTTTAATCCTTTCTGCTCCTGTCGGTAAAAAAACAAAAAAGGCGCTGAATTCAGCGCCTTTGTCTTTTGCATCACGTTTGTCTCAACGCCAAAAGTTTTATTTAAAACCTTTCTCGCGTTTGATCAGATCATACGCCGCCTGAATTGCCTGCGCTTTTTCCTTCGCCATTTCCATCATTTCCGGCGGCAAACCTTTTGCCACCAGTTTGTCAGGATGATGCTCACCCATCAGTTTGCGGTACGCACGTTTAATCGTCGTCGCATCATCGGTGGCATTGACGCCCAGCACTTTGCAGGCATCTGCCAGCGTCGGGCCTTGTTGCGTCTGATGATAACCACCACCATAAGAACGTCCGCCCTGCTGATGTCCCCCAAACTGCTGGCCGCCTTCCATCATGCGCAGGAACTGATCGAACTGCATCCGTGAAATTCCGAGCTCTTCGGCAATCACATACAGTACTTCACGTTCGTTGGGATGCAATGAACCGTCGGCATACGCCGCCTGGATCTGAATTTCCAGAAAAGTCCGTATCAGGTCAAAGCGACCAAAACACACACTGCGCAGTTCGCGCATTTTCTCACGTAAGGGATAATCAGCTTCTTTCCCGTCACGAAAGGCGCGTTGTGCGGCTTCGCGCTGCTCGCCGTGCAACTGCATCCGTTCCATGTAGAGACTGGCGATCTGAATATCCGCCTCGGTAACCCTGCCTTTTGATTTAGTCAGATTTCCCATCACCTCAAACGTGGTGCGGAAAAAGATGGTTTGACGTGTCTGCTGATCGGCAAAATACCCTTTACGTCTCGCTGAACGCGCGGTATCAAACATATGCCCTATCAGCAGCCCTGCTACAATTCCCCAGAAGCCTAAACCGGACCATAAGCCCAGGATAAGTCCGAGCAGTTTTCCCCAATACTGCATATACTCCTCAATTCGCCATGCCGTCGCTTAAAAATTGCTTTATCATAACCGGCATTTATCGTTGTGCCTAACGGCAGCAACGTAACAGGTGGGATTTAACACTAGCGCAACCATGATGAGTGAGATAGTCTCTGACCGTTTGCCGGCATGATGCCTCTGATGACGGAACACCATTTTACGTATGAAAAACAGACGTCTGAAAACACGCTTACCGACAATGCTGGCCGCCACAATCTGGTCAGTATTGTACAGTCACGGCGCAATGGCCGATCTCGCAGCACAATGTATGCTCGGCGTTCCGACCTATGACAAACCTTTGGTGCAGGGTGATCCTAATTCACTGCCTGTGACCATCAACGCCGATAAGGCGACCGGCAACTACCCTGACAGTGCGCTGTTTAGTGGCAACGTTAACGTTGTCCAGGGTAACAGCACGCTGGATGCTGATCAGGTTCAGCTTAATCAAATCGCCAATCCTAATCAGCCCACCCCGACCCGAACCGCTACTGCGATCGGCAACGTGCGTTATAACGATAACCAAATCAAGCTGAATGGCCCGAAAGGCTTTGCGAACCTGACCACCAAAGATACTGACGTTCAGGATGGCGACTACCAGATGGTCGGCCGTCAGGGACGGGGTCAGGCTGACAAGATGAAGCAGCGTGACAATAACCGTTACACTATTATGGATAACGGTACATTTACCACCTGTTTGCCTGGCGATAACAGCTGGAGCGTCGTGGGTTCTGAAGTGATTCAGGATCGTCAGGAAGAAGTCGCTGAAATCTGGAATGCCCGCTTCCATATTGGTCCGGTGCCGGTGTTCTACAGCCCGTACATGCAGTTGCCGATTGGTAATAAGCGTCGTTCCGGTTTCCTTATCCCGAACGCCAACTACAGCAGCAATAATGGCTTTGGCGTCACCGTTCCTTATTACTGGAACATTGCGCCAAACTACGACGCCACGATCACGCCAAATTACATGAGCAACCGTGGTCTGCAATTGCAGAATGAATTCCGCTACCTGACCGTTGCCGGTGCAGGTCTGATGGAATTCGATTATCTCGGCAATGATAAGAAAATTGACGAGCAGTATGTTGCCGATGAAAACCGTACCAGCGATAAAACCAAGCGCTGGATGTATTACTGGCGACATGCCGGTGTATACGATCAGGTATGGCGTTTCAACATCGACTACACCAAGGTCAGTGACCCTTACTACTTCACCGATTTCGATTCGAAATACGGTTCCAGTACTGACGGCTATTCCACGCAAAAATTCAGCGTAGGTTACGCCAACCAAAACTGGGACGTCACACTGGCCAGTAAGCAGTTCCAGGTATTCTCTGATTTCGGTAACACCAACGCTTACCGTGCTCAGCCACAGCTGGACATTAACTATTACAAAAATGATGTGGGTCCGTTTGACCTGCATCTGTACGGTCAGGCGGTCAAATTCACCAGCGTAAACCCTGACAATCCGGAAGCAGTACGTACTCACTTCGAACCAACGCTCAGCCTGCCACTCAGTAATGGCTGGGGAAGTCTGGATAACGAAGTGAAGCTGATGGCGACCCACTATCAGCAGGATATTCCGGACGCATATTATGATAACAATCCGAATACCAAACTGCGTTCTTCCGTGAACCGTGTGATGCCTGAGTTTAAAAGCGACGGCAAAATGGTATTTGACCGGACGATGGACTGGAACAGTGACTACACCCAGACCCTCGAACCGCGCGTGCAGTACCTGTATATCCCGTACCGTAACCAGAGCTCGGTCAATACCTATGACTCGACGCTGCTACAGTCCGACTACACGGGCCTGTTCCGTGATAAAAGCTACAGTGGTCTTGACCGTATTGCCTCTGCAAACCAGGTGGCGAGCGGTTTAACCACCCGTATCTATGACGAAAATCTGGAAGAGCGCTTTAATGCGTCTGCCGGTCAGATTTATTACTTCCAGCCGCCACGTACCGGTGACGTTGATAGCGTACTGGATAAAAATAATGATACGGGCAGCCTGGTGTGGGCCGGTGACAGCTACTACAAAATCAACAATTTCTGGGGTATTCGTGGGGGCGTACAGTATGACACCCGTCTGGATGCGCTGGCTTTAGGCGATGCTGTGCTGGAGTATCGTGCAGACTCAGAAAGAATGGTTCAGCTGAGCTACCGTTATGCCAGCCCGGAATATATTCAGGCGACGTTACCTAACGTCACCAACCCGGGTTATCAGGACGGTATTTCGCAAGTTGGCGGCATAGCCAGTTGGCCGATTGCTGACCGCTGGGCGATCGTGGGTGCGTACTATTACGACACCAAAGCGCAACAACCTGCCGATCAGCTGATTGGCTTGCAATACAATACCTGTTGCTGGGCTGTCAACGTTGGCTACGAACGTAAGATCACCAACTACGATACGGTTAAGTCAGAAAGTAAGTACGATAATAAGATTGGTTTCAATATTGAACTTAGAGGCCTGGGTAACAATCAAACCCTCGGAACGAAAGAAATGTTGTCACGCGGCATACTGCCTTATCAACGCGCTTTCTAAGCCCGAAACACGATTCATTTCGTGAAGACACGACGAACTCAGTGAACTTGAAACCCGCGCTTGCGGATTAGACAAATGGAAAAAGTATGAAGAACTGGAGAACACTTCTCCTCGGCGTGACGCTTTGTGCCAGCACTGCGTTTGCTGCCCCTCAGGAAGTTGATAAAGTAGCCGCCGTCGTAAATAACGGCGTCGTATTACAAAGTGACGTAGATGGCTTGTTTAATTCTGTAAAGCAGCAGGCAAAGCAGGCTAATCAACAGTTACCGGATGATGCGACTCTGCGTCATCAAATCCTCGATCGTTTGATCATGGACCAGATCCAGTTGCAGATGGCGACCCGCATGGGCATCACGCCAACCGATCAGGACGTTGATAAAGCCATTGCCGGTATTGCACAGCAAAACAACATTTCCGTTGATCAACTGCGCAGCCGTCTGGCGTATGACGGGATGAACTACAACACTTACCGTACTCAGATCCGCAAGGAAATGATCATCAGCGAAGTACGGAACAGTGAAGTGCGTCGCCGTGTCACCATTCTGCCTCAGGAAGTGGAGCAACTTGCCAAACAGGTTGCGGCTCAGAATGGCAGCGGTGCTGAGTTTAATCTCAGCCACATTCTCCTTCCGCTGCCGGAAAATCCGACTCAGGATCAGGTTGATTCTGCAGAGCAGCTGGCGAAGAAAATTGTCGCTGATCTGAACAATGGTGCGGACTTCGGCAAACTGGCTATCACCTACTCGGCTGATTCCCAGGCGCTGAAAGGCGGCAACATGGGTTGGGGCAAATTGCAGGAACTGCCTTCCCTCTTTGCTCAGGCGTTAAGCACTGCACAGAAAGGTCAGATTATTGGCCCTATCCGTTCAGGTGTGGGCTTCCACATTCTGAAAGTGAACGATATCCGTGGCGACAATAAAACGGTTTCTGTCACCGAGGTTCATGCCCGTCACATCCTGCTGAAACCTTCTGTCGTGATGACAGACGCGCAGGCGCGTGCGAAGCTGGAACAGGTTGCAGCTGATATCAAGAGCGGTAAAGCCACATTCGCTGATGAAGCTAAACAGCTTTCTCAGGATCCGGGTTCTGCCAATCAGGGCGGCGATTTAGGTTGGGCGTCACCAGACATGTACGATCCTGCGTTCCGTGATGCGTTGATGAACCTGAAAAAAGGCGAAATCAGTGCACCTGTTCACTCTTCGTTCGGCTGGCATTTGATCCAACTTCTCGACACCCGCCAGGTTGATAAAACAGATGCGGCGCAGAAAGAACGTGCTTACCGTATGCTGTTCAACCGCAAATTTGCGGAAGAAGCCCAGACGTGGATGCAGGAACAACGTGCTGAAGCCTATGTGAAAATTATGGACGGGAATGGAAAATAATACTTCCGTGACAAAATCTGTGGTCATTACCCCCGGCGAACCCGCCGGGGTTGGGCCGGATCTGGTGCTGGCGCTGGCTCAGCAGGCATGGCCTGTTGAGTTAGTGGTCTGTGCCGATCCGGCCTTACTGCTTGAGCGTGCCGCTAAACTTGGCCTGAATATCCGTTTGCAAGATTATCAGAAAGCGCGTCCGCCAGAGCCGCAGGCTGCGGGCACATTGACCATTTTGCCAGTGAAACTCGCCGTGCCGGTGACGGCGGGTAAACTTGACGTAGCCAATGCGCCTTACGTGGTGGAAACGCTGACACGCGCCTGCGACGGTGCGATCAGTGGCGAATTCGCCGCACTGATCACCGGCCCGGTTCAAAAAAGCATTATCAACGATGCCGGCATTCCTTTCATCGGTCATACCGAATTCTTCGCCGATCGCAGCCATTGCGACCGTGTTGTGATGATGCTGGCAACTGAAGAATTGCGCGTTGCGCTGGCGACGACGCACTTGCCTCTGCTGGCAGTGCCGGCCGCGATTACCCGCCAGTGTCTGCATGAAGTAATCACTATTTTGCATCATGATCTGAAAACGAAATTTGGTATTACCGAGCCGCAAATTTATGTGTGTGGTCTGAATCCACATGCGGGCGAAGGTGGCCACATGGGGCACGAAGAGATCGACATTATCATTCCAGCACTGGACGAACTGCGCCAGCAAGGAATGAATCTCATCGGCCCGCTGCCCGCTGATACGTTATTCCAGCCTAAATATCTGCAACATGCCGATGCTGTTTTATCGATGTATCACGATCAGGGCCTTCCGGTGCTAAAATATCAGGGATTTGGTCGTGCAGTGAATATCACACTCGGCCTGCCTTTTATCCGGACTTCCGTTGATCACGGTACCGCCCTTGAACTCGCCGCCACCGGCACCGCCGATGCGGGCAGTTTCAAGACAGCAATAAATCTCGCCATCCATATGGCAAATAACAGCAACGATAAATAACAACAATGAATAGTAGAGTCCACCAAGGTCACTTTGCCCGTAAACGTTTTGGGCAAAACTTCTTAACCGATCAATTTGTTATCGATAGCATCGTGTCGGCCATTCACCCTATGCCGGGCGAGGCTGTCGTTGAAATCGGTCCGGGTCTGGCGGCATTAACTGAGCCTGTTGCTTCACGCCTGGACAGCATGACGGTTATCGAACTTGACCGCGATCTGGCTGCGCGGCTGGAAACCAATCCGAAATTTCAGGGCAAATTGCGGGTTATCCAGTCTGATGCGATGAAAATCAATTTTGGCGAGTTGTCAGAAGAACTCGGTCAACCGCTGCGCGTGTTTGGCAACTTGCCGTACAATATTTCCACACCGCTGATGTTCCACCTCTTCACCTATACGAATGCCATTAAAGACATGCACTTTATGTTGCAAAAGGAAGTGGTTAACCGTCTGGTTGCAGGGCCGAACAGCAAGGCGTATGGTCGCTTAACGGTCATGGCACAATATTACTGTAATGTGATCCCGGTTCTGGAAGTACCGCCGGAATCCTTTACACCGGCGCCTAAAGTCGAATCGGCGGTGGTACGTTTAGTGCCACATGAAGTGATCCCGTACCCGGTACCGGATATTCGTATTCTGAGCCGTCTGACCACCGATGCTTTTAACCAGCGTCGTAAAACTGTGCGCAACAGCCTCGGCCATCTGTTCACTCCTGAGCAAATGACCGAACTGGGCTTAGATCTCAGCATGCGTGCTGAAAATATTTCAGTAGAACAATTTTGTAAACTGGCTAACTGGTTATCAACACGACCTAAAACCCCGGAACTTCAGGAGTAGCGCTATGCTTAATTCGCCCCGCGTTTGTGTTCAGGTGCAAAGTATCTACGTTGAGTCACAGTCGATACCCGAAGAAGAACGTTTTGTCTTCGCTTACACCATTACCATCCGCAATCTGGGGCGTTTTAGTGTGCAACTGCTCCGCCGTTACTGGTTGATCACTAACAGTAACGGCCGTCAGACTGAAGTCCAGGGCGAAGGGGTTATCGGTGAACAACCGCTGATCCTGCCCGGCAATGAATTTCACTACACCAGCGGTGCCATTTTAGAAACGCCGCTGGGCACGATGGAAGGCCATTATGAAATGGTCACACAAGACGGTGAAACCTTCCGTGTGCCTGTTCCGGTCTTCCGGCTCGCCATCCCTACGCTGATAAATTAATCCTCATGTCGACATATCTTATTGGTGATGTTCACGGCTGCATCGATGAACTCAAGGCGCTGTTAGCGCAGGTGGATTTTAATCCGCAAAAAGATGTCCTTTGGCTGACAGGTGATTTGGTCGCCCGCGGTCCGTCCTCGCTTGAAGTGCTGCGTTTTGTCAGCGGCCTGGGGGATTGTGTCCGGATGGTGCTCGGTAACCATGATCTGCATCTGCTGGCGGTTTATGCCGGGATCAGTTTCAACAAACCGAAAGACCGCATCACTCCTCTGCTTGAAGCCGAAGACGCTGACGAACTGCTCAACTGGTTACGCCGCCAGCCGGTCATGCAGGTTGATGAAGATCTGAAACTGGTCATGGCCCACGCGGGGATCACGCCGCAATGGGATCTCGACACCGCCAAAATGTGCGCCCGTGAAGTGGAAGCCGTATTGAGCAGCGATACCTATCCGCTGTTTCTTGATGCGATGTATGGTGATATGCCGAACAACTGGCATCCTGACCTGACCGGTCTGGCACGTTTGCGTTTCAGCACCAACGCTTTCACCCGCATGCGTTACTGCTTCCCGAACGGACAGCTGGATATGATCTGCAAAGATACCCCGGAAAACGCGCCGAAGCCGCTGAAACCCTGGTTTGATATTCCGGGTCCTTTACAGGAAGCAGGATACAGTATCGCATTCGGACACTGGGCATCTCTGGAAGGGAAAGGCGCGCCGGAAGGCATTTATGCGCTGGATACCGGTTGCTGCTGGGGCGGTGACCTGACGATGTTGCGCTGGGAAGACAAAACTTATTTCACTCAGCCTTCAAACCGCCAGAGCGAAAAACAGCACTCTGAGATCCCAAAGGCTGTGTAAGCAAACAGCGGGTATACAGACAGCAAAAAGGCACCTGAGAAAGGTGCCTTTTTATTTCACGCTGCCATAGCATCAGGCGCGGCGATCAAGAATTTCGAAACAATAACCGTGAGAATTCTGCTCATCCGCATCGTGGAATTCGCTGAATGTGCTTTCCCAGTCATCCGGCTCATAATCAGGGAAATGCGTATCCCCTTCCACTTCGGCATCGATGTGAGTCAGATATAAACGGTTGGCCTTCGGCAGCAACTGCTCATAGACACGGCCACCGCCCATTACCATCACTTCTTCCACGTCACCGGCAGCAGCCAGTGCAGCCTCAACAGACGTCACCCAGGTCACGCCTTCATGCTCACCCGGTTTAGAGCTGATGACAATATTCAGCCGGCCTGGTAACGGGCGTCCGATTGACTCAAACGTCTTGCGTCCCATGATGACGGGTTTATTGAGCGTATTACGCTTAAACCAGGCCAGATCACCAGGTAAATGCCAAGGCATAGCGTTTTCCATGCCAATAACGCGATCGGTCGCCAGTGCGGCGATCAGGCTAATAATCATTGTGATGCCCTGTGTAGAAAAAGAATTTGTGCGTGACCCCAAAAAAGAGCTGCCACTATACGGAAAGCCCCATCAGCCGTCGATAGGGAGACGGGCGCTTTACAAAGATATAAGAGAGCTCTTACCCTGCCGGGATATTCTCCGACAGAAGTACCAGTTCCGGCGGTAAAGCAGGTTCAAAAACCGGAAAATTTCGCTGTAATCCAGTCGAAAATGCTGAGCCATACGTTGGCTTGTTGTATTGCCTATCCCCGTTGTACAACAGTGCTTACACACCGGGGCGTTTACGGTACAGCCATAATCCCGGTAATGATAATCCGATAGATAATGCCCCCACGATAAAGCTGGCTTTCAGAAAATGGGTAAGTGCCGACGACACTAACGCTTCGCTGTAGCCCAGATGCGAAATTTCCACCACAGAGATCATCGCCGTGTAGGCAGAAATACCGGGGAACATCGGGATAACGGCGGCAACGGTGAAAACTTTAGGATGTGCCAGTAACCAGCGTGACCAGCGAATGCCCAGAATACCAATCAGTATAGCCGCCAGCAGGGAGGCCCACTCGATGTTCATCCCGCCATGAATAAGCATCATCCGTGTACCGTGGCCAAGCGCACCGAGCAGCGCGCAATACCGCAATGCCCGCGGGGGTACATTAAACACCATCGCAAAGCCCAGTGCAGGCACGGCGGCAAAAAGCATATCCTGGATCAGTGCCCATAAAAGACTCATGACCACCCCCGCAGATCCCACAATGCCATTGCCATGACCACGCCGATGCAAGTCGCCAGAGTCAGCAGGCTGGCCATCGCCCAGCGCGCCAGACCGGTATTCACATGGCCTTTGAACATGTCCGCCACGGCATTAATCAATGGAAAACCCGGTACCAGCAGTAACACACTGGCAGCCATCGCGACGTTTGATGACTGATGGAAAACGTCCAGCCGCAACAGCAATCCTGAAACCGAAGTCGCCACAAATGCCGTACAGCAAAAGTTGATCAGCGGATTCATATGCCGCGCAGTGAGGCTCTGGCGTACGGCCATGGCGATGCCACTGGCGAAAAAAGTGACCGTGAACGCATCCCAGCCGCCACCATTAAGTTTGCTGAAGCACCCGCAGGAGAGCGCCACCATCAATACCATCAGCCAGCGCGGATAGCGCAGCGGTTTGATTCTATGCAGACGTTTTGCCACCAGCGCACTGTCGAGCAGCTTATGCTCAGCCAGGATCACCGTATGCTGGACTTCGGTCACAACCTGCATGTTGATCCCGCGGTCGATATTTTTTCGCGTCGAGGTAAGACAGTAACCGCCGCTTAGCGTGCTGAGCACAATCGCATTGGCGGAGATCGAACTTTCCACCCTGTCCATTCCCAGCGCGACGCCAAGCCTCGCCGATAGCTGTTCAACCAGCATACTTTCGGCGCCGTGCTGCAACAGCATCAGGGCACATTCGATGCACAACCGGGTAATTTCACGTTGATGATGCGCTCCGGGGCTTTCGCGCACCGGGTATTCTATGACCGGATCCTGCATACCATTCACCGCCCGCAAAAAAAGCAATAAGAGTGATTTAACTTACTGAGGATTGGCGTATCATGCCGCCTTCTTTTGCTCCGAACATTGACGACGGTTATTTTCATGCTTGAAACCACCCTTTTTGTTGCCAGTATTGCCTTCCTCGGCATGCTTTCTCCCGGTCCTGATTTCTTTCTGGTCATCAAAAATGCGGCCCGCTATCCGCGCATCGCGGCACTCACGACGTCACTGGGCGTAATTTGCGGCGTGATTACACACATGTCTTACTGTGTGGCCGGTCTGGCAGTGGTGATTACCACCACGCCGTGGTTATTCAATTTGCTGAAATACATCGGTGCGGCATATCTGATCTGGGTCGGTATTCAGGCGTTATTCTCACGCAGCAACAGCAAAATGAACCTCGACGGGATTGAGCCACAGCAGGTGAAATTGCGCGTAGCGTTCATGCAGGGTTATCTGTGTAACCTGCTAAATCCTAAGGCAACATTATTCTTCCTGGCGATGTTCACGCAGGTCTTGCAGATCAATTCCACCTTCGGGGAAAAGCTGTGGTACGCCTCGATTATCGTCGGTTTGTCGGCTATCTGGTGGCCGTCGCTGGCTTTGCTTATCCAGAGCCCGCCGGTACGTCGTGGTCTGGCGAAAGCTCAGAAACTTATCGATAAACTGCTGGGCGGTGTGCTGATCGGTTTAGGCATTAAAGTCGCACTGAGCTGAGTCCGGAAAGGAAAAAACCGGTGCGTCAGGCACCGGTTTTGTGTTTTAACAGGCGGCTTAACCTTTCGCTTCAATCACCTCTTTCTCAGGCGCTTTGCCGTCAATACTGCCACGCCAGCCCTGTTGCTGACCGGAAGCCAGGCGAACCTGATCCTGCTCGATGGCGGCTGTCAGCATGTCTTTCGCACGCTGCATACTGGCGATACGGAATTCGGTATCTTCGTAATTTCCAAGGGTAGCTTCCAGCATTTTCAGATTATAACGACGGAACAGATCGGCTTTTTCACGGGCTTCATACGCATCCAGCCCCAGCACTTCCAGAACATCGCGGCCAACGCGCAGGGAGCCTTCAAACAGTTCACGTTCCGGCGCTTCAACACCCAACTGACGCAACTGGTACCAGTGATCGACATCGCGGGCGCGGGCAATCACTTTCAGATTCGGGAAATGCTCTTTCGCCAGCGCCGTCAGCTGAAGATTGGCTTCCACATCATCGATGGCGTTAATAAGCACTTTGGCCTGGGCGGCACCGGCAGATTCGAGCAAATCAACGCGCGTGGCATCGCCGTAAAATACTTTGGTGCCAAATTTACGCAGCGTTTCAATGTGATCCGGATCGTGATCTAATACCACCGTGTGAACGTTATTAGCCAGCAACAAACGACCGGCAATCTGACCAAAACGCCCGAAACCGGCAATAATCACCTGTGCATTTTCGTCATCAATGGTGTCATGAGGGCGATCATCTTTCGGCGCATTACGCTCAAGACGGGCCGACAGCACCAGCAGTAACGGCGTTACCGCCATGGAAAGTGCCACCGCCAGCGTCAGGGATTTCGACCACGCCACCGGTAACACACCGGCCATTTGTGCGGTGCTGAAAATCACGAATGCAAACTCACTGCCTTGCCCGATTAAGATGGCAAACAGCCCACGCTGCTTTTTCGGCACGCCCAACCAGGGCGCGATCAGCCAAAGTAAAGCGGCTTTCAGTGCCATAAAACCCACCAGCAATGTGGCGATCAGCAGCGGCTGATGGACCAGCGTGCCAAAATCGATGGACATGCCGACGCCGATAAAGAACAGCCCGAGGAGCAGGCCCTTGAACGGCTGAATATCGCTTTCCAGTGCGTGGCGGTATTCAGAACTTGCCAGCAATACACCTGCCAGAAATGCGCCCATTGCCATCGACATACCGGCCATTTCCAGCAAAATGCCGAAGCCGAAGACCAAAAACAGCGCAACGGCACTGAACACTTCACGCATGCCTGAGCGTGCGACAAAGTGCAGCAATGGCCGGGTCACGTAGCGTCCGAGCAACACCACAAGTACCAGCGCACCGGCCACTTTGGCCGCCGACAGGCCAAAGCTCATCAGCGTTGTAGCTTCACCGGTACTCGCCAGTAACGGGATCATCGCTACCAGCGGGATCGCGGCGATATCCTGAAACAGCAATACCGCAAAGGCGCTGCGGCCAAGCGGAGAAGGCGTCAGACTGCGTTCACTCATCGCCTGCATGGCAATTGCCGTGGAGGAAAGTGCCAGCGTCAGGCCGATCAGCAGTGCAATTTTCCAGTCCAGCCCGAGGAAATAACAAAATACGCTGAGCACCGCACCGCAACCCACCATCTGAATGCTGCCGCCGCCAAAAACCGAAGCCCGCATCGTCCATAACCGTTTAGGGTCCAGCTCCAGGCCGATGACAAACAGCATCAGCACCACACCAATTTCTGCGAAGGTCAGAATTGACTCCGCATCCGACACCAGTTTCAGCCCCCATGGGCCAATAATGCAGCCCGCAATCAGGTAGCCCAGCACCGACCCCAGTCCAAGACGCACTGCGATGGGCACAAACAGCGCCGCCGAGCCCAGATAAATGAGCCCTTCGATCATCAGGTTATGGTTATCCAAGACTCACCTCCGGCGGGCAGCCTTCCTTCAGACTCAGACAGGCGGTTAAACGGCGACGATATTCTTCGCCCGCAGCCTTGAGCGCCACTTCATCGCAAATGAACGTGTTGTGCACGGCAAAATACGGCAGCCAGTGCATGCCGCAATAAATGGCCGTCGCCTGCAACGGCTGCGCCAGCACGTCAAAATCAGGATGATCACCCAGTTCAAAATGATGCTCATTACCGCCCGTTGTCACGGCCCACAGACAATGTTTACCGTTCAGTGCATTGCCTTCATGACCATACGCCCAGCCGTGTTCGAGCACTTTGTCTATCCACAGTTTCATCAATGGCGGCAGGCTGTACCACTGGATCGGATGCTGGAAAACCACCAGATCCGCGCGTTCAACGGCTTTCTGTTCAGCAGTGATATCGATATTGAAATCAGGATAGAGGTCGTAGAGCGAACGCACTTCGACATCAGGTAAATCGCTGACTGCTGAGAGCAGCCCCTGGTTGGCCCGGGAATGGCGCGGATAAGGATGGGCGTAAATTATTAAAATCATGCAGGTCTCTTGTCTTATTAGCTTTACTTCAGCATACGCAATTTTGGGCTTTCCGGATAAAACTCCAACCGTTATACCCAAATAATTCGATTCGCAGGAAGGCAGCAAGTGATGGGATCCGATGAGCTTATTCAGATAAGTGATTCGGGGGACCGGATGTAACTAACGCATCTGCGAATTAAAGTATGACGGGTATAAAAGAAAAAGGCGCAGCTTTCGCCACGCCTTTATAAAACAATGATGCCATTAACCTTTGATTTTCGCGTGCATTTCCTGCACTGAAATCACCTGTTCAGTCGGGTCAGAAGACAATGCCATCGCTGTCGCGAAACCGCCATTCAGCGTCGTGTCATAATGCACTTTGTATTGCAGCGCACTACGCCGGATAAGCTTGGAGTCTTCAATCGCCTGCCGTCCTGCCGTGGTGTTGACGATATACACATATTCGCCGTTCTTGATACGGTCCTGAATATGCGGACGACCTTCATGCACCTTATTAACCAGACGCGGGTTAATCCCGGCTTCGCCCAATACCACCGCCGTACCGTGTGTTGCATCCAGCTCAAAACCACGTTTCAGCAGTTTAGCGGCCAGATCCACCACGCGGCCTTTGTCGCCTTCACGAACCGACAACAGTGCGCGACCGGCTTTCTTCATACCGGAATTGCTGCCCAGCTGCGCTTTGGCAAAGGCTTCGGCAAAAGTACGGCCAACGCCCATGACTTCACCGGTAGAACGCATTTCCGGCCCCAGAATCGGGTCAACACCTGGGAATTTATTGAACGGCAACACCACTTCTTTGACAGAGTAGTAAGGCGGGATCACTTCTTCAGTAATACCCTGCTCTGTCAGCGTCTGCCCTGCCATTACGCGCGCGGCAACTTTCGCCAGCGCCACACCAGTGGCTTTGGAGACAAACGGAACCGTACGCGCAGCACGCGGGTTCACTTCAATCAGGTAGACTTCGTTATTCTTCACCGCGAACTGGACATTCATCAGGCCACGTACGCTCAGTTCAAAAGCCAGTTTCTCAACCTGCCGGCGCATCACATCCTGAATTTCCTGGCTCAGTGTATAGCATGGCAGTGAACACGCAGAGTCACCGGAGTGTACGCCCGCCTGTTCGATGTGCTCCATGATGCCACCAATCAGCACGCGCTCTCCGTCGCAGATCGCGTCAACATCAACTTCTACGGCATCGTCAAGGAAGCGGTCCAGCAGCACCGGCGCATCGTTCGACACGCTGACAGCGTTCTGGAAATAACGGCGCAGGTCGATTTCGTCATAGACGATTTCCATTGCACGTCCGCCCAGCACATAGGACGGACGCACCACCAGCGGATAGCCGATACCGGCGGCTTTCTCAACAGCCTGCTCGATAGTCGCCACTGTGGCATTGGCTGGCTGTTTCAGTCCCAGACGGTTAACCGCCTGCTGGAAACGTTCGCGGTCTTCAGCGCGGTCAATCGCATCCGGGCTGGTGCCGATAATTGGCACACCAGCGGCTTCCAGTTCACGCGCCAGTTTCAGCGGGGTCTGACCACCGTACTGCACAATCACGCCTTTCGGCTGTTCGATACGCACGATTTCCAGCACATCTTCAAGAGTCACGGATTCGAAGTACAGACGATCCGAGGTGTCATAATCGGTAGATACCGTTTCCGGGTTACAGTTAACCATAATGGTTTCGTAACCGTCTTCGCGCAGCGCCAGTGAGGCGTGTACGCAGCAATAGTCGAACTCAATCCCCTGCCCAATGCGGTTAGGACCACCGCCCAGTACCATAATTTTCGGTTTGTCATTGGTCGGGTTAGACTCGCACTCTTCTTCATACGTTGAATACATGTACGCGGTATCGGTTGAGAATTCCGCCGCACAGGTATCCACACGTTTGTAAACCGGATGCAGGTTGTATTTGTGACGCAGTTTGCGCACTTCACTTTCTGACACGCCGACCAGCTTCGCCAGACGCAGGTCCGCAAAGCCTTTGCGTTTGAGCATACGCAGATAGTCCTGGGTCAGAATATTGAAGCCACCTTCGGCCACTTCATTTTCCAGTTTCACCAGTTCTTCAATTTGTACCAGGAACCAGCGGTCCACGTTGGTCAGATTGAAGATACCGTCAACGGACATCCCGGCACGGAAGGCATCCGCGATGTACCAGATACGCTCGGCACCGGCTTCTTTCAGTTCGCGACGGATTTTGGTCAGTGCTTCCGGGTCATCCAGGCTGACTTTCGGGTCGAAACCGCTCGCACCCACTTCCAGACCGCGTAACGCTTTTTGCAGAGACTCCTGCTGCGTACGGCCAATTGCCATCACTTCACCAACAGATTTCATCTGAGTGGTCAGACGGTCATTAGCACCGGCGAATTTCTCGAAGTTGAAGCGAGGAATTTTAGTCACAACGTAGTCGATAGAAGGTTCGAACGACGCGGGCGTTTTGCCGCCGGTGATATCGTTCATCAGCTCATCGAGGGTATAACCTACCGCCAGTTTCGCCGCCACTTTGGCAATCGGGAAGCCGGTCGCTTTGGAAGCCAGTGCTGAAGAACGGGATACGCGCGGGTTCATTTCGATAACAATCAGACGGCCATTTTTTGGATTCACCGAGAACTGAACGTTGGAACCGCCGGTTTCGACGCCGATTTCACGCAGCACCGCCATCGAGGCGTTACGCATGATTTGGTATTCTTTGTCGGTCAGGGTCTGCGCCGGCGCTACGGTGATGGAGTCACCGGTGTGGATACCCATTGCATCGAAGTTTTCAATGGAACAGACGATGATGCAGTTGTCGTTTTTATCACGCACCACTTCCATCTCGTACTCTTTCCAGCCAATCAGCGACTCATCAATCAGCAGCTCTTTGGTCGGGGAGAGATCCAGACCGCGTTCACAAATCTCTTCGAATTCTTCACGGTTGTACGCAATACCGCCACCGGTACCGCCCATGGTAAAGGAAGGACGGATAATGCACGGAAAGCCCACGTCAGCGGCAACCGCCAGCGCTTCTTCCATCGTGTGTGCAATGCCAGAACGTGCGGTATCGAGACCGATTTTTTTCATTGCCACGTCGAAACGGCGACGGTCTTCGGCCTTGTCAATGGCGTCTGCGGTCGCGCCAATCATGGTCACGCCGAATTCTTCCAGCACGCCCTGACGTTCCAGTTCCAGTGCACAGTTCAGTGCGGTCTGACCGCCCATGGTCGGCAGCACGGCATCGGGACGTTCTTTTTCAATAATCTTGCGCACCACTTCCCAGTGAATTGGCTCGATGTAAGTCGCATCGGCCATTTCAGGGTCGGTCATGATGGTCGCAGGGTTGGAGTTCACCAGAATAACGCGGTAACCCTCTTCACGCAGCGCTTTACACGCCTGCGCGCCGGAGTAGTCAAATTCACAAGCCTGGCCGATAACAATCGGACCGGCGCCCAGAATCAGGATGCTTTTTATGTCTGTACGTTTTGGCATTTTTTATTCGCTCCTGTTATCTGGCGTTGTTTGTGCGGAAAGCTTCAATCAGTTCAATAAAGTGGTCAAACAGCGGTGCCGCATCGTGCGGGCCCGGGCTCGCTTCCGGATGCCCCTGGAAGCTGAAAGCCGCTTTATCGGTACGGTGTATACCCTGCACCGTATGGTCAAACAATGATTTGTGCGTCACGCGCAGATTGGCTGGCAGGTCAGATTCATCAACTGCAAAGCCGTGGTTCTGTGCGGTAATCATCACGATATCTTTATCGAGATCTTTTACCGGGTGGTTACCGCCGTGGTGACCGAGTTTCATTTTCACGGTCTTCGCACCGCTGGCGAGAGCCAGTAACTGATGGCCGAGGCAGATACCGAAGACAGGAATGTCGGTTTCCAGGAAGGTTTTGATGGCCGCGATAGCGTAGTCGCAAGGCTCCGGATCGCCCGGACCATTGGACAGGAAAATACCGTCCGGATTCAGCTTCAGCACGTCAGCCGCCGGAGTCTGCGCCGGAACCACTGTCAGGCGGCAACCGCGATCGACCAGCATGCGCAGGATATTGCGTTTCGCACCGTAATCGTAAGCCACCACGTGGAATGGCAGATCTTCGGCTTCCTTTGCTGCAGGCAGTTCGTCTTCCAGCGTCCAGCTGCCTTGTTGCCAGCTGTATGATTCGCTGGTCGTCACTTCTTTCGCCAGATCCATGCCTTTCAGGCCGGGGAAGGCTTTAGCTTTTTGCAGCGCCAGTTCTGCATCCGGTGAATCGCCCGCGATAATACAGCCGTTCTGTGCGCCTTTTTCACGCAACAGACGGGTAAGCTTGCGGGTATCAATATCGGCGATGGCAACGATGTTGTTGCGCTTGAGGTAATCAGAAAGATTTTCTTCACTGCGGTAGTTGCTGGCAATCAGGGGTAAATCGCGAATGACCAGACCTTGAGCGTGTACTGCGGAGGATTCTTCATCAGCGGCATTGGTGCCGACATTACCGATATGGGGATAAGTGAGAGTGACAATCTGGCGGGAATAGGAAGGATCAGTGAGGATTTCTTGATAACCGGTCATCGACGTATTGAAGACCACTTCCCCCACTGCCGACCCTTCTGCCCCGATGGCCCGACCGTGGAATTGGGTTCCGTCTTCCAGAACCAATAGCGCTGACTTTATCAAAGCATCCTCCAAGAATAATAAATCACAATATCTGCATATTAATTCAGATAACCCGATCTAAATCAATGCAAAAATCGCTCCCGAAGCCAATTTTTGGCAAATTGCGCGCATTCTAATGATGGCAGCCGGGTTTGTCTACCAAAAGCGCCAACATTTCTCTGTTTTTCGCACAACTCAATGAAAACAGGCTTTCACTGCCATAAAAATACAGTCTAAGTAACTATAGTAACCGTTTGCGGAGGAGGATGTCTGAAAAATGACGAGGAACAAGGAAGTGTTACAGGCAGGAATCACGGGGATGTACAAAAAACAAACAATAGCCCTTCTGAAAACAGAGGAAAAGATATAAAAAGAAGGTTAATTAAAGAAAATAAACTCAAACCACTCTTTTCATATAAAAAGAGAAGGGCAATCAAGGAACTGCCCTTTTATCAAAAGATTATGACCAAAACAACCACATCACATCTAAACCATTTACTACAAATCATCCAAACCCAGGACATCCCGCATGTCATAAAGACCACTTTTATGCGAGGAAAGCCATTTTCCTGCACGAACTGCACCCTTTGCGAAAGTCATGCGGCTGGAAGCCTTGTGGGTAATCTCCACACGCTCACCGATATCGGCAAACATGGCAGTATGTTCACCCACGATATCGCCGGCACGGAGGGTGGCAAAACCAATACTTTTGGGATCACGCTCGCCGGTATGGCCTTCACGGGCATACACCGCACAATCCTTGAGGTCACGCCCTAACGCATCAGCAATCACTTCGCCCATTGCCAGCGCCGTACCCGATGGTGCATCAACTTTATGACGGTGGTGCGCTTCGACAATTTCAATATCGGTATAGTCGCCCATAACTTTGGCCGCTTTTTCCAGCAGCTTGAGGACAACGTTTACACCCACGCTGAAGTTGGCCGCAAAAACCACCGGAATAACCTCAGAGGCTTGTTTAATTGCAGCCTTACCGGCGTCATCAAAGCCTGTAGTGCCGATAATCATACCTTTATGGTGTTTCTGGCAGAATTCAAGGTGCGCCAGCGTGCCTTCCGGACGGGTGAAGTCGATCAGAATATCGAAGTCATTGACTACGGAATCCAGATTATCATGCACTTTGATGCCCGCCGTCCCTACGCCAGCCAGTTCGCCCGCATCGGTTCCGACTAAGGAAGAACCCGAACGTTCAAGCGCTGCGCCCAACACCACACCACCGGCATCGGATACGGCCTGAATCAGCTGGCGGCCCATACGACCCCCTGCGCCAACAATGGCCATGCGAATATCAGCGTTACTCATAATTACTCTCTTCTTATTGTGGTTCTGTCTTGAAACAGAATCAGGTTATCGACCCCGCGATCAGGGAGCCAGCAAAATTGCTTCATAATTAGAAAATTATGATACAGGCCCGTTAATATCAGTAAAAGCCATCTGGTTTCAGGTTACGCATTTTGTGATTTTGTGTTAAACGACGGGCAGAACCGGAACTCACGGGCAAAAAAAGCCAAAACATCCACTTTAAGGCGGCTCGCATAACCATGCAATGTAGTGCATAAGTTTCAGCGTCCCCTTCCTTATTTCCGCCTCTCTCACTACTTTGATTTTATCACTTCCGCGCAGGGCACCGTCTGACAATATGTAATAAAGAAGAAAGACCAATATGATGGTTACTGAAAAAGCTTATTTACCCTCTTGGTGCTAACAGATAAGCAGCTAACAAAACATTTCCTAGATCTAAAACATTAAATTTTTATTATATATGATGAAATAATATTGATAAAATCAATGATTGTGATAATAAATAGCCACCTAATTTTAACTGCAGAAATTTGATTTAACGGGCAGTCAAAATGAGTAGCCAGGTTGCATATGGCGCGTCTTCACCCTTACCAGACAGTCATCAGTAAGGGAAAAATAAAAACTACACATTGCCAATTTGGTTGCTGATTTTTCAGAACCGTATATTGGCACAGGGATTTAACATGAAATTCAAACTGAACAAAGTCACACAAGTGGCGACCGCAGGTCTTTTATTTGGCTTAGCTTCCTTTGCTGCACACGCAGAAATTACCCTGCTTAAACAAGATCCACAGCCAAACGATCCGCTGAGCCGTCTTAACTTCCAGGTCGGGGGCAGTATTCGCCCGCAGTTCCAGTTCCAAAACGGTGTGAAAAACTACAAAACCAATGGTTTTGATGGCGGTACGCGTTTCCGTTTCTCTGCTGATTATTATCTGTTTGATGACATCAGCTGGATTAACTACTACGAATTGGGTGTAAATATTCCAGCCCTGACTGGCTGGGATAATCACTATGCGAAGGGTGCGCATAACACCAGCCGTCGTATGCTCTACACCGGTCTGAAAAGCAAAACCTACGGCCAGCTGACCTTTGGTCAGCAAAACAGCGTTTATTACGATGTGGTGGGTGCGAAAACCGATATCTGGGATTACGACATGCTCGCCCAGGCACCAGGCAATGGGGTTAACGGTGACTACGATGGTTCTTACCGTTCCCGTAAGATGTTGAAATATAAAAACACCTTCGGCGACGCAGATGTTTACGCATCGTACTTGTTCGAAGACAGCGAACTGCTGACCGGTAAAAATGGCCTGCGTTACAAACGTAACGGCGGCGGTTCTGTCGGTGTCGATTACCACATCACCAAAGACCTGACCTGGGGTACTGCGTACAACTACACCGATGCAGAAATGAGAAATCCAGGTGATAACACGTCTAAAGATTACAACCAGAGCATTGTCGGTACTGCACTAAGCTGGAAGCCAGGCAACTGGACAGCGTCCTTCGGTGGCGGTTACTACCATGACTTCCTGACAACAGGCGTGAAAACTGAAGATCACTTCTTCGCCGGTGACGCTTACGGCCTGGAATATTTCCTGGGTTATGCTTTCCCAATCAATCAGCTGGCCGTTAAAACCATTCAGCCATACTTCATGGGTGACCGTCTGACCTATGTGACTGGCCGTAATTACCAGCGTATTGATAACGGTCTGGGTGTGTCCTTCCAGCTCGATTACGGCTTCCGTGTAGATTACGAACATGTGTTCACTTCTTCTACCGATAACCTCGGTGATATGAACCTGATCCGTCTGCGTTACGACTTCTAAGCCTTAACGACTGAACTTCCGGGGCCGGCTTTACGTCTTATTGACGGGCTGGCCCTTTCTTTTTACAGCATTTCATCTATCCCCCACGGCCAAAGCCAGACTAGACTGAATACAGACAGTCACCCGCTCTATTCATTTGTAACCTGCAGGAGATCTTTGCGATGTCAGCATTTTTCCGGTCCGACATTACTGCCATTGGCGACTATCGAGCCGAATTGGGTGAAACCCCCGTCTGGTGCCAGCGTACACAATCTTTGCTTTGGGTCGATATTCTGGCTCAGCGTGTTCTGCGTTACTGGCCCGATAACGGGCAAACCGAAATTCATCAACTCCCCGCACTGACCAGCGCCGTGTTGCTGACCGAAAAAAGAAATCAGTTTTTGCTGGTTTCCGTCGACGGGATACATCTCTACGATTACGAACAGAAAAGCCGCCAGAAGCTTTGTGATTATCCCGGCGCAGAAGGCACGCGTCCGAATGAAGCGGCCATTGCGCCTGATGGCTCACTGTGGTTTGGCACACTGGATATAAAGGAAGAAAAGGACAACGGCGAATGGTTCCGCTATGAGGCAGGTACAGAAAGACCGGAAATGATGCTTGATAATGTCGGGTGTACCAATACTCTGGTCTGGTATGAAGGCAAGGTATGGTTTGCAGACAGCAAAAAGAAACGTTTCTTCTCCGCCAATGCCCGCCGCATCAATCCGCTGAAAATATCCTGTTTTTCTTCGGGTGATAAGATCCCTGATGGCTCTGCGCTGGCACTGAATGGCTGGCTGATCACCGCCTGCTGGGGCTCAAAATGCCTGCTTCGCCAGCAAATCAATCAGGGTGAACTGCTCACGCTGGATACGCAACCGGTGCCGGTGACACAACCCAGTTGTTGCACCTTTGGCGGTCCGGATATGACAGAACTGTTTATCACCTCGGCACGCAAAAATCTCGATGCACCGCATGCACTGGAAGGCGCGTTACTGCATGTGGAAACTACCACGGTCGGCTCGCCGCAAAATTTATTCAAACTCCTGCCTCATTGATGCCATAAAAGTGCAGACATAAAAAAACCGGCCACATTGAGCCGGTTTTTCATTCAGATTCTGCGCTCAGTCGATCTGACGCACATCGACACGCAGTTCTTTTGGCACTTCAAATACAATATTTTCTTCGCGCCCTTCGATGTTGATGACATCAAGTCCACCAAAAGTTTTCAGCTTGCTGATCACATCCTGCACCAGAATATCCGGTGCCGATGCGCCTGCGGTCACGCCGATGCTTTTCGCATCTTTCAGCCAGCTTTCCTGAATATCAGCCGCCGAATCAATCAGATAAGAAGGTACGCCGACGCGCTGCGCCAGTTCGGCAAGACGGTTGGAGTTCGAGGAATTCTTCGACCCCACCACCAGCACAACATCTGCCCCGTCAGCCAGCGTACGCACGGCCTCCTGACGGTTAGTCGTGGCATAACAAATATCATCTTTACGCGGCCCGATGATTTTCGGGAAACGTTCGCGAAGCGCATCAATCACCGCAGAAGTATCATCGACCGACAGCGTGGTTTGGGTCATAAAGCACAGATTATTCTCGTCTTTCACCTGCAATTTATAAACATCTTCAGGTGCTTCGACCAGATACATTCCCCCTTTCGGGTTGCTGTACTGCCCCATAGTGCCTTCCACTTCAGGATGCCCGGCATGGCCAATCAAAATCGCTTCAGTACCTTTACGGCTGGCGCGCGCCACTTCCATATGAACTTTCGTCACCAGCGGACAGGTGGCATCAAAGAGCATGGTCAGGGCACGTGCTTTCGCTTCTGCGCGTACTGCCTGAGAAACGCCGTGAGCGGAGAAGATCAGAATAGATCCATCGGGTACTTCACTGATTTGCTCAATGAAAACAGCACCGCGCTGACGCAGGCTGTCGACCACGTAACGGTTATGCACCACTTCATGGCGGACATAGATAGGTGCGCCGTAAATTTCCAGCGCACGTTCCACAATACTGATTGCGCGGTCAACACCCGCACAAAATCCTCGCGGATTAGCCAGCAATATCTGCATGTTTCCCCTCAAGCTCCGGGTCAATTTCCAGCACTTCAATATCGAAATCGATATGTTGCCCTGCCAGCGGATGGTTGAAATCTACAGTGATTGAATCTTCTGTCACTTCACGGACAACGCCCGGCATTTCATTGCCATCACGACCACTGAACAACATGATGGTGCCCACGTCCGGCACCCCGGTTTCCTGAAAATCACGGCGGGAGAAGAACTGAACCAAATCCGGGCTCTTGCTGCCGAATGCAGATTCAGGGGCTAACGTAAACGCCCGCTTATCCCCGACGTTCAGCCCTAACAGCTGATTTTCCAGCGCATCAGACAAACTGCTGTCGCCAAGGCGAAACAGTGCAGGTTTGCCATTGGCGCGGGTTGACTCCGCCGTTGAGCCATCTTCCAGCTTCAACGTAAAGTGCACCAGTACAGCGCTGTCGTGTTTCACCTGCTGAGACATAGAACTTATCCTTTACTCTTTGTGGCTTCAGAGGGTTTTGCCAGAAAACCCTCCAACACCA
Source organism: Rahnella sp. CFA14(1/10) (assembly GCF_004195095.1). Taxonomy (NCBI): domain Bacteria; kingdom Pseudomonadati; phylum Pseudomonadota; class Gammaproteobacteria; order Enterobacterales; family Yersiniaceae; genus Rahnella; species Rahnella sp. CFA14(1/10). The sequence continues at coordinate 90,262 of NZ_SEWS01000005.1, read as the reverse complement.
CCATGGCTGCGCCGACACAGATAAAGCTGTCGGCCAGATTGAACGTAGCGAAATGCCAGTTACCGACATAAAAATCGATAAAATCGACCACAAAACCGTGATACAAACGATCAAATAAGTTGCCCAGCGCCCCGCCGATGATCATCGCAAAAGCGATGTTATTCAGCTTTTGCTTCGCGCTGCCGCGATACATCAGCACCACCAGCGCCACGACAATCACCAGCGCAATTAACGCAAAGAACCAGCGCTGCCAGCCGCCTTTATCAGCCAGGAAACTAAACGCAGCGCCATGATTCTGGGCGTAGAACAGGTTTAAATACGGGATCAAAGGCATGGATTCACCGAGCTGGAAGTTCCCCATAATGAGAAACTTACTGCCCAGATCCACGATGATGACCACGACCGCCAGCCAGAGCCAGCGGAGTCCGGTGGAACAAATCGATTTACTCATTATGCAAACTTACGCTCTTCACCGTCACCGGCGATGTTAGTGACACAGCGACCGCAGATGTCGCTGTGTTCCGCGTTCTGGCCAACGTCAGTCGTGTAATGCCAGCAGCGCGGGCATTTATCGCCTTCCGCTTTCGCCAGACCAATTTTCAGGCCCTTAAGCAATTCACTTGGCTGAGCAGCATCGTCAGCTTCTGACAGCGCCGCGACTTTCGCGCCTGATGTCAGCAGCACGAAGCGCAGTTCATTGCCCAGAGAACGCAGGTCAGTTGCCAGCGCGTCATCAGCAAACAGGGTGACAGCAGCTTCCAGTGAACCGCCAAGACGTTTATCAGCACGCGCCTGCTCGATCACTTTGTTCACTTCACCACGCACTTTGAGCAGCTCATCCCAGAACGCATCGTTCATGGATTCATTTCCTGCCAGACCGAACAAACCGTCATACCATTCTTCGGTAAAGACGAATTTCTCACGGCTTCCCGGCAATTCAGCCCAGATTTCATCGGCAGTGAACGACATGATCGGTGCCATCCAGCGGACCAGTGCTTCGCTGATGTGATACAGCGCGGTCTGGCAACTGCGACGTGCAATGCTGTCACTTTTTGCGGTGTACTGACGATCTTTGATGATGTCCAGGTAGAAGGAACCCATTTCGATCGAGCAGAACTGCATCAGACGCTGAACGACGCCGTGGAAATCATAAGCTTCATACGCGGCAATGATTTCTTCCTGTGCAGCTTTAGCACGCCCTACAGCCCAGCGATCCAACACCACCATATCTTCCGGCGCCACGCTGTGCAGCGCAGGATCGAAACCGTTAAGGTTCGCCAGCAGGAAGCGCGCAGTGTTACGGATACGGCGGTAAGAATCGGCAGCACGTTTCAGGATCTCGTCGGACACGGCAATTTCGCCCGTGTAATCCGTAGATGCCACCCACAGACGCAGAATATCGCCGCCCAGCTTGTTCATCACATCCTGTGGAGCGATGGTATTGCCGATGGATTTAGACATTTTGCGGCCCTGACCATCCACGGTGAAACCGTGTGTCAGCACTTGCTTGTAAGGCGCTTTGCCTTTCATGGCCGTCGCAATCATCAGGGAAGACATGAACCAGCCGCGATGCTGGTCAGACCCTTCCAGATACAAATCAGGAGAATGCCCGTTGAACTCAGGGCGCACATCCACAACGGAAGAATGCGTTGAACCGGAGTCAAACCAGACGTCCAGCGTATCCGGCACTTTGACGTATTCAGCCGCGTCAGCCCCCAGAATATCTTCCGGGTTCAGATCCCACCACGCCTGAATGCCATCCACTTCAACACGTTTTGCCACTTCTTCCATCAGCTCAAGACTGCGCGGATGCAATTGCTCAGTGTCTTTATGGACGAACAGAGACATCGGCACGCCCCAGGTACGCTGACGGGAGATACACCAGTCAGGACGGTTAGCGACCATGTTTTCAATACGTGCCTGGCCCCAGTCCGGGATCCACTGTACGCCCTTGATCTCTTCCAGAGATTGCTGACGCAGGCCCTTCTGATCCATGCTGATGAACCATTGTGGCGTGGCGCGGAAGATGATTGGCGTTTTGTGACGCCAGCAGCACGGATAACTGTGCGTGATTTTCTCAACGTGCAGCAATGCGCCTTTTTCACGCAGCAACTCAACGATCAGGTCATTGGCTTTAAAGACGAATTTACCGTCCAGCGTCGGGTAAGTACCCGGCAGATAGCAACCGTTCGGCCCTACCGGATTGGCGACTTCCAGACCGTATTTCTGGCCGATGACAAAGTCATCCGGGCCGTGACCCGGTGCGGTATGCACGGCACCGGTACCGGCATCGAGCGTCACGTGATCGCCAAGGATCGCCGGCACATCGAAGTCGAGGAACGGGTGTTTGAAACGCAACAGCTCAAGATCTGCGCCTTTACATTCGCCCAGCACGGTCCATTCTGCGATACCGGCGCGTTTCATGACGCTTTCAACCAGATCGGTCGCCAGGATCAGACACTGACCTTCCACCTGAACCAGCTGATAAGCAAACTCCGGATTCAGTGAAATAGCCCGGTTAGCAGGCATGGTCCACGGTGTAGTGGTCCAGATTACCAGTGAAATCGGGCCATTAAACGCTGATACACCAAATTTCGCGGCAACAGCGGCGGCGTCAGTTGCGTTGAACGCAACATCTATAGAAGGAGAGGTTTTGTCGTAATACTCGACCTCTGCTTCTGCCAGTGATGAACCGCAATCTGTACACCAGTGAACCGGCTTAGCCCCTTTGTGCAGGTGGCCGTTACCGATGATTTTACCCAGTGCACGAATGATGTTGGCTTCAGTTTTGAAATCCATCGTCAGGTACGGATGATCCCAGTCACCTAATACGCCCAGACGGATGAAGTCTTTCTTCTGACCTTCAACCTGTTCTGCTGCATATTTACGGCAGGCTTCGCGAAATTCCGCTGCCGTGACTTTCTCACCCGGCTTACCGATCAGTTGTTCGACTTTCAGCTCGATCGGCAGACCATGACAATCCCAGCCTGGCACATACGGGGCATCAAAGCCCGCCAGCCCTTTGGACTTAACGATCATGTCTTTAAGAATTTTATTGACTGAGTGACCAATATGAATACTGCCGTTCGCATACGGAGGGCCGTCATGCAAAATAAAGGTTTTCTTGCCTTTCTTGGCAGCACGAATAATCCCGTACAGATCCTGGTCATACCAATTCTTCAGCATGTCAGGTTCACGCTTGGCCAGATCGCCACGCATCGGGAACCCTGTTTCCGGCAAATTCAGGGTGTTCTTGTAGTCACTCATAGATTCTCGGTTCCGTTTTCGGCTGGATTCCAGGCTTTGTTACAGGCCTGTCAGTACATGTTTAGCGCAGTGTCTTTAACCCAAAGAATTCACGGGCCGTCACTTCATCGTTCGCAATTTGTTGCTTTAAAGCATCAAGCGAGGAGAAACGCTGTTCGTTGCGCAATTTCGCGCGGAGCACCACATCAATGTGGCGCCCGTATAAATCTAATGTGGTGTCGAGCAGGTGCACTTCCAACTGCTTGCGCACACCACCGACTGTCGGGCGTATTCCAATGTTCGCCACGCCCGGCAACGGTTCAGGCCCGAGGCCTAAGACTTCAACTGCATACACACCGCGCACCGGAGAGACGACCCGCTTCAACGGCACGTTCGCCGTCGGGAAGCCGATAGTACGCCCGAGTTTATCACCGTGTACGACACGGCCAGAGATGCTGAACGGGTGACCCAGTAAATTCTCGGCCAGCGCCAGATCATCGTCACGCAACGCATTACGGATCGCCGTGCTGCTGATGCGGTTCCCACCTTCACGGAAAGTTTGCGTGCTGATCACTTCAAAACCGTATTCTTCACCGGCCTTCTGTAATAGCTCAAAATCCCCGAGACGGCTGGCCCCAAAGCGGAAATCATCCCCGACAGTCAGGAACCTGACGCCCAGCTTTTCAACCAGCAGCTGCGAGATAAATGCCTGTGCCATGTGTGCTGCGAACCGTGGCTCGAAGCGGACACATAAAAGGTAATCTACGCCGCACTCAGCGAGATACTTGGCCTTATCGCGCAAACTGGTCAGGCGTGCAGGTGCTTTATCACCGGCAAACAGTTCCAGAGGCTGGGGCTCAAAAATCATTACCATCACCGGCAGTCCCAGACGTTGACCTTCCAGCTTAAGCTGTTCAATCAGGGCCTGGTGGCCACGGTGTACACCATCAAAATTGCCAATAGTCAGCACACACCCATGATGACGTGCCCGAATATTGTGTATTCCGCGAATTAGCTCCATAGCTGGCTCAAATCCAATGCTGACTCATAACGATGGAAATCGGCGGATTATACCTTGTACAGCCTCCAAGGTTAACCAGCGATTAGCAGGATCACACCATTCTCTCTTGCATACGGCAGATATTGCGGTTCAAATGGCGGCGTGGCGATGAAAATCTTTCGTTGCATACAGGGAATGCGTGACTTTTCGCATAAACAAAGCGTTAATGGCCGTAGTGGGCAGTTTGTACACTCTCCTGTCGATTTTTCTCGCGAAAGACTGTATTCCGATGCCGGAAGCTGTTAAAATCCTGCGCCATCACAACGTAACAAGCGACGAGTAAAGTTCACTCTTTAAAACGCCGCTTATTTGCACAAATCCGTTGACAAAAGAAGACCGAAAAGGCATATTCCTCGGCCTTTGAATTGTTCATCAATAGAAAAATATTTGGGAGTTGGCCTTGGCTAATATCAAATCAGCTAAGAAACGCGCCGTACAGTCAGAAAAACGCCGTAAGCACAACGCGAGCCGTCGTTCTATGATGCGTACCTTTATCAAGAAGGTATACGCGGCTATTGCAGCAGGCGACAAAGCTGCTGCACAAAACGCATTTAACGAAATGCAACCAATCGTGGACCGTCAGTCTTGCAAAGGCCTGATCCACAAAAACAAAGCAGCGCGTCATAAGTCAAACCTGACTGCGCAAATCAACGCAATGCAATAATCGCATTACGCTGAAATGCTTGATAAAAAAGCCGGCTCACGCCGGTTTTTTTATATCTTAAAGTTGAGTAATTTCTACTCAAACAATGCTGAAAAGTCGGTGTAACAAATCCTCTGCACAGAAGGATGTTGAATCATTCTTTCGGCAAAAATCACGTAATACTCTTCCATAATTCCTTCGACGCGCCCGACTTCCTCGATTTTCTCATCCTGAAATTCAGTTGATGAATAAACGGCCGGAGCGACAAATATCGCATCGTTGTTCATTCCAAACGCTTTCATCAGCGCGGCATCGTCAAACTCACCAAGAATATTGACCTTCAACCCCTGCGTATTAAACCAGTTAAGCAACTTACGTCCCAGCATCGAACGCCGGCCGGGGATGAGTAATGGACGATGCTCCAGGCAATCCGGAAAATCCATGCCTGACGGCGGATTACAACAAAAGAAGCTGATCGGACTTTCACCCAGTTTGACCGAAAACAACCCTTCCTGCTGGGTAGAATCCACCGGGCAATCTGACAAAATCATGTCCAGTTTATGCTGACTCAGCTGTTCAAGCAGCATTTCGTGAGTCGATTCAAAACAGCGCAGGTGAATTTGTGCGTTGTCCGGCGGCACCGCAGCTTCCAGCACACGGCTGACCAGTCGTTTGGATAACGCATCCGCCACACCTACATCAAATAGCAGGCTCGCCTCTTTGCGGTAATTCACAATATCCAGCATTTCCTGACTGAGAGTGAACATTTTATCGGCATAGCGGTAAATCAGTTGCCCCAGTTCAGAAGGCACCAGCCCCCGCCCCAGCCGTTTGAAGAGTTTGCCATCCAACCTTTCTTCCAGAGACTTAATCTGTCCGGTGATGGTTTGCGGAGTAAGATGTAATGCTTCTGCCGCCCCTACAACTGAACCTGATTTGCATACGTGCCAGAAATAATACAAATGGTTGTAATTAATATGAGGCATGGTTTCACCCTTTCCTGAAGTATAAAGTCAGCATTATGCTGTACGTTTCTTCGGTAAGGCCCGGCTCAGGAGCAGGTATCCCAGAACCGCTGATGCGACTGAACCCATCAGTATACCCATTTTTGCATATGTCAGCAGCGCGGGTTCAAGCGTTGCAAAAGCCAGAGAACCGATGAAAATCGACATAGTGAAACCGATGCCACACAGCACGGAAACTGCCGCAATCTGACTAAAGGTTATGCCGGATGACAGACGTGTCATTCCTGATTTCAACGCGATCCCCCCGAACAACATAATACCCAGCGGCTTACCGAGCACAAGCCCGGCAGCAATACCCATGGGTAATGTTGAGAATGAACCCGCGACCGTCACACCCTGCAATGAGATACCGGCATTGGCGAACGCGAACATCGGCAAAATAAACCAGGAAACATAAGGATGGATCCCATGTTCCAGACGGCGTGCCGGTGATTTTTTATTCTCTTTGGTCCTTAACGGAATTAAGAAACCAAGGATGACACCCGCCAGCGTCGCGTGAATCCCTGATTTCAGCACACAGACCCAGAATACGGCACCAATCAGCAGGTAAGGCGTCAGCTTTGTTACTCCGCGCCAGTTCAGGAAAGCCAGGGCCGCGATGCAGACCGCCGATAAACCCAGCGCCATCATCGACACATCATGGCTATAAAACAGAGCAATGATCACAATGGCACCCAGGTCATCAATAATCGCCAGAGCCAGCAGGAACACTTTTAACCCGGTTGGTACACGCGAGCCCAGCAGCGCCATTACACCCAGCGCAAACGCAATGTCCGTTGCTGCCGGAATAGCCCACCCCTGACGGGCGATTTCATCGCCGCCGTTAAACAGTAAATAGATTAATGCCGGAACAACCATACCACCGAGCGCAGCAATGGCAGGAAACATCGCCTGCTGGCGATTGGCCAGCGCACCTTCACACATCTCCCGCTTTACTTCCAGACCAATCATCAGAAAGAAAACCGCCATCAGGCCATCGTTAATCCACAGCAAAAGTGGCTTGTCGATCAGAAGCTCGGAAAAACGTAAGGTGACGGGAACATCGAGAAACGCCTGATAAACTCCCTGCAACGGGCTGTTCGCCATGATTAATGCCACGATGGCTGCAATGATTAACACCACACCACCGGCGGCTTCCATCCGTAAAAACTGACGAATAATATTCGACATCCTGATTCTCCTGTAGAAAAAACGTGGCAAGAAAATGCTTACCACAATGGAATGTCTGAATTGTACGCAAACAATCACTTCGTAAAAAGTCGATTATTTCTGCATTATAGCTCGTTTTTTACGAGGCATTGGATTTCCCTTTTTACATCAGAATGCATAAAAAATCCCCGGCGCGTTAACCGCTGCCGGGGATGTTGTCTGGCTCTGCATCGCTGTATCCAGCGAATGGTTAGCGGGTCAGGTCATCAAAAAACTTTTTCACGCCGTCGAGGAAGCTTTTGGAGCGCGGGCTGTTTTTTTCACCCGAAACACCGCCAAAACTTTCTTCCAGATCCCGCAGCAACTGCTTCTGCTTCTCGTTCAGACTGACCGGAGTTTCTACCACCACACGGCACATCAGGTCGCCCTGAGCACCACCACGGACAGATTTTACGCCACGTCCGCGCATACGGAACATTTTCCCCGTTTGCGTTTCAGCCGGAATTTTCAGGCTCACGCGACCATCAAGCGTTGGCACTTCAATTTCGCCACCCAGTGCCGCCATGGCGAAGTTGATTGGTACTTCGCAGTACAGGTTATTACCTTCGCGCTCAAAGATTTTGTGCGCTTTAACCTGAACCTGGACGTACAGGTCCCCTGACGGAGCACCATGCTCACCGGCTTCGCCTTCACCTTCCAGACGAATACGGTCGCCCGTATCCACACCCGCAGGAATTTTCACTGACAGCGTTTTTGAACGTTCTACGCGACCATGTCCGTGACATTTTGTGCACGGATCTTTAATCACTTTACCGCGACCCTGACAGGTCGGACACGCTTGCTGAACCGTGAAGAAGCCCTGACGCATCTGAACCTGGCCTGCACCATGACAGGTCGGACAGGTGGCCGGAGAGCTACCCGCTTTCGCGCCGCTGCCGTGACAAACGTCACATTCATCCAGTGTCGGGATGCGGATTTCTTTGGTGACACCACGAACGGCCTCTTCCAGAGTCAGATCCATGTTGTAACGCAGGTCTGAACCCCGGCTGGCACGCTGACGGCGACCGCCGCCAAAGATGTCGCCAAAGACGTCACCAAAGATGTCGCTGAAATCTGCACCGCCGCCGTAGCCACCGCCACCACCGCCCATGCCACCTTGCTCAAAGGCTGCATGACCGTACTGGTCATAGGCCGCACGCTTTTGCGCATCGGTCAGAATTTCATAAGCTTCTTTAATTTCTTTGAATTTACTTTCCGATTCTTTATCGCCCTGATTACGGTCAGGGTGATGTTTCATCGCCAGACGCTTATAAGCCTTTTTGATTTCACGCTCATCCGCTGTTTTGGATACGCCTAAAATCTCGTAATAATCTTGCTTCGCCATGCTTTAACCTACCCTCAACATGCGTGCACGGGCGTAGAGTTTCCTCGACGCCCGTGCTGGTTATCAGTAAAGCTTCTTACTGTGCCCGCTTAAGGGCGATTATTTTTTGTCTTTAACTTCTTCGAATTCAGCGTCAACAACGTCATCATCTTTCTGCGCGCTGGTGTCGCCGCCTTCTGCCTGGCCTTGCTGCTGAGCCATTTCCATCAGTTTGCCGGAAACCTGTACCAGCGCCTGGATTTTCGCTTCGATATCAGCCTTATCTTCACCTTTAGCAGACACTTCCAGTGCTTTCAGGGCTTCTTCTACGGCAGTTTTGTCTTCAGCTGGCAGTTTGTCGCCCGCTTCTTCCAGTTGCTTACGGGTACCGTGGATCAGATGATCCGCCTGGTTGCGGGTCTGAACCAGTTCTTCAAACTTACGGTCAGATTCGGCATTGGCTTCAGCATCATTAACCATTTTCTGGATTTCTTCTTCGCTCAGACCAGAAGATGCCTTGATGGTGATCTTCTGCTCACGGCCGGTATTTTTGTCTTTCGCAGACACATGCAGGATACCGTCGGCATCAAGGTCGAAGGTGACTTCGATCTGAGCCTGACCGCGTGGTGCTGCCTGAATACCGTCCAGGTTGAATTGACCCAGAGATTTGTTATCACTTGCACGCTTACGTTCACCCTGCAACACATGGATGGTGACTGCAGACTGGTTGTCTTCCGCAGTAGAGAACACCTGGCTGTGTTTAGTCGGGATAGTGGTGTTTTTGGTAATAAGCGGAGTCATCACGCTGCCCATGGTCTCGATACCCAGAGACAACGGCGTTACATCCAGCAGCAGAACATCTTTCACATCACCTGCCAATACACCACCCTGAACCGCTGCACCGATTGCCACAGCTTCGTCCGGGTTCACGTCTTTACGTGGTTCTTTACCGAAGAAATCTGCAACTTTCTTCTGAACCATTGGCATACGGGTCTGACCACCCACCAGGATAACGTCCTGAATATCAGAAACTGACAGACCTGCGTCTTTCAGCGCCACTTTCAGTGGTTCGATAGAACGGTTAACCAGGTCTTCTACCAAAGATTCTAGTTTTGCACGGGTCACTTTGATGTTCATGTGTTTAGGACCTGTCGCATCAGCAGTGATGTACGGCAGGTTCACGTCAGTTTGCTGAGCAGAAGACAATTCAATCTTCGCTTTTTCAGCGGCTTCTTTCAGACGTTGCATCGCCAGTGGATCGTTACGCAGATCCATGCCTTGCTCTTTCTTAAATTCTTCAACCAGATAGTTGATCATACGGCTATCGAAGTCTTCACCACCAAGGTGAGTGTCACCGTTGGTCGCCAGTACTTCAAAGGTTTTTTCACCGTCAACTTCATCAATTTCGATAATAGAGATATCGAAAGTACCACCACCCAGGTCATATACCGCGATAGTACGGTTGCCGATTTCGCGATCCAGACCATACGCCAGTGCTGCAGCAGTCGGTTCGTTGATGATACGTTTGACTTCCAGACCTGCGATACGGCCGGCGTCTTTCGTTGCCTGACGCTGAGCATCGTTGAAGTAAGCAGGTACGGTGATAACAGCTTCAGTTACCGGTTCGCCCAGATAATCTTCAGCGGTTTTCTTCATTTTCTTCAACACTTCGGCAGAGATCTGCGGCGGTGCGATTCTTTGACCTTTAACGTCGATCCACGCATCACCATTGTCAGCGCTTACGATCTGGTAAGGCATGATGCCTTTATCACGTTGTACTTCTTCATCCTGGAAGCGACGGCCAATCAGGCGCTTGATCGCAAACAGGGTATTCTGCGGGTTAGTCACAGCCTGACGTTTAGCCGGAGAACCTACCAGAGTCTCGCCATCTGCCGCATAAGCGATGATGGAAGGAGTGGTGCGGTCGCCTTCAGCATTCTCCAGTACACGAGCAGTCGTGCCATCCATGATAGCTACACAAGAGTTGGTGGTGCCCAGGTCGATCCCAATAATTTTACCCATCTAAAACGTCTCCACTTAAATTCATATTCGTTCAGGTTGCTACTGTATATGTGGCCGATCTTTACGATTTCAACAGCCCCATTTAACGGATTTCCCGACGGTAACAACTGCGGTTGGGAATAAGATGGGGCCATGCCGCTCAGCATCAAGGGGCAAAGTGAAAAAAAATCTTCAATTGCTGTTACGCCAGATCAATGTTTGCTGACGCAACCCTCCTTATGATGCCGCGCGCTTCTACGATATGTGGGTTTTTTGCCCATTTCCCAAGCGTTTCTTCCCCCGATTATCAATTAATAATAATTCCGATACAGAGGATCTATGCACAGCAAAACGTTGGCAAATCCAGGCCCGCTCGGGCTGATGGGATTTGGTATGACCACAATCTTATTAAATTTACACAACGCAGGTTTTTTCCCTCTGACCGCAGTCATTGTCAGTATGGGGATTTTTTATGGTGGTTTGATTCAAATTCTTGCCGGGATGATGGAATTTAAAAAAGGGAATACGTTCGGTACCACCGCATTCACTTCTTATGGCGCGTTCTGGTTAAGCCTGGTCGGCATCTTAATGTTACCGCGCATGGGCATGGCCGATGCCAGTAGCGAAGCTTTCCTCGGCGCTTATCTCGGCATCTGGGGTGTGTTCACCTTATTCATGTTTTTTGGCACCCTGAAAGCAAATCGCGGTATACAGGTTGTTTTTGGCAGTCTGACGATTTTGTTCGCCCTGCTTTGCTATGGAAATATGACCGGGAATGCTGCTGTTCTGCATTTTGCTGGCTTTGAAGGCATCTTCTGCGGCGCCAGCGCGATTTATCTGGCGATGGCCGAAGTGCTGAACGAGCAATATGGCCGTACTGTTTTGCCAGTCGGTGAGCCAAAAAACCACGCTCCGCAAGTTGACGCTGTTGTGGCATAAGTGCCCTCAGCCACGCGCAAAAAGCCCTGCATTGCAGCAGGGCTTTTTAGACATAAAATCCAATCACTGGCCGGAAGCGGCACCCTCGGAAAATTTCGCTGTGCGGGTCGTTTCGCTGTCCAAATCACGGCTGAGATAAAGACCGGTCAGCAAGCCAATCGCCGACAAAGCCAGCACATACCAGGCGGGAGCCATCGGTGTCAGACGCATGAACAATGTGACAAAGACGGGCGTCAGACCACCGAAAATCGCGTAGGCCACATTGTATGAAAAAGAGATGCCGGTAAAACGGACTTCCGCCGGAAACGCCCGCACCATCACGTAAGGTACGGCGCCAACTACGCCCACGCTTAGCCCTGCCAGCGCATACATGCCCATCAGCACTGAGGCGTCTGCCGCGACCATGTGATAAAAAGCAGCGCTGCAAATCCCGAGGAACAGGCTGCCGAAGATAAAGGTTTTGCTGGCTCCGAGGCGATCAACAATGCTGCCCGAAATAATGCACCCGAACATCAGCGCCACGGTGGCCAGACAATTTGCCTGTAATGCCGCTGCCGCCGGAATGCCGAACTGCTTCTGCAACCAGGTGGGGGTCATCAGGATCACCACCACGATACCCGCTGATAACAGCCAGGTCATCAGCATTGATACCACGACTTCTTTTTTGTGATTGGCAATGACGGCTTTCAAAGGTAGTTCTTCCGCCAGCGCCTTACGCGTTTTCATTTCAATGAAGACAGGCGTTTCCTGTAACCAACGGCGCAGATACATCGCGATCAGACCAAAAACTCCGCCTATGAAGAACGGAATACGCCAGCCATACTGACTGATGGCGGCTGGTGTCATGCTGGTGTTCAGTAAAGTTGCCACCAGAGAACCCAGCAGGATCCCCAGCGTTAAACCGGCTGTGAGAGTGCCGCAAGCGAAACCGATGCGGTTACGTGGTACATGTTCGGCGACAAATACCCATGCGCCCGGCACTTCGCCGCCAATTGCTGCCCCTTGTAACAGGCGCATCAGTAACAGTAACAGCGGAGCCGCCATGCCAATCGAGGCGTATGTTGGCAACATCCCCATCGCCAGCGTGGGTAATGCCATCAGCAAAATGCTCAGACTGAACATGCGCTTACGGCCGACCAAATCCCCGAAGTGTGCCATGATAATGCCGCCCAGCGGACGCGCCAGATAACCGGCAGCAAAAATACCAAAGGTCTGAACCTGACGGAGCCAGTCGGGCATATTGGCCGGGAAGAAGAGATCGCCAATCACCGCAGCGAAAAAGACAAAAATGATAAAGTCGTAAAATTCCAGGGCGCCGCCCAGTGCAGCGAGGGAAAGCGTTTTGAAGTCCTGCCGGTTCAACCGGCGCGATTGTGCGTGTTGCATAGGATACCGTCAGACACCAGAGTGAAAAAATGGAAAGGTTTTTGCCACCTTTTGTAAAGTAATTATTACTATATCGGCAAATATTTTTCACACCAGTCGTGTCTGACGCTTAACATCGCTAAATTTCAAAAAGGAACGGTATTCAGTTTTTTGTATCGCGGCGGGCACTTTTCGGACGGAAAGCTGCTACCACCTCATCATGGGTTTCAATATAGGGCCCGTCGAGTAACTGGATACAATAAGGCACGCTGGCAAAAATGCCGGAAACTATCACTTTACCGTCCGCATCCTTCAGCCCTTCCAGCGTTTCCTGAATGGATTTCGGCTGGCCGGGTAAATTCAGGATCAACGCCTGTTTGCGAATCACCCCAACCTGACGCGATAAAATCGCCGTCGGCACGAAGTGCAGGCTGATCTGGCGCATCTGTTCGCCAAAGCCGGGCATTTCCCGGTCGGCCACAGCCAGGGTGGCATCCGGCGTGACATCACGACGCGCAGGCCCGGTTCCCCCGGTAGTCAGTACCAGATGACAACCGCTTTCATCGACCAGTTCGCTAATCGCCTGTTCAATCAGCGGCTGCTCGTCAGGGATCAGTTTTTTTTCCAGCTTAAAGGGCGTAATCAGCGCTTTTTGCAGCCATTCTTCCAGCGCCGGAATTCCTTTGTCCTGATAAACGCCGCTCGATGCGCGGTCCGATACTGATACCAGACCAATTCGTAATGTATCCATGCTATTTCTCCACAGCATTTTCTTCGTAGTCACAGCACTCAGTATATCGGTAACCGGCCAGTGGTTTTATCACAGCCATAAAAAAAGCGGCTGATTAGCCGCTTTATGCTGAAACAGAGCACTGATTACAGCAAATCAGAAATCATTTTTTCCAGTTTACCCTGATCGACTGCAAACTTACGGATACCGTCAGCCAGTTTGTCGATCGCCATTGGATCCTGGTTATGCTCCCAGTAGAACTGAGATTCAGTCAGTGGTGCAGGGCGTGGCTTGGTTTCACCGGAGAAGGACAGTTTGCGCTCCAGCGGGCCTTCGCTTTCTGCCAGTTCTTTCAGCAGCGTAGGGGCGATGGTCAGGCGGTCACAGCCTGCCAGTTCGATGATTTCGCCAATGTTACGGAAGCTTGCACCCATCACGACAGTTTCATAGCCGTGTTGTTTGTAGTATTCGTAGATTTCGGTCACCGACACGACGCCCGGATCTTCATGCGGTGCGAACTCTTTTTTGTCACCGTTGGCTTTGTACCAGTCAAGGATACGGCCAACGAACGGAGAAATCAGGAAGACCCCCGCTTCAGCACAAGCACGCGCCTGAGCGAAGGAGAACAGCAGCGTCAGGTTACAGTTGATGCCTTCTTTTTCCAGTTTCTCAGCAGCGCGGATGCCCTGCCAGGTCGAAGCCAGTTTGATCAGGATACGGTCATTGCTGATACCCGCATCATTGTAGAGTTTGATCAGGCGTTTGGCTTTGGCCACGCTTGCATCAGTATCGTATGACAGACGTGCATCAACTTCTGTTGAAATACGGCCCGGAACCAGTTTCAGGATTTCCAGACCGATGTTCACTGCCAGTTTGTCAGCGGCATCAGTAATCTGCTGGTCATGATCGCTGCTCTGGTCACGTGCCCAGGCGATAGCTTCGTCGATCAGTTTACGGTATTCAGGGATTTGGGCAGCGCTGAGGATCAGAGACGGGTTAGTGGTCGCATCTTGCGGCTGGTACAACTTCATTGCCGCGATATCTCCGGTGTCAGCTACAACCTGAGTCATTTGGCGTAGGGAAGTCAGTTTATCGGTCATTTTGGCATATCTCATCGTTTGGACGTTTTCGTATAGACATTTTCATGCCTTGCCTTTGGCTGATGATAACATGCAAAAAGCCAGGCGCAAGGCGCATATCACGGCATGCTCGGCTACGAGCATCACGTGATTTTTCACCTTCCAAAACACGCAAAGTCAGTCAAAATGCCTATGTCACCCATTCGATAAAAAAGGTATGTTAGCCACCCAAAGTGGTCATTGCCCGCAAGCAAACAAATAAAAACGATGAAGGGCGAATCAACCAAGGACAATTCATGAACGACCTGCTGGATTTTTTCGACACAATTCTCTGGAGTTCGATCCTGATTTACCTGCTGTGCGGCACCGGCATTTACCTCACGTTCCGGCTTGGCTTTATTCAGTTCCGTCATTTTGGCCACCTTTTCTCCTCCACACTTTATAAACAAAAACACACCGCGAGAGGTATTTCCCCGTGGCAGTCGCTGTGTCTGAGCCTTGCATCGCGTATTGGTACCGGCAATCTCACCGGTGTCGCCATCGCCATTACGCTGGGCGGCCCCGGCGCAATCTTCTGGATGTGGATAATTGCGGTTTTCAACATGGCGACGGCAATGATAGAAAACACGCTGGCGCAGGTTTACAAAGGCAATGCAGCTCAGGGGAAATTTCGTGGTGGTCCGGCGGATTACATGGAAAAAGGGTTGGGAATGCGCTGGATGGGTGTCCTGTTTTCTTCACTGATGGTGATTTCCTGTGGCTTTATTTTCAGTGCCTTACAGGCTAATTCCATTGCGCAGGCCTCTTTTCACCTTCTGCATATACCGGCACTGGTCACCGCCTGCATTTTATCCGCACTGATCGCAATACTGATCTTCGGCGGTATACGGGCAATAACCGGGCTTACAAAATGGCTGATGCCGATGATGGCCTTCGCGTATCTGTTGCTGGCCATCTGGGTCATTGGTCATCAAGTTGAAAGATTGCCCCAGGTGCTGGTGCTGGTATTCAAAAGCGCCTTTGGCATACAGCAGGCGGCATCCGGCGCACTGGCATATGGCATAACACAGGCCATCACACAGGGAATGCAGCGCGGCGCTTTTGCCAGCGAGGCCGGTGTCGGTTCTTCGCCCAATGCAGCGGCGATGGCCGGCGTCAGCCATCCGGCCATGGCGGGATTCAGTCAGATGTTTGCAGTCTTTATCGATACCATGGTGATTTGTACTGCCACTGCGCTGATCATCCTGACGTCAGGAACCCTTGATCAACCTGACGCTGCAACCGGTATCCGGCTGATACAACAATCGATTATGCCGGTGACCGGAAGCTGGAGCCATGTGGTTCTGGCCATACTGATCTTCTCTTTTGCATTTACGTCGATTGCCGGAAACTATGCCTATGCCGAAAACAATCTGAATTTTTTTCACCGTTCTTCACCCCTGAAATTAATGATTTTCAGGTTACTGGTCATCGCCATGGTGTTCTGCGGATGTCTGCTGGAAATTCAGTTGTTATGGAAGCTGGCTGATATCTTTATGGCATTGATGGCAATACTCAATCTCACCGCATTGCTGCTGCTCTCGGGAATTGCGGTCAGCGTGGTGAAAGATTATGAACGTCAGCGACGTATGGGGAAAATACCGGTGTTTAATCCTGACCATTACCCTGAATTACGCGGCCAGATCCAGCCTGGTGTCTGGGATAAAAAAATGCCTCCGCGCTGACGTTGTCTGCTTTTACCTATCGATATCATGCCTCCATCGCCGTGGCTTTTTTGCTACAGTGAGGCCACAAAGATTCCTGAATGTGAACCGTCACTGACCAACGGACGAGACTATGTTAACCATTATTTCACCTGCCAAAACGCTCGATTACGAAAGCCCGCTTGCGACAACGCGCTACACTCAACCGGAGTTGCTGGATAAATCCAGCCAGCTGATCACCGTGGCACGTAAAATGTCCCCGGCGCAAATCTCTTCACTGATGGGGATCAGCGATAAACTGGCCCATCTCAACGCAGAACGTTTCAATGACTGGCAGCCGGATTTCACACCGGAAAATGCGCGTCAGGCTTTGCTGGCCTTTAAAGGTGATGTTTATACGGGCCTGCAGGCAGAAGATTTCAGTGAGAAAGATTTTGATTTTGCTCAGAAACATCTGCGGATGTTGTCCGGCTTATATGGCCTGCTGCGCCCGCTGGATCTGATGATGCCTTACCGGCTGGAAATGGGTATCCGGCTGGAAAACCCACAGGGCGCTAATCTGTACGCCTTCTGGGGAGATTTACTGACTGAAAAACTCAACCACTTACTCAGCGAACAAAAAAGCCAGGTGCTGGTGAATCTGGCATCCGATGAATACTTCAAAGCCGTGAAACCTAAACTGCTGGATGGCGAAATTATCAAGCCGGTATTCCTCGACGAGAAAAACGGCAAATATAAAGTCATCAGCTTCTATGCCAAAAAAGCGCGCGGCCTGATGAGCCGGTTTATCATCAAAGAACGCCTTGATAAGCCGAAACAGCTTCAGGATTTCAATCTGGAAGGTTACGGGTTTGATGAATCACGTTCGCAAGGTAATGAACTGGTCTTTACCCGCCCAGAACGTTGATCCTTTTGATCTGCCTATATAAAAAAGCCCTCGCGGAGAGGGCTTTTACATGTCAGAAGCAGGCTATTTATTCAGGTAATGCCATCAGGAATGCGCGCATTTCGCTGAAATCAGCCGGCAGATTGTGCGACAACAATGGCAGGTCAGCGCGATCCGCCAGTTCTTTCGGCAAACCGATATCCTGATCCAGGATCGCTTCCACGCTTTCCTTGAATTTTGCCGGATGCGCCGTCCCGATGAACAGGCCAAATTCACCCGGCTGCAGCTGATCGCGCAGTACGCGGTAAGCAATTGCCGCGTGAGGTTCCGAGATATAACCGATATTGGCCAGCTCGCGCATCGCATCTTCGGTGGTGTCATCGCTGACTGTGCCAAAACCCAGATCTTTCAGTTGCCAGGTTTTACGACGATACAGCTCTTCCACGCGCGGCCAGTTGTTGGGCTGGCTGACATCCATCGCGTTCGACAGCGTCGCAACGGTTTTCTTCGGTTCCCATTCACCGTTAGACAGAAAACGCGGCACTGTGTCATTGGCGTTGGTCGCAGCGATAAAGCGTTTCACCGGCAGGCCGAGAGATTTCGCCAGCAAACCGGCTGTCAGATCACCAAAGTTACCGCTTGGCACGGAAACCACCAACTGATTGCGCGCTTCCTGAGGCAGTTGGGCAACGGCTTCAAAGTAATAACAAATCTGTGCCAGCAGACGGCTGATGTTGATAGAGTTCGCCGAATTCAGTTTCAGCGCAAATTTCAGCTCTTCATCATCAAATGCCTGTTTCACCAGCGCCTGACAGGCATCAAAGTCACCGTCGATGGCGACGGTATGAATGTTGCCACCGAGGGTGCAGAACAGTTTTTCCTGCAACGGACTGATTTTGCCGCGCGGGTACAGAATCACCACACGCACATTTTTCAGGCCGTGGAAGGCATGCGCCACTGCCGCACCGGTATCACCGGACGTCGCAGTCAGAATGGTCACCGGCTGATCGCCCGATACCTGAGTCAGGATTTGCGCCATAAAGCGGCCGCCGAAATCTTTAAAAGCCAGGGTCGGGCCGTGGAAAAGTTCCAGACAGGCAATGTCTTCTTCCACGTTGACGACAGGTGCCGGGAAAGCAAACGCGTTTTTCACACGCTGATATAATTCTTCTTCCGGAATTTCATCGCCGATGAAAGCAGAAAGAATGCGGCTACTGCGGGTGACGAAATCCAGTTCCAGCAAACGGTCGATTTCCGTCAGTTCAAACTCCGGCAGTTCCAGCGGAAAGAATAATCCCTGCTGTTTTCCAAGGCCTTGTTTGACGGCCTGAGCAAAGCTGACCTGCTCGTTATGATCCTTCAGGTTGTACAGTTTCATTAGTTATCCCAATAAATTATCGAGTTATCCCAATACCCGCGCGCCCGCGGTATCAAGACGACAAATATGAACAAAGCCTTCGTCATTTTGCAGATAATGCGTCTGCAACCAGTCAGCCATACGTTTCGCTGTCGCGCTGTCATTGCACACCGCAAACAGCGTCGGGCCTGAGCCGGAAATCCCGCAAGCCAGCGCACCAATTTCTTCTGAGGCGCTGCGCGCCTGGGCAAAACCTGGCAGCAGACGGGTACGGTAAGGCTCAGCAATCACATCTTTCATCAGCTTTGCAGCCAGTGCGGGTTGCTGAGTGTGACAGGCATGGATAAAGCCCGCCAGATAACGTCCGTGGCTGATGCAATCCTGACGACGATACTGCGCGGGTAAAATGGCACGCGCTTCGGCCGTTGAAACTTTGATGCCCGGATACGCCATCACCCACAGCCAGTCGTCAAAACCTGGCACAGGCTGGCTGATGATATCGAGTTCTTCCAGCATCAGCTGAATGCCGCCTAAATAGCATGGCGCGACATTATCGAAATGCACGCTACCGGAAATACGCCCTTCAAGCTCACCCATCAGCAACAGCATCTGGTTTTCATTAAGCGGCTTACCACAAAACTCGTTCATCGCCATCAGACCGGCAACCACAGAACAGGCGCTGGAACCCAGACCTGAGCCGATCGGCATGTTTTTTTCCAGCGTCATCGCCACCGGCACTTGCTTGCCGATTTCCTGACAGAAACGCTGCCAGCACTGATAAACAATGTTGTCTTCCATACGATCCGGCAGTTTAGACACAAACTTGCCTTCGTTTTTCAGACTGAAGACGGTGGCTGGCTCAACGGAAACACAGTCCCCCAGCAGCGTGCCATCCACAGGAGAAACGGCCGCGCCCAACACATCGAAGCCTACGCTGACGTTCCCGATTGAAGCCGGGGCATACACCTTAACCATATTAAACTCCTAACTTCCATGACAGCGTTCTCAAAAGATCGGCAAACACACCTGCCGCCGTCACATCATTACCCGCACCGTAGCCACGCAGAACTAACGGCAACGGCTGATAATAGCGGCTGTAAAACGCCAGCGCATTCTCCCCATTTTTTACTTTATAAAGCGGGTCATTGCCATCGACAGCATCGATTTTTACTTTGCACTGCCCGTCTTCGATAGCACCAACATAGCGCAATACTTTACCTGCGGCGGTGGCCTGCGCAACACGCTGCGCAAATTCGGCATCCAGTTCCGGCAGTCGCGCCACAAATTCATTCACATTGCCTTCTGAATTGAAGGACGGTGGTAAAACAGATTCCACATCGATATCCGTCAGTTCCAGTTTGTAACCGGCTTCACGCGCCAGAATCAGCAACTTACGGGCGACGTCCATACCGGAAAGATCGTCGCGCGGATCCGGTTCGGTATAGCCCATATCCCGCGCCTGCAAGGTCGCAGCAGACAATGACATGCCTTCATCCAGTTTGCCGAAGATATATGACAGCGAGCCGGATAAAATACCGGTGAAACGCACCAGCTCATCCCCTGCGTTCAGCAGGTTTTGCAGGTTTTCAATTACCGGCAAACCTGCGCCGACATTGGTGTCGTAGAGAAATTTACGGCGTGAACCATCCGCCGCCTTACGCAACTGATAGTAATAATTCATTGATGAGGTATTGGCTTTTTTATTCGGCGTTACAACGTGGAAGCCGTCAGCCAGGAAATCGGCGTACTGATCAGCCACTTCCTGACTGGAAGTGCAGTCCACAATCACCGGATTCAGCAGGTGGTACTCTTTCACCAGACGGATCAGACGGCCAAGATTCAGCGACTCTTTCGCTGCACCCAGCTCATCACGCCAGGTTTCCAGCGCAATACCGTGCACGTTGGTCAGCAATGCGCGGGAGTTAGCGATACCGCAAACACGCAGATCGATGTGTTTGGTTTTCAGCCACGCCTGCTGACGGCGGATCTGTTCAATCAACGCCCCGCCCACACCGCCGACGCCGATCAGGAAAACTTCAATGACCTGATCTGTGTTGAACAGCATCTGGTGACTGACCCGTACGCCGGTGGTCGCATCGTCGTTATTGACCACAACGGAGATGGAGCGCTCGGAAGAACCCTGGGCGATGGCCACGATATTGATATTAGCGCGCGCCAGTGCCGAGAAGAATTTCGCCGAGATGCCGCGCAGGGTACGCATGCCGTCACCGACTACCGAAATGACCGCCAGTTTTTCCATCACATCCAGCGGCTCAAGCAGACCGTCTTTCAGCTCGAGATAAAACTCATCTTCCAGCGCTTTACGGGCGCGCTCCAGCTCGCTCTGCGGCACACAGAAGCTGATGCTGTATTCGGAAGAAGACTGGGTGATCAGCACCACGGAAATACCCGAACGGGACATCACCGCAAACACGCGTGCTGCCATGCCGATCATCCCTTTCATCCCCGGACCGGAAACGTTGATCATTGCCATGTTGTTGAGATTGGTGATGCCTTTCACCGGTGTATTATCATCCAGGCTTTCGCTGCCAATCAGAGTGCCCGGTGCCTGGGGGTTGGTGGTGTTTTTAATCAGGCAGGGGATCTGGAACTGAGCAATGGGTAAGATGGTACGCGGGTGAAGCACTTTCGCACCAAAGTACGACAGCTCCATCGCTTCCTGATAAGACATTGATTTCAGTAAGCGGGCATCCGGGACAGTGCGCGGGTCACAGGTATACACACCGTCAACATCTGTCCAGATTTCACAGCAGTCAGCGCGTAAACAGGCGGCCAGCACGGCAGCTGAATAATCGGAACCGTTACGTCCCAGCACCACCAGCTCGCCCTGCTCGTTACCGGCAGTGAAACCGGCCATCAGCACGATATGACCGGCTGGAATAGCGCTGGCGGCGATACGGCGGGTGGATTCATTGATGTCCACGGTTGATTCGAGGTAATGCCCCTGAGCGAGCAGTTTTTCGACCGGGTTAATGACGGTGACGCCAAAGCCTTTGGCAACAAACACTGCTTCCATAATGGCGATTGAGAGCTTCTCGCCACGACAAATGATGGAGGCATTTACGCTGTCCGGGCATTGTCCCAGCAGCGTAATACCGTGCATCAACTGTTTAAGCTGAGCGAATTCCTGATCGACAAACGCTTTCACTTTCGGCAAATCAAAGCCCGGCTGCACTGCCGCCAGACCGGTGATCAGCTGACCAAAAATGTTTTCCGCATCACTCATGATGGTCTGAATGTCCTGCCCTGCGACAGTCCGTTCAATCATAGCGACCAGATAGTTGGTGATTTTGGCAGGCGCGGATAATACCGTCGCGACCTGTCCCTGACGCGCATTGCTTTCCATAATTTCCGCAACCCGCATGAAGCGTTCTGCGTTTGCTACCGAGGTCCCGCCAAATTTCAACACTCGCATTTCTGGTTCTCTCCTGAAGCTCTCGTTTAAATGTAAAAAAAAAGCCCGCACTGGTTAGGTGCGGGCTTTTTTTCTTTTTCCTGTACGCGTCAGCCCGCCCCGTTACCTGTGGTATCGGTGGTGGTAATAATTGTTGTGTTCAGGCTGATGATTCGCATTTTTATTTTCTGTCTGTCTTTGGTTTGTACTCTGTCTGCCTCTATTAGCTAAAGCATAAGGCACAATAAGTCAATTTTTTTCTGTTTTCGTCCGGTTAATCACGGACAGAATCAAATGGATAATTCTCTGCCTTTAAATCCATTTCCAGTGTGATCGATAACTCTGTTCTCGTTGCACCGGATATAGAACTGTAGCGGCAAGGATTCACCTCACATCATTGGGTCAGCTTTTTTTCGATGTCATGCAGCAATGTATGCAACATTGCCGCATCGCGCTGTTGCAAAAGACCGAGGCGCTGATGCAGCCAGTCGGACAATTTCTGGTCATCTTCTGCCCCGACATTTTCCAGTAAACGTCCGACCCGCGCACGCAATGCCGATAACTGTCCGGCTTCGGCATGTGCTGGTTTCACGGACGTTATCTGATTCAGCGAAGAGAGCTGATAACAGAACACCATGACTGCCTGCCCCAGATTCAGCGAAGGATAATCCGCTACCATCGGTACGCCGGTCAGCACGTCAGCCAGTTCCAGTTCTTCATTGGTCAGCCCGGAATCCTCACGGCCAAACACCAACGCGGCATGATTCACCCACTGGCTTTTCTCTTCAAGCTGCCCCTGTAATTCCTGAGGTGTACAGTAATAGTGAAATTTGGCCCGGCTGCGGGCCGTCGTCGCCACCGTAAAATCGATGTCGGCCAGCGCTTCTGCCAGCGTGCTGAAATGCAGCGCATTTTGCAGGATTTCCTGCGAGCCATGCGCCACCCAGCCGGCTTCAGGCTGCAGATGTGCGCCACTGTCTACAATACGCAAGGAAGCAAAGCCCATGGTTTTCATTGCGCGGGCTGCCGCACCGACATTTTCCGGGCGGGCCGGTGACACTAAAATAATATGAAGTTGCATATCACGCCTTTGTAGGAAGAGAGAACAATTTGTCGCCTGTATTTCAGCGATGAAATTTTACCCTGTTTCAGATCTATTCATCGTTTATATTCTTCACAAGAACTTAACAGCCGACTTGATATATTCCTTTATTTTATCGGAAAAGCTTAATCGACAGGTAAAAAAGCGGCTGGTCAGGATAAGCATACGAAGTTAAAAAATTAGTCATTATTTTTCATATGGATATATAATAAGGATACATACAGATTTTGCATTTATCTTTGTTTCTTCATCATTTGCTGAATCGTGTACAATAAAGGGCGAAATGTGACTCAAGCGTGCATTCTTGTAAGTGTTTTTCACTGTTCTGTTACCGTGCTACAATTGAACTTGATATATGTCAACAAACCGTAATTTTGTTGGGTGGTAATTTCGGCACTGGCTGTTATATTGCTGTTAATAGGGTTAGGATATGCGCCGCTTTAGGACCCCGTGGAACTGCAGAAAGTGGAATCCCTGACCGAGCTTGCGATGTTGTTGCCGTTGATGGAAATTGCATCGAGAACGCGTTTACGTACTTTAGTCATGTAACGAGTGAGATGGCCAATAAGGCATCAAAATTCATTGGGATAACAAGGACTTCTGTACTCCTATTTTCTATTTGTTGGCAATCTTAGGTAGCAATCATGCAGACCCCTCACATTCTGATCGTCGAAGACGAGTTAGTGACACGTAATACGTTAAAGAGCATTTTTGAAGCAGAAGGCTACATGGTTCATGAAGCCAATGATGGCGCTGAAATGCACCACATTCTCTCCGAAAATGACATCAATCTGGTTATCATGGACATCAACCTGCCAGGCAAAAATGGCCTGCTGCTGGCACGCGAACTGCGCGAACAAGCCAGCGTTGCTTTGATGTTCCTGACCGGCCGCGACAACGAAGTAGATAAAATTTTGGGTCTGGAAATCGGCGCTGATGACTACATCACCAAGCCATTCAACCCGCGTGAACTGACCATCCGCGCACGCAATCTGCTGTCCCGTACGATGAACCTGGGTACTACCGGTGAAGAACGTCGTCTGGTTGAAAGCTACAAATTCAATGGCTGGGAACTCGATATTAACAGCCGTTCACTGATTAGCCCGCAGGGCGAACAGTACAAATTACCGCGCAGTGAATTCCGCGCCATGCTGCATTTCTGTGAAAACCCAGGCAAAATCCAGACCCGTGGCGACTTGCTGAAGAAAATGACCGGCCGCGAGCTGAAACCTCATGACCGTACTGTTGACGTGACGATCCGCCGCATTCGTAAGCATTTCGAAGCAACGCCGGATACGCCGGAAATCATCGCCACCATCCATGGTGAAGGCTACCGTTTCTGCGGTGACCTGGAAGACTGATACAGAAGGTTGCCAACCGCTCTGTAGTCAATGTGATAAAACGTTAAAGGCCAGCGAAAGCTGGCCTTTTGATTGGGATCCCCACTGAAACTCAGGGTTCAGTGTGTCCCCACGGAATGATCGGCACCGCACTGAGTGCGTTTTTCGGTGACCCGTCCACGACTTTATCGGAATAGCTCAGGTAGATAAGCGCATTGCGTTTGTCATCATAAAAACGCACAACCTGAAGCTTTTTAAACACCAGAGAAGTCCGTTTCTGGAAAACCACGGTGCCTTTGTCTTTCCCCTGCTTAATCTTATCGCTGAGATCAATAGGTCCTACCTGCTGGCAGGAAATCGCCGCATCGGACGTATCTTCGGCCAGACCGAGTCCGCCCTTAATTCCGCCGGTTTTGGCACGACTGATATAACAAGTTACATTTTTAATATCAGGATCATCAAAGGCCTCAACCACAATTTTATGGTCCGGACCGAATAACTTGAAGACTGTATCCACCGATCCTACTTGCTCTGCGTGTGCTGCTCCGGAACAAAAAACAAACATCCCAAACACAAAAATCCAACATTTATTCATTAAGTTACTCCACATCATTAGCATGACGTTGTTTTCTAAAGAAACCCTAATCAGAAAGCGTGCATTCACACTTTTTGAAGGAAATACTCTGTAACACCTGTGAATAGCACAGATAGCCAAAAAATTCTTAAGAAGTCTTATCGGGAAAAAGTTGCTATTATGCCGCCCATCATTCTGTGCATCTATCTTAGTTCAACGAGGACGATCTATGGATCAAGCAGGAATCATTCGTGACCTTCTTAGCTGGTTAGAAACCCATTTAGACCAGCCCTTGTCACTCGACAACGTCGCAGCCAAGGCCGGCTATTCCAAGTGGCACCTGCAGCGCATGTTTAAAGACGTCACTAATAATGCCATTGGCGCTTATATTCGTGCCCGCCGTCTGTCGAAAGCGGCTGTTGCTTTGCGCCTCACCAGTCGCCCGATTTTAGATATCGCCCTTCAGTACCGTTTTGACTCTCAACAAACGTTTACCCGGGCTTTCAAAAAACAGTTCGCACAGACGCCAGCACTGTATCGTCGTGCTGAAGACTGGCATTCATTTGGTATTTGCCCGCCTATCCGCCTGGGTGCATTCACACTGCCGCAACCCGAATATATCTCCCTGCCGGAACAGCATCTGATCGGCATGACGCAAAGCTATTCATGTACGCTGGAGCAAATCACCACGTACCGCAACGAGATGCGTCGACATTTCTGGCGTCAATATATTGGCGAAGCGAAAACGCTGCCACCTATTCTTTATGGCCTGCACCATTCTCGTCCAAGCCAGGAGAAAGATGATGAGCAGGAAGTCTTGTACACAACAGCGCTGGAAGCTCAGCACCTGCCTGAAAACGTTGAAGGTCAGCCGATTGTGTTACAGCACGGTGAATATGCCATGTTCCACTACGATGGCACACCGGAGCATCTGCAGGAGTTTATTCTGACGTTGTACAGCACCTGTCTGCCAACGTTGAAACTGACTCGCAGAAAGGGACAGGATATCGAACGCTTTTACACCAATGGCCGTGATCCAGGCACCGAGCCAACTGAAATACGGTGTGATTACCTGATCCCAATCCGCCGCTAACGCCTCCCGGCGTTAGCGTTGCAACTCGTCTAGCGCGGGCAGATCAAGATGTGATACATCGCCCGCCGTTTCCACAATCCAGCCATTTGCCAGCCATGCGCTTTGCTGATGATCGACACGCGACAATGAACAGTTACGCAGACGCAGGCGACGTTCCGCATACGCCGGCAATCCGAGGATCGTACTGATCAGACAGCCCAGCGCAATACCGTGGCTGACCAGCAGCGGCTTGCTTCCCGCCGGTAAATCCAGACAGCTGTCAAGCGCGGCACGCATACGCACGGCCAGTTCAGTCATCGTTTCACCTTCGGGGATACGCCCTTTTGGTGAACCATCGACCATTTGCTTACGCCATGTTTCTTCCTGCTCCGTCAGGCCATCCAGAATACGTTCTTCCAGCACGCCCATATGCAGTTCGCGCAAACGGGGCTCCTCGATCACTTCACACCCACAGGCATCAGCAATAATCTGCGCCGTGTGGCGGGTTCGTCCTAAATCACTGGTGATAACGTGAGTGATCCCTTCATTACGTACGCGCTGAGCAACCTGACGGGCCTGATAAAGACCTTTGGCCGTCAGCGGACTGTCTGACTGCCCCTGAATACGGCGGGCGGCGTTCCATTCTGTTTCGCCATGACGGACGAGATATACCTGTAACATGAGTGTTTTCCGTTATACTGCGTGAAATTTGCTAAAGGATGCTAAAACTCTATGTATCATGTTGTCGCTGCAACCACTAACCCGGCAAAAATCAAAGCGATCGCCATGGCTTTTGAAGATATTTTCGGCGCTGAGGCATTTCGCATTGAAGGTGTTGACGTCGACAGTGGCGTACCCAATCAACCTATCGGCAGTAATGAAACCCGGACCGGAGCGCGCCATCGTGTTATCGGCGCACGTCAGGTTCGTCCCGAAGCTGACTTCTGGGTCGGCGTAGAAGCGGGTATCGAAGACAATATGACCTTCGCCTGGATGGTCATTGAGAATATGCACCAGCGCGGCGAATCACGTTCAGCCAGTTTAATGTTACCTGAAATCATTTTACAGGGGATTAACCAGGGCAGCGAACTGGGAGATGAAATGGAAAAACTGACGGGCATTGCAGAAGTGAAGCGTAAAGGCGGCGCCATCGGCATTTTTACCGCCGGAAAACTGACACGTACCAGCGTTTATCATCAGGCGCTGGTGCTGGCTTTAGCACCTTTCCATAATCCGGTTTATCAAACCCGCGCACAGACCCATTGAATTTAAGATTGATACGGGCGCTTTAGTCGCCCGTTTTGTCTTCAAGCAGTTGCCCGCTCAACCAATCCTTTAGCGCTGACGGTGCCGTTTTTAACCCATTCGATCCCCGGGTTATCGTGGCGATACCGGCGCCCAGCTGGCTTTTCAGCTCACGCTGACTCATCTCCCCCCGCATCAGCTCCTGAATTATACGTACCCGCGTTCCCAGCGCGGCGCGCTCGTCGGGTGTCAGAAGCAGTTGCAGCAGATCCTGATGCAGATTTTCAGCAAAAGATTGCTGTAGCAGTGCCAGAAAGCACTGCCAGTCCTCATTACCTTGTTGGGAAAGAGCAGGGTCAGTGATGGATCGTTGAGTCATGAGCGAGCTGCCATACTATTAAACTAGTACAGCAGCTTATCATAAACACTTCGGGATCAGTAACGCCTCTGCCATTCGGCATCCGTCAAAATCTTTGCCGGTTGATGTAAAAAATAGCGATAAAACGCATCATATGCCAACACATTTTTAACATACCGGCGAGTTTCAGAGAAAGGGATACTCTCAATGAACGCGACCGAATCCACCCTGCCCGCGCTGTTGCCCAGCCAGGTATTCACACGGGAAGGCCCGGCGTTATAAGCGGCGCTGGATAAAATACGGTTGCGGCCAAACATCTGATAGACATATTCCAGATAGCGGGTACCAATCGTGATATTCATTTGCGGATCCAGCAACTGTGCCGGATTGCTGTAACCCTGCAGGCCAAACATGTCCACAGTATGTTGCGCGGTGGCAGGCATCACCTGCATCAGACCGGCGGCTCCCACCGGTGAACGGGCTTTCGGATTCCACGCACTTTCCTGACGGGCAATCGCCATCGCGTAGCTTTGTGTGATGCCTTTGTCGTTGGTGGCCTGACGGAATTCATCCGGCCACGCCAGCGGGAAACGCTCTTCCAGATAATCCCACAGCTTGCCGGTAATGGTCGCCTGTACACTGAGATCGGGCCATTTCTGCTCGAAAGCGTAACGTGCCAGTGCCGACTGCTGAGATTCAGGGCGGCTGCTGACCAGATAGCTCCACTCGGTCCGCGCCAGGTTGTCCATCTGCCAGTACATCAGCTCACGGACGCGGGCAACTTCCGGCAATTTAGCAATACTGGCATCCGGTTTTACCGCGACAGAAATTTGCATCGGATAAGCCACATTGAGCTTCTGTGCTGCGGCCATCGGATAGAATCCGCGTCCCTTCATTAAGGTGCGCAGCATGGCCTCACCCTGCGAGCGCTGACCGTTATCGATCATGACTGACGCACGCCAGTATTGCCATTCATCTTCCTGAAGCGCATCCGATGGCAGACGATCCAGCCACTGCCTCAGCCCCTGACGATCGCCGGCGGCCAGCGCCATACGAATGCGACGCTCCACCAGTGTGGTGGAATGGCTGCGCAGAATGACGTTATCGCGCCATGCAGCCTGTTCCGGTGTGGCGTCGCTGCCCATATAGCGCCAGGCGACGGCTTCTTCCAGATCCAGACGTTCACTGTCACTCATCTTTTGCAGACGCGCGAGAACCGGGATCATCGAACGGGCATTTTCAGCATCATCACGGGCGATACGCGCAAACGTAACGCTGGTGGCATTACGGGTAAAATCAGTCGGCCCGACGCTGCGCGCAAAACTTTCAAGAGTATTCGGGTTATTTTGCAAATCCAGCAGCGCATCGCGCATAGTCTGATAATCCGGCGGTAATTGCTTTGCCAGGAAGTTCACCAGATTAGTATTGCCGGTTTTCATCGCCAGACCGATGCGTTGTAGCGTGGTCAGTGCGGTCTGGTTACCTGCGCCCTGCCAGACGGAAAACAGCTTATCGCAGGTGTTCGGCAATGAAGTGCCGGTAAGCCAGATATCTTTTGCGCCATCAAAGGCCGTTTTCTGATCGCCGGTGGCCCATTTGGCATAATAGTAGTTACAGCGGGCGGCAACCGGTTTCGGCGGCTGCGGGCTGAAAGACAACAAACTGTTCCAGTCCTGACGGCGCGCCAGTTCGTTTACAAAACGTGCTGGCAGGGAACGCGCCGGAGGCAACGTCGGATTAGCCTTCACAAAGGCATTCACCTGCGCCGGAGTCGCATCGCCCAGCTCCTGCGTCAGTTGCCGGTATTCCAGATAAGGATAAAGGGGATAATCTTTCAGCGTTGGCATCAGCTCACTGACAACATCCATCTGATTATTATCCCACGCCTGTTTAATCTGCATATAGTGCTGGCGTTGCGCGTCCAGCGAGTCAGCTTTCGCCACGCCCGATACTGTTATCAGCAACACACTCATCGCCAGAGAGTGCCATTTGTCCACCTTGACCATACTTACCTTTATCCTCACGGGTTGTGCCGAACTGTTTTGCATTCTGTAGACAGCCACTACGCTAATCGATTCATTTTTAAAATTGAAGCGATGCAGGAACAGCATCACAAACTTTACACAGTGTGGTGCAAGCGACGGAGAGTTACCAGACAGCGGCAGATCTATTTTCTGTCACAGAATATCAGGCGGGAATAATTTCTCACCATAGGATATCCGTAATTAATTAGCAGGTATTATCCTGTAAAACCCCAATAGATAGCACCCTTACAGTTTCAAATTAAATAAACGCACTGACAAAACTAAGATTTACTTACCGTAATTTACGCAGGTATTTAATTTTTAAACAAACCCTAAATAAAAGGTAATTAATACCGAAAATCTAATCCTCTTACCTGCTTGTTTTTAAATATAAAAATTATTAACAGCCATGCAAAAAAACTATTTATTGGCTCAGATCAAATTTATCCGCAGATAATTAATTATGATCGCACC
This sequence comes from Rahnella sp. CFA14(1/10), assembly GCF_004195095.1. Taxonomy (NCBI): domain Bacteria; kingdom Pseudomonadati; phylum Pseudomonadota; class Gammaproteobacteria; order Enterobacterales; family Yersiniaceae; genus Rahnella; species Rahnella sp. CFA14(1/10). The sequence goes on along the minus strand of NZ_SEWS01000005.1, from coordinate 60,112 downwards.
CTATGTAAAATTGATTTTTTGATATTCGCTATTTCTTCTTATGAAAGTGAAATATGAATATCGGCTCAGCTCATCGCTTATGGAAAAGTAAATGACTCACTCAACTTCATCAGTAAAAACTAATGCCAGCCCTTCTTCTTCTGCCGCGACGGAAAACACAAACTGGTATCAGATTAGTGGTAACGACGCCATGCAGCGTCTGGGAACCGGCGAGAATGGCCTGACCCGGCATGATGCCAGCGAACGCCTGAAAGAGTACGGCCCCAATGCCCTGCCGGAAAAAGCGGCTAAAAGCGCCCTGATGCGTTTTCTGGCGCACTTCAATGATGTCCTGATTTATATCCTGCTTGCGGCGGCTATTGTGACAGGTGCCATGGGGCACTGGGTCGATACGCTGGTCATTCTGGGCGTAGCCGTCATCAATGCGCTGATTGGTTTTTTGCAGGAAAACAGCGCTGAAAAATCCCTGAAAAGCATTCAGAATATGCTGTCAAGTCAGGCAGTTGTCATGCGTGACGGCCAGATACAAACCATCAACGCTGATCAACTGGTGCCTGGCGATATCGTACAGTTGCGCCCCGGTGACAAGATCCCGGCGGACTTGCGTATCATCAGTGCGCATAACCTGCAGGTCGAAGAAGCCATTCTGACGGGCGAATCCACCGTAGTGGTCAAAAACGCACAGGTCATTGACGATGAAGTCATGATCGGCGACCGCCATAACCTGTTGTTCTCCGGCACCATGATCAGTGGCGGTACCGCAACCGGTGTGGTCTGTGCCACTGGTAAAGACACAGAACTGGGTCACATCAACCAAATGATGTCGTCGATCACGCCACAGCGCACCCCGCTGCTGCAGCAAATCGACAAACTGGGCAAAGGCATTTTCGCCCTGATTTTGCTGATGATGGCATTCCTGTTTATTTTCGCCTTCATTCTGCGCGACATGCCGCTGGGCGAACTGTTGCTGTCGCTGATTAGCCTGGCCGTGGCCTCCGTGCCGGAAGGTTTACCGGCCATCATTTCCATCATCCTTTCTCTCGGTGTGCAAACGATGGCACGTAATCACGCCATTATCCGTAAGCTGCCAACGGTCGAAACACTCGGTTCTATGACAGTAATTTGCTCGGATAAAACCGGCACGCTGACCATGAATGAAATGACCGTGAAAGCCGTCATTCTGGCAGACCGCGCTTATCAGGTAGAAGGCGAAAGCTATCAGCCTAAAGGCCGGATTACTGACACGCAAAGCCGCAAGCAGATCGATGTTATCAATACACCTGTACTTAACACTTTCATCACCGCGGTAGATTTATGTAATGACAGCCAATTACTGCAGGACGATAAAGGCCACTGGGGCATAACCGGCGGCCCGACGTCCGGCGCACTGAAAGTGCTGGCGGCTAAATCAAACCTGAATACCGGTAAAGTCGAACCACTGGATAAAATTCCGTTCGATTCTAAACATAAATACATGTCCACCCTGCAACGTATCAATGGCAAAACCCGGTTGTTTGTGACCGGCGCACCGGACGTTCTGTTCTCCTTAGCCTCGCTTGAACTGACCGAAAACGGCGTGCAGCCTTTCCGCCGCGAATACTGGGAAGAAGAGATGGCGCGCTACGCCCGCCAGGGCCTGCGTATGGTTGCTGCGGCACTGAAAGATGAGCCGGAAATCGACGGTGACCTGAACCACAGTCATTTGCAACAGGGCCTGATTTTTGCCGGTATCGCCGGCATGATGGATCCGCCGCGCCCTGAAGCGATTGACGCGATTGCTCAGTGTCAGCAGGCCGGGATCCGCGTGAAGATGATCACCGGTGACCACCAGGAAACCGCGATGGCCATTGGCAAAATGCTGGGGATCGGCAACAGCGCAGACGCGATCACCGGTTACCAGCTCGAACATATGGACGATGCTGAACTGGCTGTGGCCGCCAGCCAGTACGATATTTTCGCCCGTACCAGCCCTGAGCATAAATTACGCCTGGTCAAGGCATTACAGGATAGCGGCGAAGTCGTCGGCATGACCGGCGACGGGGTCAACGATGCACCCGCGCTGAAACAGGCTGACGTCGGCATTGCCATGGGCATTAAAGGCACCGAAGTGACCAAAGAAGCCGCTGATATGGTACTGACCGATGATAACTTCGCGACCATCGCCAGCGCCGTCAGAGAAGGTCGTCGCGTTTACGACAACCTGAAGAAAACCATTCTGTTTATCCTGCCGACCAACCTCGCGCAGGGGCTGCTGATTATCCTGGCGATTCTGGCCGGTGCGGTCATTCCGCTGACGCCGGTTCAGATCTTATGGATGAACATGGCGACATCGACCACGCTGTCCTTCGGTCTGGCCTTTGAGCCGGGCGAGAAAAGCATGATGACCCGCCGCCCGCGCGCACCGGGTCAGCACGTACTCGATCTGCATGCTGTCTGGCGTATTGCCTTCGTGGGCATTCTGATTGCCTGCAGTGCGTTCGTGCTGGAAGCCTGGATGCAACCGCGCGGTTACAGCAGCGATTTGATCCGCACCGTACTGCTGCAGACACTGGTCACCGCGCAGTGGGTGTATATGTTTAACTGCCGCGTGATGGATCGTTTCCCGCTGACGCGTGAAGTGTTTGTTAATAAAGGCTTGTGGGTAGTTTCCGCTGTCCTGCTGCTCCTGCAACTGGCGCTGATTTATCTGCCGGTCATGAACCAGCTGTTCGGCACCGTACCGATGCCGCTGAAATTCTGGGGCATCACGCTGGTAGTCGGCGCGATGATCTTCGTGATTGTCGAAATCGAAAAATGGCTGGTTAACCGCTTCATTCGCCAGAAAGCTTGATGATTTATCCGGATGCCGGGTTACCTTTTGTAGCCCGGCGTTTTACGATAAAAAATGTCATCATTCTGAAACTTTAATATTTTCCGCGCTCAATTCGTCTCAAAGATCTCACAAAACGTCCCAATGCCCGTTTTGCTGATTTACATCAATCCTTTACCGCCTTATTACTCTCGCCAGGGTATCCCTTTTCACAGCAAACGAATATTGCCGGCAACCATCAATTTTTACGGCAGTTTTTACAGGAATGCCCCATCGCTGTAGGACCAGTTTTATAAAAAACGAGCTCTCTGGCTGCTTTGCAGCCGAACAGAAGCCAACAAACAGGTGAACACAATGTCATCGATGATTGTAGACAGATGCTATTACACGCAGCTGGCATTGCATTCGTTATTGCAATTAAACGGACAACAGCAGAAAGACATTCTTTCGCTTAAGGATATCGACGAACTGCACGCGACATGCCATTCCCTGACGCCTGAAATCATCTTTGTGAATGAAGATTGCTTTACGTCTGATGCTCAGTCAGGCCACACCCTGCGGGATATGATAGACGCGCATCCCGGTACGCTGTTCTTTGTTTTCATTTCCAAAGAAAACCTGAATTATCAGAGCTATGTGCCGATCCGTAAAAACATCATTATTTTGTCCAAATCCATCCGGACAACCACCATTTATCAGCTGATTGCCCGTAACCTGCTGCTGTCACGCCCGGCAGAAGCGGAACAATTGTTGGATCTCACACCGGTCAGCCTGAGCCGGACTGAATCCAGTATTCTGAAAATGTGGATGTCAGGGCTGAACACCGAAAATATTTCCCAGCACCTGAATATCAAACAAAAAACGGTGGCGTCGCATAAAGGCAATATCAAGCGCAAAGTAAAAACGCAAAATAAACAGGCCATTTATCATGTTGTTAAACTCACCGATATTCTGACAACCGGGATGTTTGTCGGTCGCAACCGGCCACTGCGCCCGTCAGGCGAACCGGATGAATTCAACATTCCGTTTGGCTAATCTCTCCGCCACCTGCTACCCGCCGGCAACATTCTTGCCTTACTGTGAACCTGATGGTTGGGAACCCGGCTGAAACACGCTAAACTTCGCAGTCGGAACCCTTATCAGTCATGCCGCAGTCAGGCGGGGCTGACTTTAATTTGCCGCAGCGCCTGCCCTTCGCAGACAGCGCGCGGCCCGCAGAGAAAGAGGCTCAAAACAACGTGGCTCAATACGTATATTCCATGCATCGCCTCGGCAAAGTTGTTCCGCCGAAGCGTCATATTCTTAAGAACATCTCCCTGAGTTTCTTCCCTGGCGCTAAAATCGGTGTTCTGGGTCTGAACGGTTCGGGTAAATCCACCCTGCTGCGCATCATGGCCGGTATCGATACCGACATCGAAGGTGAAGCACGTCCGCAGCCTGATCTGAAAATCGGTTACCTGCCGCAGGAACCTCAGCTGAACATGGAACACACCGTGCGTGAGTCCGTGGAAGAAGCTGTTTCTGAAGTCGTTGGCGCGTTAAAACGTCTCGATGAAGTGTATGCACTGTACGCTGAGCCGGAAGCGGATTTCGATAAACTGGCGGCTGAACAGGGTAAGCTGGAAGAGATCATCCAGGCACACGATGGCCACAACCTCAACAGCCAGCTGGAACGTGCTGCTGATGCGCTGCGTCTGCCAGACTGGGATGCGAAAGTGGCTAACCTGTCCGGTGGTGAGCGCCGCCGTGTGGCACTTTGCCGCCTGCTGCTCGAAAAACCAGACATGCTGCTGCTCGACGAACCGACCAACCACCTGGATGCGGAATCCGTGGCATGGCTGGAACGCTTCCTGCACGACTTCGAAGGTACCGTAGTGGCAATTACCCACGACCGTTACTTCCTTGATAATGTGGCTGGCTGGATCCTCGAACTTGACCGCGGTGAAGGTATTCCGTGGGAAGGCAATTATTCCACCTGGCTGGAACAAAAAGACGAACGTCTGGCGCAGGAAGCCTCTTCCGAAGCCGCACGCCGTAAATCTATCGAGAAGGAACTGGAGTGGGTTCGTCAGGGCGCAAAAGGCCGTCAGTCTAAAGGCAAGGCCCGTCTGGCACGCTTTGAGGAGCTGAACAGCACCGAATACCAGAAACGTAACGAAACCAACGAACTGTTCATTCCACCGGGTCCCCGCCTGGGCGACAAAGTTGTCGAAGTGAAAAACCTGAGCAAGTCTTACGGTGATCGCGTTCTGATCGACGACCTGTCCTTCTCCGTACCGAAAGGCGCGATCGTCGGGATTATCGGCCCGAACGGCGCCGGTAAATCAACGCTGTTCCGTATGATGTCAGGTCAGGAAGACGCTAACAGCGGCACCATCGAGCTGGGCGATACCGTGAAACTGGCGTCTGTGGATCAGTTCCGTGATTCAATGGATAACAGCAAAACCGTCTGGGAAGAAGTCTCCGGTGGTCAGGACATCATGCGCATCGGCACCACTGAAATGCCAAGCCGCGCCTACGTGGGCCGCTTTAACTTCAAAGGGGTTGATCAGGGCAAACGTGTTGGCGAACTGTCCGGTGGTGAACGTGGCCGTTTGCATCTGGCAAAACTGCTGCAGGTTGGCGGTAACATGTTGCTGCTCGATGAACCGACCAATGACCTCGACATCGAAACCCTGCGTGCACTGGAAAACGCCTTGCTGGAATTCCCGGGCTGCGCGATGGTCATTTCCCATGACCGCTGGTTCCTCGACCGTATCGCGACGCACATCCTCGATTATCAGGATGAAGGCAAAGTCGAGTTCTTCGAAGGTAACTTCACCGAATACGAAGAATACAAAAAACGGACTTTAGGTGCCGATGCGTTGGAACCAAAGCGCATTAAGTACAAAAAGATGATCAAATAATCATCTTCAGCCGAATATCAGGCCCGGAAACGGGCCTTTTTTATGGCGGCAATTCACTCAAATCTATCCCGTCAGCGCCTCGCTGTAGCTTTCTGAAAACCTATATTCTTCCAGCATAAACTCAATAAAACAGACCAGTGCCGGCGAATTCAGCTTTCGTCCCGGATAAACCAGATACAAATCATTCCCTTCTGCTTCCCATTCCGGCAACACGCGCACCAGCGTGCCTTTCGCGACTTCGTCATGGCATAAAAATGCAGGCAGCAATGTGATGCCTGCACCTGCCAGCGCGCACTCCCGCGCATACAGCAGATTGTCGGTGGTATGCGCCGAAGGCAGCAACCAGCGGTGCCAGGTATCGCCGCGATGCAGTACCCACTCAGACCACGCCCGGTGTGCGATGCAGTGATGCGACGCCAGTTGCTGCGGCGAATCCAGGGATGGCTGCTGTGCCAGATACGCCGGCGACGCCAGCAGGTAACGCGGGCTGTGCCCCAGTTCGCGGCCGATCAGCGAGGAATCCTGCGGTTTACCCGTACGCAAGGCGATATCAAACCCTTCCTGCACCAGATCGACCATCGCATCGGACACCGACACCTCCAGCGAAACATCCGGATAACGTTTCTGAAACTCGACGTTCATGCGCGCCAGTAACGTCGCCCCGAGCCCTGCCGGACTGGTGATCCGCAACCGCCCGCTCGGATTATCGCGTAACCGGCGGATGGCCAGCTCCGCCCTTTCGCTGGCCTGCATCATTTCCTGACAGTGGATCAGGTAACGTTCACCGGCAAACGTCAGATTCAGCTGGCGTGTGGTACGGTTAAGCAGGCGCAGTCCGACGGATTTCTCGAGCTGGCTGATGCGCTGACTGACGCTGGATTTGGGCAAACCGGCCCGGCCGGCGGCCTGAGTAAAACTGCCGCATTCGGCCACCAGCGCAAACAGCGCCATATCCTGTAACTGCTTAAACATGATTGTTCACCTAAGACGAACACTTTGTTAGTTATTGTCCATCTTATCAGCTTCACGGATGCGGGCTAGACTTTGCGTATACCTAACGGAGAGAGAAAACATGACAATTAACGCTATTGCAGTGAACCCGAAAGATCCGGCCCATTTCATCGCCGTCGAATTACCGCAACCCGTCGCGAAAGATTATGACTTGCTGGTGGAAGTGAAAGCCGTGTCGGTCAATCCGGTCGATACTAAAGTACACAAAGGTGTGCAGAAAAGCGGTCTGGATGCACCGAAAGTGCTGGGCTGGGATGCCAGCGGCATTGTTAAATCCGTGGGCAGCGCGGTGAAAAATTTCAAACCCGGCGATGAAGTCTGGTACGCCGGAGATATCACCCGTTCCGGAAGTAACGCGGCTGAACATCTCATCGACTCACGCATTGTGTCCCTCAAACCGCAAAGCCTGAACTGGGCTGAAGCCGCCGCCATGCCGCTGACCACACTGACCGCCTGGGAGGCGTTGTTCGAGCATCTGAAAATTCAGGACGCGTCTGCGGATAAAACGCTGCTGATCATCGGCGGGGCCGGTGGCGTAGGTTCGCTTGCGATCCCGTTCGCGTCACTGCGCAGCAACGTGAAAGTCATTGCCACCGCTTCGCGCCCGGAATCAGCAAAATGGTGTCTGGATCGCGGTGCCGATCTGACCGTAAATTACAAAGATCTGAAAGGTGAACTGGCGAAACACGACATCAGGCAGGTAGATTTTATTCTGTGTCTGAACGATACCGACGGCCATTGGGAGACAATCGCTGATCTGATCGCGCCAATGGGTCATATCTGTACCATCGTTGAAAACGAACATCCGCTGGATATGAATAAACTGAAGCTGAAAAGTGCCGCCCTGCACTGGGAGCTGATGTACACCCGCAGTATGTTTACCACGCCGGATATTGCCGAACAGGGCGAAATTCTCAAACGCGTCGCCGCGCTGGTTGACGAAGGGAAAGTCCGGACCACCCTGAGCGACACCCTGCATGGCCTGACCGTGGAAAGCATCGAAGCCGCGCATGCCAAAGTACTCGACGGCCATATGCAGGGTAAAGTGGTCGTCGCTTTCTAAGTCCGCTGTGGCCTTATATGCAAAGCCCCGCATTTTCATGACGGGGCTTTTTCATTCACGTGTTTTCGTTCACGTGTGAACGCTATGTATGCCCGCAGCTCTGATTGCTGATTTTTGATCAGCGTACAGGGGGTTCATTTAACCGGCTGGTGTCCGCCGCCAGCATGTTCTGCACCAGTTCCACACATTCGAGAAAACGCTGATCATAATCTGATGACTCCACGTGAACATATTCCACCTGGTTCTGCCTGAGCATTTCAATTAACAGATTTTGAAAAGACATCCGGTCAGACGTACTGCCCAGACTACGCAGGCCATCCGCAACCCACGGTGTATTGTTTTCCAGCAAAATAACCAGATCAAACCGGTATTCATCCATCAGCGCCTGCACAAACGGATGCTCACGCCCTTCATATTTTTTACAGAAGGCTTGGGTGGTCAGGAAGTCGGTATCAATAAACGCCACTTTATTGGCATATTTTACTGCAAAATCAATGTACTGCGCCTGCCCGAGTGCAATTTTGTCATAATCGGAATATTGCAGCGCCATTTCATCGCCACCGAGGTGCGAGAACACATAATCGCGGCCATATTCCCACGCGCTGGTCGTGTTGAAGATATTGGCTAATTTATTCACCAGCGTCGATTTCCCGCTGGATTCGCCGCCCAGAATCGCCACCGTGCGTACGAAAAACGGTTTAACTTCAGTCGGAATATAATCCCAGTAACGGAACGGATCCTGACGGATCTGACGGCCACTGATATTCATAAACGAACGTTTCGGGTCGATCAGCACCGTTTCAATACCGAGATGTTCCCGGTACTGTGGCGCATCAGCTTCTTCACTGGAATAAATAGTATTCGGTTCAATGCCTTTCTGATCCATAAACTCTTTAATGCCACGCCCCCAGACATCCCAGCCGTGCGGATACGGCTCCATCCCCTCTTCGTTAAAGGCATGAATGCGGATGTTTTTCTGATACTTGAAGGTCTGCAATAACCAGCGCAGGCGGTCGCTGACCGTGGGTTGCTGAGACATTGAGCTGTTCTCAAACAGCTCGCGGTCGCGTGGTTCGTCATAACCCATGATGATATGCAGCTCATCGACCTGACTACAGGCGCGCTGAATCAGATAAATGTGGCCGGTGTGCAGCGGATAAAACTTACCGAACACCACGCCAATATTTTTCTCACGACGGGGAAACTCAAGATCCAGGAAACGGTGCAATGCCTCCAGTTTTTGGGCGCTGGGGCTTTTTATCTTTGCATTCAACAACTGGCTGAGATAACCCTTGGTCATCCCGCTGGCTTCGGCCACCTGTTGCAGCGTGCGTCCCTGTTGTTTTATCGCGGTTTTTAGATAGTCGAACTGTGACATGCCTTGTCCTCAGGTTTTCTGTACTAAACAAAAAATAGCACAAAGGCCCTCAGCAGCGACAGCGGTTAACCGTTACAAATCATCGAGGATCGCCAGCGCATCAGCCAGTTTTTTGACGCCAAATACCTGCATACCGGCGGGCACTTTTTTCGGCACGTTAGCGTACGGCACAATGGCGCGTTTAAAACCGTGTTTCGCCGCTTCAGTTATACGCTCCTGACCGCTTGGCACCGGACGGATTTCCCCCGCCAGCCCGACCTCACCGAACACCACCAAATCCTGCGGCAGCGGACGGTCACGCAGGCTCGATACCAGCGACAGCAACAGCGCCAGGTCGGCACTGGTTTCGGTGACTTTCACGCCACCGACCACGTTAACAAAGACATCCTGATCCGCCATCTGTAAGCCGCCATGACGGTGCAGCACCGCGAGTAATATGGCCAGACGGTTCTGCTCAAGACCGACCGCCACACGACGGGGATTGCCCATCATCGAATGATCGACCAGCGCCTGAACCTCAACCAACAGCGGACGCGTTCCTTCCCATAGCACCATGACGGAGCTGCCGGAGGTAATTTCATCTCCCCGGCTGAGGAAAATTGCCGACGGGTTGCTGACTTCACGCAGCCCCTGCTCGGTCATAGCAAATACGCCCAGTTCGTTCACCGCGCCAAAGCGGTTTTTGTGGCTGCGCAATGTACGGAAACGCGAATCGGCATCACCGTCGAGCAGTACGGAACAGTCAATACAGTGCTCCAGTACTTTGGGCCCCGCCAGTGAACCGTCTTTAGTGACATGACCGACCATGACAATCGCCACGCCGCGCGTTTTAGCGAAACGGGTAAGATACGCCGCCGTTTCACGCACCTGAGCGACCGTACCCGGCGACGACTGAATATCGGCCATATGCATCACCTGAATGGAGTCGATCACCATCAGCTTCGGCTGTTCCGCATCTGCAATCTCACAAATCTGTTCGATGCTGGTTTCCGACAGCATATTCATGTTAGCCGTTGGTAAACCCAGACGATGCGCGCGCATCGCGACCTGTTGCAGTGATTCTTCACCCGTAACGTAAAGGGTTTTCATGTTTTCACTGAGATGACACAGAATTTGCAGCAACAGCGTACTTTTACCGGCACCGGGGTTACCGCCAATGAGAATGGCACTGCCCGGTACCACGCCGCCACCTAATACCCGGTCAAACTCTTTAAAACCGGTACTGAAACGCGGCAGTTCATCAAGGCTGATATCCGACAGTTTCTGCACGCGGCTGACCCCGGCATCCCCGGCATAACCGGTCAGACGTTCGTTACGCGCCACCGTAGGGGAAGCGGCCAAACGGATTTCAGTAATGCTGTTCCAGGCCTGACAGGCACTGCACTGCCCTTGCCAGCGCGGATAATCTGCGCCACATTCATTACACACAAATGCACGTTTTGCTGCTTTTGCCACAACTTACCTCTTCAAAATAATAGTGAACACCCTAAATAATTCGAGTTGCATCAAGGCGGCCAGAGCACTCATCCCGATGAGCTGACATACGTCAGTGATTCGGGTGAGTGATTGCAGCTAACGCAGATGCGGCTTGAAGTATGGCGGGTATTTAAGACTGGCTACCGCTGAGAATACACAACACGCCAAGCAGATCGGCATGTCGGATGCAGACTGAAGCCTGTTCATAAACTTTCGGTTTGGCGTGATAAGCAATACCCATGCCCGCAACCGCCATCATTTTCAGGTCATTCGCCCCATCACCGATAGCCACGGTTTGCGCGTGGGGAATACCCAGTTTTTCTGCCAGTTTCAGCAGAGTATCGGCTTTATATTGCGCGTCAACGATCGGCCCGATCACACGGCCTGTCAGTTTGCCGTCACGGATTTCCAGTTCGTTCGCGGCCACGTCGATCAGATTCAGCTGGTCGCGCAGGTATTCGGCATAATATGTAAAGCCGCCGGAGGCAATCGCCACGTGCCAGCCCGCTTCCTGTAAACGCTGAACCATCACCGTCAGACCCGGCATCAGCGGCAGGGTTTCACGCACCTGCTGTAGAATACTGGCATCCGCATCTTTCAATGTCGCCACGCGCTGACGCAGACTGGCGGAGAAATCCAGCTCGCCGCGCATCGCGCGTTCGGTGACTTCCGCGACCTGCTCACCGACGCCTGCCAGTTTGGCAATTTCATCGATGCATTCAATTTCAATCGCGGTAGAATCCATGTCCATGACCAGCAGGCCTGGCACACGCAGATACGGCACTTTCCCCAGCTGAGCGACATCAAATTCAAAAGATTCGGCGAGAAACTGTGCGTCGGCAGTGAGTGAGCCTGCGAGGCGCACAACCTGATAACCTTCCACTGACCATGCGCTGACAATCACCAGAGCGCGGCCTAACCGGCGCTGGAACAGCGTAATGCTGGTTTTATCAAGTTTTCTACCATACAGAAGCCATCCGGTATGTCCCGCCCGGTAATCCAGCGGCATGACTTCATCACCGCTCAATGAAAGGGGAAGTCCCGGCCATTGGTGGATCTCCGCAGGAAGATCGCAATAGGTCAGACTGTTTGGCATGATGGCTCCTGTAGGGCGTTATGGTATTAGGAAAACAAATATCACTATTTACCCAAAATCATTCGAGTTGCATCAAGGCGGCAACGGAATGAATCTCCGGGAACTGACACAGGTCAGTGACCGGAGTGAATGAAGGCAGCCAACGCAGAGGCAGCTTGAAGGATGCAGGGTAAAATGAGGCATCAAGCTACCTTATCGTGGCGTCTTCTGGCAACATAAAGTCATCGAAATACGCAAGGAAACAGAATGGCCAAGGCCAAACTTAAATTTCGCCTGCACCGCGCGGCTATCGTATTGATAAGTCTCGCATTACTTGTCATTCTGATGCAGGGCGCATCTTATTTCAGTCTGGGACATCAACTGGCACGTTCGACGCAGGTGGAACAGCTTGCGCAAACGCTCGCCCGACAGGTGGCGTTTTCGCTCGCACCCCTGATGGACAGCGATAATGATGGCGCTGATATCGCACAAATTTCCACTATTTTGAGTCAGCTTACCGAGAGCAGTCGCATTCTTGACGCCAGCGTTTATGAGTCTGACGGTTCCCTGGTGGCGCATGCCGGTGAACAGGTGCCGGTTCGCGACCGTTTGTCGCTCGATGGCAAACGTGCGGGCAGCTACTTCAATCATCAGATTGTGGTACCGATAGAAGATAAAAACGGGCCGGGCGGATTTTTACGCATCACACTCGACACGCATGTGCTGGCAACCGAGTCCAAGCAGGTGGATAACACCACTAACCTGTTGCGCCTGATGATGCTCGCCGCGCTGGGTGTCGGTATTATTCTGGCCCGCACATTGTTGCAGGGCCGCCGTTCACGCTGGCAGCAATCACCGTTCCTGCTGACCGCCAGTAAGCCGGTAAAAGAAGATGATGAACAGGAAGACGAACCGGATGAGTTCGGCCCGCCACCGGTGCTCAATATTCCTGAGCCGGAATCCGATGTGGTGCCCGCTAAACCTGCCACCGAAGCGCAGACCAAAGAAGCCGCACAGGCTGCTTATCGCAGCCTGAAACGCAGCCGGCCGAAGTGATTCAGGCCAGCCGCCTTGAGAGCGTTGACGGGGTGATGTGGAGTTGCTCCGTGAAGTTGCGCCGTGATCTCTTTTGCCGTCAGACTGCCCTGACGCAGTAAATCTACAAGTTCAGACATGAGCAGTTCAGTGATGAACAGGAAAACGCATAGCAAAACGGGCACCATTTGGTGCCCGTTTTCGTCTCTGCTATATCAGCAGAATTTATTCTTTATCGCCCAGCAGAACAGATTCCAGCGCGATTTCGATCATGTCGTTGAAGGTGGTCTGACGTTCAGCGGCAGTGGTTTGTTCGTGCGTACGGATATGGTCGGAGACAGTACAGATAGTCAGTGCTTTTGCACCAAATTCTGCCGCCACACCGTAGATCCCAGCCGCTTCCATTTCCACACCCAAAATGCCGTACTTTTCCATTACATCGAACATTTGCGGGTCCGGTGTATAGAACAGGTCGGCGGAGAAGATGTTACCGACGCGGGCATTGATGCCTTTAGCTTTCGCAGCGTCAGCGGCGTTACGCACCATGTCGTAGTCCGCGATAGCCGCGTAGTCATGGTCTTTGAAACGCATACGGTTCACTTTGGAATCGGTGCAGGCACCCATGCCGATCACAATGTCACGCAGTTTGATGTCGGCACGAACAGCACCACACGAACCCACGCGGATGATTTTTTTTACGCCGAATTCAGTGATCAGTTCTTTGGCATAAATGGAGCAGGAAGGAATGCCCATGCCATGGCCCATCACTGAGATTTTGCGGCCTTTATACGTGCCGGTGAACCCCAACATGCCACGCACGTCGTTCACCTGCTTAACATCCTGAAGGAAGGTTTCCGCGATGTGCCTGGCGCGCAGCGGGTCGCCCGGCATCAGCACGACGTCAGCAAAGTCGCCCATTTCAGCATTAATGTGTGGAGTTGCCATCTTCTTATTCCTTAATCAGCGAGGTGTCATATTCATCATAAAAAACGCGGCCAGTATAAAGAACTGGCCGTGTATACAAAGCGTTATAGCATCGACTTACCGTAATCCATCGGCGACAGATCGAAATATTTGGCGACTGTCTGGCCGATATCCGCGAAAGTTTCACGATGGCCTAATGAACCCGGTTTTACTTTCGGGCCATAGATTAAGACCGGAATGTGCTCGCGGGTGTGATCGGTACCGCGCCAGGTCGGGTCACAACCGTGATCAGCCGTGAAAATGATGATGTCATCTTCTTTCACCAGCTCCAGCAGTTCAGGCATGCGGCGGTCGAACAACTCCAGCGCGGCAGCATAACCCGGCACATCACGGCGATGGCCGTAAGAGGAGTCGAAATCAACAAAGTTGGTGAAGACGATGGTTTTGTCCCCGGCTTGTTTCATCTCTTCGATGGTGGCGTCAAACAGCGCGTCCAGACCGGTGGCCTTCACCTTTTTAGTGATACCAACCTGTGCATAAATATCTGCAATTTTACCCACAGACACCACATGACCCTTTTTCTCATCGACCAGCTTTTTCAGGATGGTCGGAGCCGGTGGCTCAACCGCTAAGTCATGACGATTACCGGTACGCTCGAAGTTACCGGCTTTATCGCCGATGAACGGACGGGCAATCACGCGACCGATGTTGTAGCCGCCTTCGGTCAGCTCTTCACGGGCGATTTCGCACAGTTCGTACAGGCGATCCAGCCCGAAGGTTTCTTCGTGGCAGGCAATCTGGAAGACGGAGTCAGCAGAGGTGTAGAAAATCGGCTTGCCGGTTTTCATGTGTTCTTCGCCCAACTCATCCAGCACAACGGTACCGGAAGAGTGGCAGTTACCGAGATAGCCCGGCAGATTAGCGCGCTCTACCAGTTTATCGAGCAGTTCCTGCGGGAAACTGTTGGTGGTATCGCTGAAATAGCCCCAGTCAAACAAAACAGGCACGCCGGCGATTTCCCAGTGGCCTGACGGGGTATCTTTACCGGAAGACAACTCGCTGGCGTAAGCATAGGCGCCGGTAATTTCAGCATTTCCGTCCATGCCGTCAGGGATTTTTCCGGTAGATTCTTCAGCGGCTTTCGCCAACCCCAGGCGGGTCAGGTTAGGCAGATTCAGCGGGCCCTGACGGCCTTTGTCCGCATCGCCACGCGCGCAGGCAGCCGCGATGTGGCCCAATGTGTCAGAACCGGTATCATCAAAGCGCCCGGCATCTTCACTGGCACCGATACCGAATGAGTCTAACACCATGATAAATGTACGTTTCATTTTGCTCTCCTGCGAATGGTTACGCATTGGGTCACGCGGAACTGCCGCGCACCTGATCAATCTTAAATGGGGGCGATGTGGCCTGAAATCAAGCGTTACTGCCGATCCGACGGTAAATCACCGGCGTGCTTTCCGGCGCGTTGTCGCTCAGGACAATCGCCGCACGCACTTCCTGCGCCGCCTGCTGCCAGGCCGCTTCACTGTTGGCGTGGATCATCGCCAGTGGCTGACGGGTATCCACCTGCTGGCCCAGTTGTGCCATATGGGTCAGACCGACGCTGTAGTCGATGGCATCGCTGGCGCGGCGACGTCCGCCCCCCAGTGACACGACGGTCATGCCCAGCGCACGGGTGTCCATCGCACTGACAATCCCGTTGCCTTCGGCATAAACCGGTTTGCTCAGCGTGGCCTGTTGCAGATAACGATCGTAATTCTCGATGAAATCGGCCGGGCCTTTCTGGGCAGCAATCATGCGGCCAAAGACTTCGGCGGCTTTGCCGTTATCCAGCACAGCCTGCAGCTGGCGACGGGCGTCGGCGTCATCTTTTGCCAGACCGCCGGACAGCAGCATTTCAACACACAGCGCCATGGTGACTTCCAGCAGGCGCGGATTACGGTATTCACCTGTCAGGAAGCGCACGGCTTCACGCACTTCAACCGCATTACCGGCGCTGGATGCCAGCACCTGATTCATATCAGTCAGCAACGCGGTGGTTTTACAACCCGCACCATTCGCCACATCGACAATCGCCTGCGCCAGATCTTCTGACAGCGAATAAGTCGGCATGAACGCGCCGGACCCCACCTTGACGTCCATCACCAACGCATCCAGGCCTTCAGCCAGTTTTTTGGCGAGGATCGAAGCCGTGATCAGCGGAATGGAATCGACGGTTGCGGTGATATCGCGGGTTGCATAGAAACGCTTATCTGCCGGTGCCAGCGAGCTGGTCTGGCCGATGATTGCCACGCCGACATCCTGAATGATGCTGCGAAAACGGCTGTCATCCGGGAAAATATCGAAGCCCGGAATCGCTTCGAGTTTATCGAGCGTACCGCCGGTATGACCGAGACCACGGCCGGAAATCATCGGGACATAACCGCCGCATGCCGCTACCATCGGGCCCAGCATCAGCGAGGTCACATCACCCACGCCGCCGGTCGAATGCTTATCCACGACCGGACCGTTCAGGCCGAGGCTTTTCCAGTTGAGCACGGTGCCTGAATCACGCATCGCCATGGTCAGCGAAACACGTTCTTTCATAGACATGTCATTGAAATAGATAGTCATTGCCAGCGCGGCAATCTGGCCTTCTGAAACCTGGCTGTCGCGAATACCATTAATGAAGAAACGAATTTCCTCGTCGCTTAAAGGCTGACCGTCACGTTTTTTACGAATAATTTCTTGTGCGAGAAACAAGGTATCCCCCTGCCTGAGCTGAACGCTAAATGTGGATGCGAATACCGGACGCTGTAAAACAGCGCCACGGCATCGGCATAACAACAATGATTAGTAGCTGCTGGTGGCTTTCTGACCCGCGTGACCCAGCGTGGTGAGCAGACTGGCCAGCAGACTGGATGCGCCGAAACGGAAGTGACGTGCGTCAGCCCATTCGCGGCCCAGCAGGCGGTCAGCCAGCGCCAGATATTGCGCAGCGTCTTCAGCGGTTTTCACGCCACCAGCCGGTTTGAAACCGACAGTTTCGCCCACGCCCATCTCTGCAATGACGCTCATCATCAGCTCAGCGCTGTGCAGCGTGGCATTTTCAGGCACTTTCCCTGTGGAGGTTTTGATGAAATCAGCCCCGGCTTTGATCGCAATTTCAGACGCTTTGCGGATCAGGGCATCTTGCCTGAGTTCACCGGTTTCGATGATCACTTTCAGCAGGACGTTGGCGGCAGCACAGGCTTCTTTGCATTGTCTGACCATCTCAAAACCAATCTGCTCGTTACCGGCAATCAACGCACGGTACGGGAATACCACGTCAACTTCATCGGCACCGTAAGCAATTGCCGCACGGGTTTCTGCCAGCGCGATCTCAAGATCATCATTACCGTGCGGGAAGTTGGTCACGGTTGCAATGCGGATGTCCGGCGTACCTTGCTCACGCAGAGTTTTACGAGCAACAGGAATAAAACGAGGATAAATGCAGACGGCAGCAGTATTTCCTGCCGGGCTCTTCGCCTGATGACAAAGTGCGATCACTTTCGCATCCGTGTCGTCTTCGTTCAGGGTGGTTAAATCCATCAGGTTCAGCGCACGTTGCGCTGCGGCGGTTAAATCGGTCATATAACTCTCCAACAATTTTCAATTCCAGCGACCGGCCAGAACTGAGCATACAGTCATGAATTATTTCCCGCGTTTACCCTCGGGAAAAAAATTCTGCACGGTTGGCGAGCGGACTTGGTTCCTTGAAGATAGCGTGCGTAAGCGGCGTGTAGTGGCTTACGTGGCAACTGAGATCCTTCTCACCGCGCTTTGGATTGGCTGACGCCAATACGTTGTGACTATTTGAACACGTCA
The DNA here is from genome assembly GCF_004195095.1 of Rahnella sp. CFA14(1/10). NCBI lineage: Bacteria > Pseudomonadati > Pseudomonadota > Gammaproteobacteria > Enterobacterales > Yersiniaceae > Rahnella > Rahnella sp. CFA14(1/10). The sequence goes on along the minus strand of NZ_SEWS01000005.1, from coordinate 42,586 downwards.
CATCAGGTTCCTGTGTGCAGTATTTCACACAAAATGAAAACCGTTTGCAACGTTGCTTGATGAAATGAGATATAAATCACATTTCATAGCCTTTATGCTCAGTATTCGACCCTTATAAGAGTGTATACCCGAATCATGACAAACGGAGTTCGGGGGATTACACCGCAATCACCCGGCGGCAATCGCGCAGGCAATGTTATAATAATAACATTTTAAAGAGAAATTAAATCGTAACTCGCCAGAAAACCTTTTTATGCAGGCTCAGCCGCGTCAATGTGAATGTTATTTAAATCACAATCCAGTCTTTCTCAGGGTTCACAGCGAAGGGAGATTAAAGATGCGTCGGGTATTATCGAGCAATGCGCCGGCAATCTGTTCGGGCGTTTCACTGCGCAGGCTGCACAAAATGTCGAATACATTAGCCGCACGCTCAGGGCGGTTAGGTTGCCCCTGAAAACCCTGCAACGGCATATCGGGCGCATCGGTTTCGAGCAGCAAAGAGGAAAGGGGTAATCCGGCCATCACATGCCGGGTTTTCTGCGCACGCTCATAGCTGATGGTGCCGCCGACGCCTATCGCAAAACCCAGTTTAATAAACGCCTGTGCCTGAGAAAGACTGCCTGCAAATCCGTGTACCACCCCGGTCGCCGGCAGTTTTGCCTGACGCAGCATCGCTGCCAGCTGATCGTGGCTGCGCCGGGAATGCAGGATTACCGGCAGCGTCTCACGTTTTGCCAGAGCAAACTGCGCTTTCAGCAACCGTTGTTGCTGCTCAAATCTCGGCTCTTCCATGTATAAATCCAGGCCAACTTCCCCGACGGCCACCAGATGAGGATCCCGGCGACTGAGCAGCGAATCCAGTAATTCCACGCAACTGTCCTGGTGTTGTGCAACATAAAGGGGATGTAACCCCAGCGCGGCATGCAACGGCGGAAATTTTTTTGCCAGCGAGAGAATGCCGTTAAAACGATCAGACGTGACAGCGGGAACAATAATCTGCCGCACACCAGCCTGTCCGGCGAGGCGCAAACTTTCGGTTTCCGCCCCTGTAAACGGTGGAAAATCGAAATGGCAGTGCGTATCGATGAAGGTGTAACTCACAACTTTTCGCCCTCACTGGATGGATAATTTTCTGATGGCGCGGAGCTTTCCGGTTGTAGCCTGTCTGATGCGGCGCGTTGCGGTGAAGACACACTGACTACGCTGTCTTTAAACGCAGCCGGACGCACTATCCCTCCGTCGGCGACCATGTCCGTCAGCACGGCGGGATCGAGAATGATTTGCTCCGCCGTGCTGGCAGATGCCGCCAACGGGATCACATTTTCTGGCTCGTCCTGCGGCACCACGATCCGTTGCGGACGGCGTGTCACGCGCGGTTCGATCAGCGTATAAGGACGCTCGTTTTCACGCGGTAACAGCCAGTGTGCTGCGGCAGACAAAAAATACCGTCCGCAACGGCGGCCGAGATGGTAATCCTGATTTAGCGCAGGCAGACGGCTACCGAGCGCATGGCTGGCCAGCGGTTTGGGTGGGAAGATTTCAAAAATACGCACATCATCCGGCGGATTCTCAATGAACTGCTGGATACGGTGATAGCTCTCTTCATGATGCTGCATCATGCGCACCAGCTGTTGCAGACTGCTTTCGCTCAGCCATTGTTCCATACGTTTCATCCACTGCGGCGTATAGAACATCGCAGAGGGAACGGTACGGATCACTACAATGGTATCCGCGCCACGGCGATAAGCTTCCTCAACAGGGATCGCATCGCTGATGCCGCCGTCCTGATAGCTGATACCTTCCAGATCCACCCCCAGGCGGTAAAAACCCGGAATAGCGCTGGAGGCTTTGATCACCGGCAGCCAGTTTTCCCGCGTCGGTGAAAAATAATTAGCCGTGTAGTCATCACTGCGACAGGCACACATCAGGAACTCACGGCCATCAATGAGCAACTTTTCTGCGCTTTCCATCGCCAGTGGCATGTTTTTAGCCGTTTCTTCAACCAGCCAGTCGAGATCGATAAGATGTCCGCCCCGCACAAATCGCAGCGGGTTAAAAAACTCAGGACTGGTGGTATAACGGGTAATCACCCTTCTGGCATAGCCGGGCTGCCCGCAGACAAAGGCAGAGAGATTTTGCGCACCCGCAGAGGTACCCAGATATAAATCAAAGGGGTTGAAACGCGCGCGCTGAAACTCATCCAGCACACCTGCCGTAAAAATGCCTCTCTGTCCGCCGCCTTCGCACACCAGGGCAATCTTCCCCGGCGTATAGGGTTTGTACGCCAGCGCTTCTATATTCCCCAGCGTGACAGGTATTCTGTATCCCAACGCATCGTCCTCACGCAAATGGCTCCACCCGGTTAGCCTTCATTTCTGAGCATACCTCGTCTTCCTGCTTTGGGTGAATTTCTTGCCAAAATCGGACGACAAAATCGTTACGTCCTGTTAACGGCCAGGATACCTGCATAAAAAAATCGCCCCCTTCACTGAAGGGGGCGATGTGATTAACTAACGCTTTTTGGCATCACTGAAGTGATGTGGTCAGAGTCGCTTACGACCCGTAAACAGGCTGACCAGGAACAGAATGATACCGACTACGAAGACGATTTTTGCAGCCCAGGCAGCTGTACCCGCCAAACCACCGAAACCAAGAGCCGCCGCGATCAACGCGATGATTAGAAAAATAATGCCCCAACGAAACATAAGCTTCTCCTTTACCCTATTTTCACTTTGCCATTTTAAAAGGTTGTGCCCCGCCTCGGGCCGGACTCACTGTGAAATATTGCCTTCTGACGCTTTATCAACCGGCTACAGCCAGTAACAAAAAAACGAATTACTTAATAAAGGTAGTCGAAAAATGAAAGTGTTAGCGTTTCCGACACGATATTTTTCCCAACTGCAGGCAATTCCGTTCATCCCGAATATTCAGCAGGCACATAAATAAATATAGTTATGCGTTATTCCGAAAATAAAGCGCCCTGCCCTGAGGAGGGCGCTATAGACAACAGCTACAGCAGATGATCGTTACGGTGCGACTTTCAGATCATTTTTGACGCTTTTCACGCCATCAACGGTTTTGGCGACGCTTTCAGCACGGTCAGACTGTGCCTGATCTTTCACGTTACCGGAAAGCTGTACCACGCCGTCGGTGGTTTCGACTTTCACGTTACGTGATGGGACGATGTCATCAGCCAGCAATTTAGCTTTTACAGAGGCCGTGGTCGCGCTGTCACCGGCATAGCCTTTAACGCTTTGATCTTTGCTGTCTTTGGTATGCAGTTTGTCGCTGACGGATTTAACACCTTCAACTTTAGTGGCTACTGCAACAGCCTGCTCAGCTTCAGCCTGTGAACCCACAAAACCGCTCAGCGTGACAACACCGGAATTGGTCGTGACGGAGATATCGTTGCTTTTAATCGCTTTGTCATCTACCAGAGCACTTTTCACTTTTGCTGTGATGGCACTGTCGCCCATGTAGTTATCAACTTTCTTCATGGAACTATCGATTTTTGCACCTGCGCTATCTGTAGTCGTCGTTGCAGCCAAAGCGCTACCGCTCATCAGTGCGGTACCCAGAACTACAGCCATCATGGAATAGGCAAATTTAGAATTTTTCATCGATTTCTTCCTTTCGGTTTATGAGCCTTGATTGCGGCTCTACACGTCACATTCTTGGTGACGCCTTCTAACAAATTGTATTGCTGCTGTTTTTACTTTCCTTGTAGCAGAGTACATCGTTTTATTCTGGCTTATGATCGCCATACGACATAACACTCTGCAACGTGACTTCAAAGTAGTGCTTTAAGCCACCCGTCCTGAACACACATTTAATATAGTCAAGAATGATCAGATTAGTAGGGAGATCGTCGAATATGGCCTCTAATGCAGACAAGTCTTAGTGCCGGGGGCGGTTTGCGCCCATTTTTCAGCCAGGGCGGTGATTAAATAATCAGGGAGGGTAAGAGGATAAACTGTTCCGGGCAGGCGAAAGGCGAAAAAAAAGACGGCCAATTTGCCGTCTTTCTGTTTCAGAACCTGATAAGAGAAGAATTAATGTTCGCGGGTTTTGCGGAATTTAACTTCCGGATAACGCTCAGACGCCAGATTCAGGTTCACCATTGTTGGTGCGATGTACGCTAAATTATCACCACCATCAAGCGCCAGATTGGTTTCATTTTTGCGTTTAAATTCTTCGAATTTCTTCACGTCACTGCATTCAACCCAACGGGCAGTCGAGACGTTCACAGATTCATAAATCGCTTCCACGTTGTATTCGCTTTTCAGACGCGCCACCACCACTTCAAACTGCAACACCCCGACCGCACCGACGATTAAATCGTTGTTGGCAATCGGACGGAAGACCTGTACCGCGCCTTCCTCTGAAAGCTGTACCAGCCCTTTCAGCAACTGTTTCTGTTTCAGCGGGTCACGCAGACGAATACGACGGAACAGTTCAGGGGCAAAGTTAGGAATGCCGGTGAATTTCATGTTCTCACCCTGAGTAAAGGTGTCGCCAATCTGAATTGTGCCGTGGTTATGCAGACCAATGATGTCGCCAGGATAGGCTTCTTCAACGTGCGAACGGTCTCCGGCCATAAAGGTCAGCGCATCGGAAATCACTACATCTTTGCCGGTACGCACCTGACGCAGTTTCATGCCTTTTTCATATTTACCGGACACCACTCGCATGAACGCCACGCGGTCACGGTGTTTCGGGTCCATGTTGGCCTGAATTTTGAAAACAAAACCGGTGAATTTCTCATCATCGGCTTTCACTTCGCGCAGGTCAGTTTTACGTGGCATCGGCGCAGGCGCCCAGTCCACCAGACCGTCGAGCATATGGTCAACACCAAAGTTACCGAGTGCCGTACCGAAGAAGACCGGTGTCAGTTCGCCCTGCAGGAAAGCCTCATGGTCGAATTCATGCGACGCGCCCTGCACCAGTTCCAGCTCATCACGCAATTGTGCGGCCAGATCTTCGCCAACGGCAGCATCCAGCTCAGGATTGTTCAGGCCTTTGACCACGCGAACTTCCTGAATGGTGTGACCTTTACCGGTCTGGTACAGATACACTTCGTCTTTATAAAGGTGATAAACCCCTTTGAACAATTTACCGCAGCCGATTGGCCAGGTAATCGGAGAGCAGGCGATTTTCAGCTCACGCTCCACTTCGTCCATCACTTCCATCGGGTCACGGATGTCACGGTCGAGTTTGTTCATAAAAGTCAGGATCGGCGTATCGCGCAGACGGGTGACTTCCATCAGTTTACGGGTACGATCTTCGACACCTTTTGCGGCATCGATCACCATCAGACAGCAGTCAACGGCGGTCAGCGTACGGTAGGTATCTTCGGAGAAGTCTTCGTGCCCTGGGGTGTCGAGCAAGTTAACCAGACACTGCTTGTACGGGAACTGCATCACGGACGTGGTGATGGAAATACCACGTTGTTTTTCCATTTCCATCCAGTCGGATTTGGCGTGATGGCTGGAGCCACGGCCTTTTACTGTACCGGCGGTTTGAATGGCCTGTCCGAATAACAGAACTTTTTCAGTAATGGTGGTTTTACCGGCATCGGGGTGAGAGATGATGGCAAATGTGCGGCGCTTAGCCACTTCAAGGGCGTATTCACTTGGAGACATGTTTTTCACGTTTCTGCTGTTGGTCCGCCCTGCATAGGATTTCACATCACGTCAGAAGGTGACGTCAGGCAAAGCGGTAATAAAAGTTATAGCCGGCTATTTTCACTGATTTAGACGGTATGGGCAATCAATGGTTTTTTTGTATGGTGTGACTAAGAGAGCGCGTTAGAAACGGAAGTCGGTTAAAAGTGCGGCCCAGTGTTCTCGCAGAACTATTTTATGTTCTTCAAGCATCGGTAACTCCGTAAGCAAATCTGGCCAGCGTTCACGCGCAATTTCAATGGCTTCATCAGGATGCACTTTAACGGCAGACCAGGGTACCCCCATTCTTTCAGCCCAGCGGCAACGCCATCATGATGGCATCTTCGCGGCCTTGTGCGGCGGGATAGTAATTACGGCGAACGGAGAGTTCATTAAAACCGAGGCTTTCATACAGCGCGATAGCTTTGGCGTTGGAAGCACGGACTTCAAGCCATAACGTAAAAACATCTTTCTGCTCAAGCAGTTGTATCACTTCTTCCAGCAACCTGCGACCTAAGCCCTGTCGCTGGAAAGCCGGATCGATAGCGATATTAAACAGGGTGGCTTCGTCGAGAACAATTTGGGTAATCGCAAATCCCGCCATCACCTCGCCCTGCATGATTTTAAGGCTCAGGTAGCGTTCGCCCTGATTGCTGGCAAGCGTATTTTCAGTCCACGGAAAGGCATGACTGGCTTGTTCGATGGCAAATGCACGGGGAAGATCAGCGGGCGTCAGGATAGAAATGTTGTTCATTTTCACAGATCTGCTGCCAGAGCGCACGTTTGGCGCCGGCGTCTTGATAGAGTTCGGCCAGGGCCGGACTGGAGAGCTGCGGGCCAGCAAGAGTCAGCGGTTCGCTTAACCCCAGTCGCCAGATATTGCAGCGGGTATCTTCAGGTAACATGGTGACCTGTTCAGGTGTCAGGCGGTAAACTTGTGATTCTGTCAGCGCCAGGCTGCGCAAAACATCCCTGAACAGCGGATCATCCTCCGCTGGCGGAACGGCGGCAACAATCAGCAACTGGGTTTCCGCAGGCAGACTGACCGCCACTTCGCCTTGTAATACAGCAGGCCGGCGCAGCGTCCACTGGGTAATGCCCAGTTGTTGTAACAGCGTATCTCGTCTGGATGCCATGCCTGTTCCCTGCCGGTTGAAGTACGAAAAGCCCGGCTATGCTAGCAAACACATCGAACATGCGCCAATAAACCTCTATAATCGCCCGCTAATCCTTGAGGAGCCACACCCTGATGTCTGCATTAACTCCGGCCAGTGAAGTCATACTGCGCCACAGCGAAGAATTTGAAGGCCGCCGCGTCCTGTTCGCCGGTGACTTACAAGACAGCCTGCCTGCTGAAATTGACGCCGAAGAAGTTCGCGTCCACACCAATATGTATCACCACTGGCAGATGCTCAGCAAAGCGCTGGGAGAAAACGTTCAGTTTGGCTTAGTTGCTGACGCTGAATTCATCGCGCCGTGCGATGTGCTCGTCTATTACTGGCCAAAGAGCAAACTGGAAGCAAAATTCCAGCTGTTCAACTTACTGTCACACTTGCCAGTTGGCATTGATGTGTTTGTCATCGGTGAAAACCGCAGTGGTGTGCGCAGCGCGGAAACCACGCTCGAAGGTCTGTGCGAACTGAGCAAAATCGACAGTGCGCGTCGTTGCGGTTTGTACCATGGCCGTCTGGAAAAGCAGCCTGAGTTTGATGCTGATGGCTGGTGGGATCAGTACATGGTCGAAGAAGTGACCATTAAAACCCTGCCGGGCGTCTTCAGCCGGGAAGGTCTGGACAGCGGAAGCCTGTTGCTGATCAACAGCTTCGAAGAACCGGTTAAAGGTAAAGTGCTGGATGTCGCCTGTGGTTCTGGCGTGCTGGCTTCTGTGCTGGCCATGTACTCGCCGAAGATGAAAATCACACTCAGTGATGTGAGCGCGGCCGCTATTGAAGCCAGCCGCGCTACACTGGCGGCGAACGATTTGCCGGGCGAAGTCATCGCCAGCAACGTCTATTCCGACATTGCCGGTCGTTTCGATATGATCATCTCCAACCCGCCATTCCACGAAGGTCTGCAAACCAGCCTGACGGCGGCGGAGCAGTTGATCCGTGGTGCGGTAAGTCATCTGAATATCGGCGGCGAACTGCGCATTGTGGCGAACGCCTTCCTGCCTTACGCCGCCCTGCTTGATGACACCTTTGGCAGCCACGAAGTACTGGCACAAAACGGTCGCTTCAAGGTGTACCGGGCCGTACGTGGACGTCCGCCGCGCGATCTGAAAAAGAAAAAACGTTAATCAGTCAGGCACTGAGGAAACGCATCAGTTCTGCGTTGTAGCGATCACCCGCTGCCACGCGGAAAGGAAATACTGCTTCGATCGCCGCGATTTCGGCTTCACTCAGGGAGACATCAAGCGCGGCGATGTTTTCCTCAAGATAATGACGATGTTTAGTGCCAGGGATCGGCACTATGTTATCGCCCTGCGCTAATACCCACGCCAGCGCCAGCTGCGAGGGTTTCACTCCTTTGTCCTGCGCCAGTTCACTGATTTTTTCCGCCAGTTGCAGATTTTTCGCGAAGTTTTCTCCCTGAAAACGCGGACTCTCGCGACGGTAATCATCCAAATCCAGATCGTCCACTGAACGGATTTGTCCGGTCAGAAAACCCCGTCCCAGCGGACTGTAAGGCACAAAACCAATCCCCAGGCGCTCACACGCCGGTAAAATGTCAGCTTCCACATCACGCGACCAGAGCGAATATTCGGTTTGCAACGCGGTGACCGGATGCACTTTGTGTGCACGCTCCAGAATGCTCACCGGCACTTCACTCAGCCCGATATAACGGATCTTGCCTTCATGCACCAGATCCGACAGCGCGCCGATCGTTTCTTCAACCGGCACCGTCGGATCAGGGCGGTGCTGATAATAGAGATCGATAACCTCCGTCCCCAGACGCTTCAGGCTGCCTTCTACGGATTGGCGGACATAGTCCGGATGGCCGTTTGTCCCACGAACCTGCGGGTTGGACGGGTCACGCACAATGCCGAATTTGGTGGCTAAAAAAACCTGATTTCGACGCCCTTTCAGGAAGCGTCCCAACAGTTCTTCATTGGTATGCGGGCCATACATGTCGGCGGTATCGAGCATTGTGACGCCCAGTTCCAGCGCGCGCGAAAGCGTTGCCATCGATTCTTTATCGTCGAGGCCGGTGGTGTAGAAGTCGCTCATGCCCATGCAACCCAGCCCCAGCGCTGACACCATCGGACCATTTTTACCCAACTGACGTTGTTTCATCGGATTTTCCTTATGACACAGAGTGAGAAGTAATCGGATTAAGTGTGGTTGTTCTTTCAGGAAAGATAAATCAGCAAAAACGTGCAACACTGTTCATAAATTGCAAACAATCACTGAGAACGTTATGGATCACATTCAGGCGATGAAAACCTTCATCCGCATTGCCGAACTGGAAAGTTTCAGCCGGGCGGCAGAAGATCTTAATGTGCCACGCGCCACGGTCAGTACCACCCTGAAACGTCTGGAACAGCGACTGGGTGTCCGCCTGTTTCTGCGCACGACACGCCAGGTCAAAATCACTGACGAAGGCAAAATCTATTATCAACGCTGTCTGCAATTGATTTCGGCGCTGGAAGAATCGGACGCTCTGTTTGCGCATCACCAAACCCAGCCCGCAGGCATTGTCCGCATCGACATGCCCCATTCACTGGCACGTGCGAAGGTGATCCCCGCGCTGCCAGCGTTTTACCAGCGCTATCCGCAGATAACCCTGAGCGTCAGTGCCAATGATAACGCCATCAATCTGCTCGATCAGGGGGTAGATTGTGTGGTGCGCGCGTGGCCTGCAGAAGATGATAATTTGCAGTCACGCCATCTGGCGGATTTGAAACAAATTACCTGCGCCTCTCCCGGCTATTTAGCGAAATTCGGTACGCCGCAGACGCCGGATGATCTCACCGGGCATCAGGCCGTGGGCTATTTCTTTGCCCACCAGCGGACAGAGTCGCATCTGGAGTTTGTGACTGACGGAAAGATTGAAAAGTGTCAGCTCGCCAGCAAACTGACCGTTAGCGGCGCTGACGCGTATGTCGCCGCCGCAAAAGCGGGCTTTGGGCTGATTCAGGCATCGGAACTGGCGATGACGCAGGAACTGGCACAGGGAGAACTGGTGGAAGTACTGCATCAGTATCTTCCGCCACCGATGCCGTTATACATCATGTATCCGCCCGGCCGTTTTCTGGCACCGAGGATCCGCGTGCTGCTGGACTGGCTGATCGCACTGTTTTCCGTCCCTGCTGATCCGCTGAGCCAGAACCGCATTATTGGAAAAACCGTTGATTAAACCATCGATTAACCTGATGACTCTCTGTGGCATTGAACCATTCATCCTGAATATGCTGTTTTTTACATCAAACGTCCGGAATGGGGGAAATAACTATTGACGCCTGTGGGAAAATCTCTAGAATTCGCCCCCGTGGTTGTGTTACTTGCTGATGACATTCCGATGAATGCGTCAACACAGTAATCAATTGGAACGCGATGGTGGCGGAATTGGTAGACGCGCTAGCTTCAGGTGTTAGTGTCCTTTGGATGTGAGGGTTCGAGTCCCTCCCTTCGCACCAATACAATCACAAGATTTATATTGCCCGGCACGGTACGCGATGGTGGCGGAATTGGTAGACGCGCTAGCTTCAGGTGTTAGTGTCCTTCGGATGTGAGGGTTCGAGTCCCTCCCTTCGCACCACTCCGGCAACTATAAATCAGCAGTAAGCAGAAATCATCTGTGCGAAGGTGGCGGAATTGGTAGACGCGCTAGCTTCAGGTGTTAGTGTCCTTACGGACGTGAGGGTTCAAGTCCCTCTCTTCGCACCACGTGATTATGCTCCTCAGCTTTTCCTTCCTGCGATACTTCTTTCAGTTTCAAAAAATAAAAAAGACCGGCAGCTTTACTGTGTCTCCTGTTTTTCATCTCAAAATCCTTATATTACAAAATAGTAAAATTCAACGTTACCGCAGCCAGACTGCCTGCCAGCGCCATGAATGATGGCAGCAACATATAATGGCGTAATGTGCGGTGAAAAAGCATGCCCAGTGTGACCAGCATCGCAACCACGATCAGCATACGCAACTGATCGAGTGACATATGTGTCAGGGCAAGCAGCGGCATCAGTGCGCAAGGCAATAATATCCCCCAGCCACTGGTGAGACGTTTACCAAACATCCCTACAACCGCCCAGATCCCACATGCTATGACAATTGCCGGAATCATAACCCTGCTCCAAATAATGATAATGAGAACCAATATCATATAGGATTTTTTCTCATTTACCACCTATTTGCGGTCACGCTCTTCGTTTGGGTGACACCTGACAGCAAAAGTGCTAGTTTTGGGGCGGTTAAACCAAACCCGTAAAGTCTCCATTAAGACAGTCACTTAAAAACGATATTTATTGCATTCTAATAATTACATATTAGTACTATTAGCCTGCCCGTTTAGGATAATTATGCGGTGCAAGGCGCTAAAGCACTTTATCTATTCAGAACAACACAAGCTAAATAGAGTAAATTTGATGATATCTCATTCCTATGATGAGCTGCTTAAAAGCAAACATCGTCTGGCGATGTTGCTATTCTTTTTTTTAAATAGCGCAACAGCATTATTTTCTATGGCTTACCCGCCAGAGAATGCAGCCCCTGCGCCATTACCGTTGGTGCTGATTTTTGTGCTTTGTTTTTCAGGGCTGATATTTTCTTTTTTCAGTAAGAAAAATTACTCTGCCCATCTGAATATCTGTTCCATTGCCGTCGGCCTGTTATGGGCCTGGCAAATAGCCTTCCGCTTTGAAGCAACCAGCCATTTAGATAAAAATTATCTTTTAATCAGCTTACTCAGTATATTATTTATCAGCGCCATCGCTTTATCAGATAATTTTCTGGCTTTTTGTCTGCATGCAGTACCTTCCACTCTTTGTGTGATTTTTTTGGACGAGTTTCAACATGTCAGCCGTATCCTTTTCTCAGTTTCATTACCACTGATTGGCCTGTGGCTGCATCATCTGATGCTGAGGCGCAGTGACGAATTCACGCGCAGGATGGTGGCCAATCTCTACAGTGAACGGGAAAAATTCAGCGACCTGAGTATGCTTGATCCCCTGACCGGCCTGTACAACCGCCGGGGGTTGCAGAATAAGCTGGAAACACTGTTTAATCAGGCCTCCGGGCACTACGTCATGTTGCTCGATATCGACCATTTCAAAGCCTATAACGATAACTATGGCCATACGATGGGCGATCAGGCACTGGTGCGTGTTTCTGCCGCTATCCGCGATGCAGTGCGCTCGCGGGATGTGGTTGTCCGTTATGGCGGAGAAGAGTTTCTGGTGCTGATGTCCAACGTTCAGCAGGAGCATGCGGTTCGCATGGCTGAGCGTATCCAGAATAAAGTCCTCGGGCTGAATATCCCGCATTTGTTTAATGCTGAAGTTTCCACACATGTCACGGTCAGTGCCGGGCTGGCTGCGCTGGAGGAAGGTGACTTTATTCAGGCTCTGGGTAAAGCTGATACCTCACTCTATAACGCAAAAAACAGTGGTCGTAATAAAATATTTTATGCCTGGGATCAACCCGGAGAGATTCAGCAAACCGTCGAAGAAAAAATAGCCTGACGATTGTTTGTATGTCCGATTAACAACTTATTTAGCGTTCATAATTTTTGCGAATGATGTTCAGCGTTTTGCCGGTTCATCATAAAAATAACCTGCCATTCAGTTTCGCTGCATAAGCATTCAACTTTCGGCCAGATTAAGGGTTCTGGCTGAAAGTAAACAAATTGACTTAAATAATGAATGTTACTCTTCCTTGTTACTTTATAACTTTTTAATTCTATTTAAATAAGCCCTTCACGCCCCCCGATTGCCCCGAAATATTGACAGATAAAAATAATCCTAAAGCACATCTTTATGTCGCCTTCCCGCATGTTCTCAGCCTGTTCTGTAAACGGTCTCTCTCTATCTCATAAAATTCTTTAATTTGTTGATTTAATGTGATTATTAATTCGACCACCGGATTTGTGAACTGACTCATGTGCATCTTCCGGCGAGTGCCAGCGCTGATTTTCCGGTGGCACTGACCGGAAGGCTCCCCTGCCGGACACTTCTTACACTACCGCCACCCGCTGCCCGGATTTCTGCAGGATCAGCTAACAGCAGCGCTTTTGCTTACCCATTACTCTACATAATAAAAGGTCCGGTGTATGAACAGTTCGATAGTGTTAGGGATCATCTGGCATCTGATAGGGGCAGCCAGCGCAGCTTGCTTCTATGCGCCATTCAAACAAGTGAAACATTGGTCATGGGAAACCATGTGGTCGCTTGGCGGCTTTTTTTCCTGGATCATTCTGCCCTGGGCGGTCAGCTACGTGCTATTGCCTGATTTCTGGGCCTATTACGGTTCATTCAGTTTTGCCACTCTGTTGCCCGTTTTTCTGTTTGGCGCCATGTGGGGGATCGGTAACATCAATTACGGTCTGACCATGCGCTATCTCGGCATGTCGATGGGGATAGGCATCGCCATTGGCATTACCCTGATTATCGGGACGCTAATGACGCCTGTTTTGCAGGGCAAAATTGGCATTCTGTTTGGCACATTAGGTGGCCAGCTCACCCTGCTCGGCGTATTTGTTGCGGTCATTGGTGTAGCCATTGTCAGCTATGCGGGCTTCCTGAAAGAAAAAGCATTAGGTATTAAAGCTGAAGAGTTCAATCTGCGTAAAGGGCTGATTCTGGCTGTAATGTGCGGAATTTTCTCTGCGGGGATGTCTTTCGCCATGAGCGCTGCAGTGCCCATGCACGAAGCGGCGCGCGCGCTCGGGATTGATCCGCTGTATGTCGCCCTGCCGAGTTATGTGGTGATCATGGGCGGCGGTGCGGTAGTTAACCTCGGCTTCTGCTTTATCCGTCTGGCAACACGTAAAACCCTCTCTTTGCGCGCCGATATGTCGGTGGCGAAATCCCTGCTGCTTACGAATGCGATCTTCTCCATTATTGGCGGCGTAATGTGGTATCTGCAGTTCTTCTTCTACGCCTGGGGTCATGCCAGCATTCCGGCAGAATATGATTACATGAGCTGGATGCTGCACATGAGTTTCTACGTCTTGTGCGGGGGCATCGTCGGTCTGGTGCTGAAAGAATGGCTCGGTGTAGGCAAAAAACCGGTACGTGTGCTTTGCATCGGTGCGCTGGTGATTATTCTGGCGGCAAATATTGTCGGTCTGGGTATGGCACTGTAAGCGCTGCATCGCTTAATGACCGCAGAATTTATTCTGCGGTCATTGAGGATAAAAGGATTTTACCGGCCTGCTGTGTAAAACGTTGCCGGTAGTCACGCGGCGAAACACCACTTGCCCGACTGAACACCACAGAAAAATAGTTACTGTCATCAAAGCCGCATTCAGCGGCCACATCACTGATTGTCATGTTGCCATAACGCAGCAAACTCATCGCCCGGCAAAGCCTCAGCTGACGTAAATAATGGGTCACACTCATGCCGGTGTGCTGCTTGAACAGCGAACGTAAAGCACGCGGATTAAGCTGATGTTGCAGGCAAAACGTTTCAAGGTGGAAGGGAGCGGCGATATTTGCCCGCAGGGCCATCAGCAATAAATCCAGCTGATGCGCATCCGGTAACGCGCCACTGTCCGGCCGCTGGCGAAAGCGTAATAACAAGAGTGCCAGCTGCATCAGCAGGGCTTCGCTCAGTTGCACCGAAAGCGGCTCCGATTTCATACACTCTTTAGCAAGCTCATCCACTTTATCACGCAAAACTGACATGCCAAGCGTACTCAGCCGCCAGTAACGTTGTTCCTGGCTGACATTCTCGCCCGGCAATAATTGCGACCAGTCGGCCGCCAGCCCGAAACGCTCACGGCAAAACAGCACATTATCCAGTGCCAGTTCGTTGACTGACTCATAGCTATGCCGGTCCCGTGAATTAATATAAAACAGGTCACCGCAGGTGATGGGATAAGGGATATCGTTCCAGACATGCAGACCATTACCGCGCCAGACAATAACCAGTTCATCAAAATCATGGTCATGACTCGGAAAGTCGGCCTGGGGATGGCGTTCAGCCACCACCACCGAATTCATGTCGGTCAGAAAGAAATCATTTTTATTCAATTTCAACGACATATTTGCAATCTCTCACCCGTTTGACGACAAAATAAACGAGGCAGTACTCAGGTAAACATACCGGAAACTGCGAGAGGTGCCGTTTAACGCAACTGATCACGCATGAGTTTTGGCGACACCGAAAATTCCCGACGAAACTGTGTCGAGAAGTGGTTACTGTCACTGAACCCGCAGGCATAAGCGATATCGGTAATGCTTTGATCGCTATGATGTAAACGACGGCGCGCTTCCAGCAACCTCAGCCGGTTAAGATACCGCTGCGGCGTCATGCCAGTGTAATGCTTCATCTGACGATGTAATGTTCGCAGCGCCAGTGAGAAGCGTTCTGCAGCTTCAGTCCAGTTCACTTCCTCACTGTAATGCGACTGGAGCCATTGCAAAAGTTGATTGACCCTGTTTTCCGAGGTATCTCGCAATTGTGGCTGGAAACAATCCTGATAAAGCAGGATCAGCAATTGTAAAAACAGACTTTCACGGGTCGCGATATGTTCCATTTCAACGCTGTCCGGCAGTGCTTCAAGTTGTGTAATGCAGTTCAGCACCTGTGAAAGTACACACGGGCTGAGCTGCCAGTGGATCTGAGACTGATAGTGATGTTCCTGAGGAAGGAAGTGGCTGACGTCCTGAATGAAACGGAACGCCTTCGGTGAGCGGAACAACACATTTGTCAGACGTAAGTTATCAACATTTTCAAACAGATGATGATCACTGGCTCGCACGAAACAGACCGCACCGGCCGTCAGTGTATAAGGGTTGTCGTTAAAGATATGCACACCTGATCCGCTTTCCACCAGCATAATTTCATGGAAATCATGGTAGTGCTCCGGGAATACATCTTGTGGGAGCCGGCGCTCAACCGTCACGGTCAGCTCAGGCGCCGCAAAATAATCATCACCTCTCAGTAACGTCATGTATCACCTCCGGTTCAAAATCACTGTGCTTCGGGGAACAACCCTACCCTGCGGCCTGCTTTCCTGCCTTCAAACCACGGCAGTAAAAGCATCATAAACGGTCATATTTCAAAGATTCCCTCTGCCCTGATGCAGATCTGCGGCAAAGATCACAATCGCTTATGCCGCATTACTCAGCTGCGGATAGCCCTGTTTCAGCCAGCTTTGGAGCATTATGTGATCTGCCTCGCATCTACCTTTTTAATGCTGCCATCCTGCCAAAACCGGTGGCAATCACCGGAAGGTGCCTTTCAGGCGCTCCCCCTACACTGGCCATATCTTCGATAAGGAATGGCCGCTATGACAACTCACCATCTTGCCGCTATTGACCTCGGCGCTTCCAGCGGCCGGGTGATGCTGGCGACATTTACCCGTCAGGATCCCGATCCGGCAGCAACGCTGACATTGAAAGAAATCCACCGGTTTCCTAATAACCTGATCCGCGTTGATGGTCACGATACCTGGGACCTTGATGCGCTGGAAAAACACATTCTTGAAGGGCTGAATCGCCTTGATGCGTCCGGTGTTCAGCTTGACGGTATCGGGATTGATACCTGGGGGGTGGATTACGTCCTGCTTGATGCTCAGGGGCAGCGGGTCGGTTTGCCGGTTGCTTATCGTGACAACCGCACGGAAGGCGTGATGGCGCGGGTGGAACAGCAGTTTGGCCGTGAAAATTTGTACCAGAAAACCGGCATCCAGTTCATGCCGTTTAATACACTTTACCAACTGCGTGCATTGAGCGAACAGCAGCCTGACATCATCAATAAAGCGGCTCACATGCTGATGATCCCGGATTATTTCTTTTACCGCCTCACCGGCAAACTGAACTGGGAATACACCAACGCCAGCACCACGCAAATGCTCAATCTCGCCACCGGTGACTGGGACGAAGACTTGCTGAAACTGGCGGGTGTACCACGCCGCTGGTTACAAAAACCCACCCAGCCGGGTCATTCCCGGGGAGTGTGGAAAAGCCCCCGCGGCCGCAGCGTGCCGGTATTCAGCGTCGCGACGCACGATACTGCCAGCGCGGTGGTTGCCGCCCCGCTGACCCGTTCACACAGCGCCTACCTCAGTTCCGGCACCTGGTCGCTGATGGGCATTGAAAGCCCGCAAGCCTTTAACCATGCTGAGGCACTTCACGACAATATCACTAACGAAGGCGGCATTGATGGCAGCTATCGTGTATTAAGAAATATCATGGGGTTATGGTTGTTTCAGCGGGTTTGCCGCGAACTGAACATCCAGGATTTACCGTCACTCATCACGCTGGCTAAAAACGTCACGCCGTTCACTTATCTGATTAACCCGAACGAAGATCGCTTTATCAATCCTCCCTCCATGGTCGCTGCCATTCGTGATGCCTGCCGTCAAACGGGTGATCCGGTACCGGAGTCCCCGGCTGAACTGGCTCGCTGTATTTTCGACAGCCTTGCCATGCTGTACCGCAAAATTGCATTGCAACTTGCTCAGTTACAAGGGGCACCGCTGGAAGATATCCATATCGTTGGCGGCGGCAGCCAGAACCAGTTCCTGAACCAGCTTTGTGCTGATGTCTGTCAGGTACGCGTCAGCGCAGGCCCGGTCGAGGCCTCAACGCTGGGCAATATCGGTTGCCAGCTGATGGCGCTGAACGCCGTCAACGATACCGCTGAATTTCGTCGCATTGTTGCCACGAATTTTGAGCAACACCATTACCTTCCCCGTATTCACGCGGATTTCGCTATTCACTGGCGCCGCTTTCAGGCGCTCTGTCACGCCAATGAGGAACTCGCAGTATGACTTCATCTATCGATCAAGCATGGACACTTGCCAAAGAACGCTTTGCACAGCTGGGTATTGATGCCGAAGCTGCAATCAGACAACTTGATACCCTGCCCGTTTCTATCCATTGCTGGCAGGGGGATGATGTCGCTGGCTTCGAAAACCCTGAAGGCAGCCTGACCGGCGGCATTCAGGCGACCGGTAATTATCCCGGCAAAGCGCGTAACGCTCAGCAACTCCGCGCTGATCTGGAACTGGCAGTTTCCATGATACCCGGCCCTAACCGTCTGAATCTGCATGCGATTTATCTGGAGTCCGATCAACCCGTAGCCCGTAATGAAATCGAGCCGAAGCACTTCACCGGCTGGGTTGACTGGGCGAAGAAAAACAAACTGGGTCTGGACTTCAACCCGTCTTGTTTCTCACACCCGATGAGCGCAGACGGCTTCACGTTGTCACACGCGAACCCGGAAATTCGTCAGTTCTGGATTGAACATTGCCAGGCCAGCCGCCGCATTTCCGCCTCGTTTGGCCGTGCACTGGGCACACCGTCAGTGATGAATATCTGGGTGCCGGATGGCATGAAAGACATCACCGTAGACCGTCTGGCACCGCGCCAGCGCCTGATGAGCGCACTTGATGAAGTGATTTCTGAGAAGTTTGATATCACCGAACACATCGATGCCGTCGAAAGCAAACTGTTTGGCATCGGTTCTGAAAGCTACACCGTCGGCTCAAACGAATTCTATCTCGGTTACGCTGCCAGTCGCGGCACTGCGCTGTGCCTCGATGCCGGTCACTTCCATCCAACCGAAGTGATTTCCGACAAAATCTCTGCGGCGATGCTATATGTGCCCCGCCTGCTGCTGCACGTCAGCCGTCCGGTACGCTGGGACAGCGATCACGTGGTGCTGCTGGACGACGAGACACAAGCCATCGCCAGCGAAATCGTGCGCCATAATCTGTTCAACCGCGTGCATATCGGCCTGGATTTCTTCGATGCTTCGATCAACCGCATCGCAGCCTGGGTTATCGGCACCCGCAATATGAAAAAAGCCCTGCTGAAAGCCCTGCTCGAACCAACCAGTTTACTGAAACAGCTGGAAGCAGAAGGCGATTACACCGCGCGTCTGGCCCTGCTGGAAGAACAAAAATCCCTGCCGTGGCAGGCCGTATGGGACATGTATTGCCAGCGTCACGACGTACCGGTTGGCGGTCAGTGGCTGGATACCATTCGTCATTACGAAACCAGCGTGCTGGCAAAACGTTAAGTGCCGCTGAACACACCAGAAACGCATTCACCTTATTCGCAGGAAAGCACCGATGAAAACATTATTTAGCTCGTGGTTTGTACAAGGTATGGTCAAGGCGACCACCGATATGTGGCTGAAAGGCTGGGATGAACGTAACGGCGGCAACGTCAGCATGCGTCTGTTACCGGAAGACGTCGCACCTTATATAAATGATTTTTACGCGCAGCCACGTCAGGTTGAGCTGACTCAGCACGCGCCCGATCTGGCCAACGAATATTTCATCGTGACCGGCTCCGGTAAGTTTTTCCGTAATGTGCAACTGGCCCCGTCAGAAGCGCTGACCGTTATTCAGCTCGATGATAAAGGTGCCAGTTACAAAATCCTGTGGGGTCTGACCGCAGGCGGCTTGCCAACTTCGGAGCTGGCCTCCCATCTGCAATCACATGCCGTACGTAAACGTGTCACCAACGGTCAGGATCGCGTCATCATGCACTGCCATGCGACCAACCTGATCGCACTGACGTACGTGCTTGAACTCGACAGCGCCAAGATCACCCGCAAATTGTGGGAATGCAGCACGGAATGTCTGGTGGTCTTCCCCGACGGCGTGGGGATTGTACCGTGGATGGTGCCGGGCACCGATGGTATCGGAGCAGCGACTTCCGACCGGATGCAACATCACAGCCTGGTGCTGTGGGCGTTCCACGGTATCTTCGGTTGCGGCCCGACGCTGGACGACGCTTTTGGCCTGATCGACACCGCCGAAAAATCAGCGGAGATCCTGGTGAAAGTGATTTCCATGGGGGGGATGAAACAAACTATCCAGACTGAAGAACTGATTGCCCTCGGCAAACGTTTTGAAGTCACACCTTTCGAGGCCGCATTAAAAGCCTGATCAGGCACTTTATGCTCCTGACATCATAAATCATGCACGGGGGACAGCGGATGTTCCCCGTAGCAGGAAATGGCAAAGACCCCGGAGCAGCAGGCAGCAGAACACCTATTTTACTTACTCTATAGAGGGAATTTTTATGAGTTTCATGTTGGCCTTACCTAAAATCAGCCTCCACGGTCAGGGCGCAATCGAAGATATGGTTGCAATGCTGGCGACTAAACCACAGGGTAAAGCCCTTATCGTGACCGATGGTCAGTTAATCGAATTGGGTCTGCTCGACAATTTATTCTCCGCACTCAAACAGGCCGGACTGCCTTATGCCATTTACGGCGGCGTAGTGCCGAATCCAACCTCCGCCCATGTTGATGAAGGCTTCCGTCTGTATCAGGAAAACCAGTGCGATTATCTGATTGCTTTCGGTGGCGGCAGCCCGATTGATACCGCAAAAGGCATCAAAATTCTGACCGCCAATCCGGGCCCTGCCACCCTGTATTCCGGTATCGGCAAAGTCAGTAAACCGGGTGTCTTTCTGGTGGCGATTAATACTACGGCAGGCACAGCGGCAGAACTCACCAGTAATGCGGTGATCATCGACAGCCAGCGTCAGGTGAAAGAAGTGATCATCGACACCAGTCTGATCCCGGATATCGCCGTGGACGATCCGGCAGTGATGCTCAAAATTCCGGCCAGTGTCACCGCCGCGACTGGCATGGATGCGCTGACCCACGCCATCGAAGCCTATGTTTCCGTCGGCGCGCATCCGCTGACTGACCCGACAGCACTTGCCGCGATTTCAACGATCACGCAATGGCTGCCAAAAGCCGTCGATCACGGCGATGATATCGAAGCCCGCGAGAAAATGGCGCAGGGGCAATATCTGGCCGGTATGGCATTTAACAGCGCAGGTTTGGGGCTGGTTCACGCACTGGCGCATCAGCCTGGCGCGACACATAATCTGCCGCACGGCGTCTGTAATGCGATCCTGCTGCCGGTCGTCGAAGCGTTTAACCGCGCGAGTGCGCCTCACCGCTTTGCCGACATTGCCCGCGCGATGGGCGTACAGACTCAAGGTATCAGCGAAACGCAGGCCAGTATTGCGGCCATTGACGCTATTCGCCAATTGTCCACCCGTGTGGGGATCCCTTCCGGTTTCAAAGAACTGGGCATTTGTGAAGCGGATATCGAAGGCTGGCTCGACAAGGCTCTCGCTGACCCATGTGCGCCGTGCAATCCGCGCACCGCAACCCGTGAAGAAGTGCGCGAGTTGTATCTGAAAGCCATGTAGTTTTTAGCTTCTGCCTCTGTGAAGGGGAAGAAAGCAGTTGTCATTTCTTTACTCCCTCCCCTTCGCAGGGGAGGGAGTAAATCTAACCGGAGAAAAATATGATCCGTAAATCCTTCGTGATGCAGGTTAATGCGAATGCACACGATGAATATCAGCGCCGACACTCGCCAATCTGGCCGGAACTGGCGGAAACCCTGAAAGCCCACGGGGCGCATCACTACAGCATTTTCCTCGATGAAAAACGTAATCTGCTGTTTGGCTATGTGGAAATTGAATCAGAAGAAAGATGGAACGCGGTGGCAAAAACGGAAATATGCCAGAAATGGTGGAAGCATATGGCAGACGTAATGCCTGCCAATGCCGATAACAGTCCGGTCAGCAACGACCTTAAACCGGTCTTTTACCTCGATTAATCCTCTGTCCGGCGGGTTTTGCTTTTGCGGCCGCCGGATTTTGCGTTTTTGCGGGGGTAAAACGCGTAGCAGCCGGTTTCGCTTTGCCTGAACGTGAGGCCGCAAATTGCGGATCAAAACCGCCCGGGGGCACCAGACAATCAGGGCGAATCCCTATCAGGCGGCGCATACCCATCGCAGTCAGTGCCTCACGGATCACCGGCCAGTTCACCGGATCGTGATAGCGCAGTAAGGCTTTATGCAACCGCCGCTGACGATCGCCTTTCGGCACGACCACATCTTCACTTTTATAATCCACTTTGCCGAGCGGATTCTTACCGCTGTAATACATAGTGGTGGCACTGGCGAGCGGCGACGGATAAAAATTCTGCACCTGATCCAGCCGGAAACGATTTTTCTTCAGCCACAGCGCCAGATTGATCATGTCTTCAGTGCGTGTGCCCGGATGCGCAGAAATGAAATACGGGATCAGATACTGCTCTTTCCCGGCCTGTTTCGAATAACTGTCGAACAGCTCTTTGAACCGGTAATAACTGCCCATCCCCGGTTTCATCATTTTGGACAACGGCCCGGTTTCGGTATGTTCCGGCGCGATCTTCAGATACCCGCCCACGTGATGCTCGGCCAGTTCTTTGATATAGCGCGGATCTTCCACCGCCAGATCATAACGTACGCCTGACGCGATCAGGATTTTCTTGATCCCCTTCAGACTGCGCGTACGGCGGTAAAGGTTGATCGTCGGCTCATGGTTAGTGTCCATGTGTGTACAAATTTCCGGATACACACAGGACGCGCGGCGACAACTTTGCTCCGCTTTCGGCGACTGACAGCGCAGCATATACATGTTGGCGGTCGGGCCACCCAGATCGGAAATCACACCGGTGAATCCCGGAACATTGTCGCGGATCTCTTCTATTTCCCGGACGATCGACGCTTCAGAGCGGCTCTGAATGATCCGCCCTTCATGTTCGGTGATCGAACAAAACGCACAACCGCCGTAACAGCCACGCATAATATTGATCGAGAAACGGATCATGTCATATGCCGGAATTTTCGCCTTGCCGTAAGACGGATGGGGTACGCGCTGGAACGGCAGGCCAAATACATCGTCCATTTCTTCGGTAGACAGCGGGATAGCCGGTGGATTGATCCACACATAGCGGTCGCCGTGTTTTTGCATCAGCGCACGCGCACAGCCGGGGTTGGTTTCGTGATGCAGAATGCGCGAAGTATGCGCGTACAACACTTTATCGCCCTTCACTTTTTCAAATGACGGCAGCAGAACGTAGGTTTTCTCCCACGGTTTCGGCTTTGGCGCGCGCACCGTTACCGGCTGCGGGGCATCCGGCGCAGGTAATTCCCCTTCTGAACACGGCAGATCCTCACCGTACGGGTTCATGATCGGCTCAATGCGCCCCGGTTTATCAAGGCGTGTGGAATCGACACCGCTCCAGCCGGTCAGCGCCGTTTTGCGCATCACGGCGGTGTTACGCACATCATGAATGTCACTGATGGATTCCCCCGCCGCCAGGCGGTGCGCCACTTCCACCAGCGGCCTTTCACCATTGCCGTAAATCAGCATGTCCGCTTTGGAATCCACCAGCACCGAGCGGCGCACGGTATCGGACCAGTAATCGTAATGTGCGATACGACGCAGGCTGGCTTCGATACCGCCGAGTAAAACCGGGACATCGCTGTAGGCTTCTTTACAGCGCTGGGTGTAGACCAGCGTTGCGCGATCGGGACGTTTACCGCCCACGTTACCTGGCGTATAGGCATCGTCATGACGCAATTTCCGGTCGGCGGTATAGCGGTTGATCATCGAATCCATATTGCCGGCGGTCACGCCGTAAAACAGATTCGGCTTCCCGAGCCGCATGAAATCCTCTTTGTTGCTCCAGTCCGGCTGCGCAATGATCCCGACACGAAAACCTTGCGCTTCCAGCATGCGGCCAATGATCGCCATGCCGAAACTCGGATGATCGACATACGCATCGCCGGTTACCACGATCACGTCACAGCTGTCCCAGCCAAGTTCATCCATTTCCGCCCGGCTCATCGGGAAAAACGGTGCCGTGCCGTAGCATTCGGCCCAGTAGCGCGGATAAGAAAACAGGGTGCGTTCGGGTTGGATCAGGCTGATTGGCATAAAGAGTTTTCGCTGAAAAAAGAGGAATTTTGCTTAAGCACGGCTAATACATCGTGATTTCGCAGCCAGAAAATCAAGGCCGGAGATTATACTTGGGCGAAAAAACGGCTGCTGCGACAAGTGGGTTTGTCATGCGTCAGATCAAGCTTTTCAGGCCGTAAATCCCATTTTCCGTGATCACCACCGCAACACTCTAAGATTTTCCTTATGCGGAATTGCCGACTACCATGTTAGAAAGTGCATCAGAAAGCTTCAAATCGTAACTAAAGAATTTCTAACTTTAGACGTTGACCGCCACCGGGCCATCGCGCATTTTCGCCGCCCCCTGACAGAGAGAAGCCTATTGTGACCGCATTATTCCCACGCCCCGTCCTCACCCCCTCATACGCAGTGGAGACCGCTTCATGACGATGAAATCCCCTGAAAATCTGAACATGAATTTTCTGCGTTACGATATCCCGGCCGGGATTGTCGTGTTTCTGGTTGCGCTGCCGCTGAGTCTTGGCATTGCTCAGGCCAGCGGATTGCCACCTTTTGTCGGCCTGCTGACCGGCGTTATCGGCGGCGTGATCGTCACCCTGCTCAGTCCGTCGCGTTTTGCAGTCAGCGGACCGGCTGCCGGGCTGGTGACGATTGTGGTTGGCGCGATGGAAACACTCGGATCCTTTTCCTCTCTGTTGCTGGCGCTGATGCTGGCGGGCGTTCTGCAAATCGTCTTTGGGATCATTAAAGCCGGACGCTTTGTCTCGCTGATCCCTGGTTCGGTGATCCAGGGCATGCTGGCAGCGATCGGTATTTTACTGATCATGCAGCAGATCCCGGTCGCACTGGGCTATCAGGGAGAAGAGGGATTACGCGGCATTTTCAGCGATCCGGCCTTCAGTTTGTCGCCCACAGCGTTGATCGTCCCGGCTGTGGCATTGCTGATTTTGTGGCTATGGACGACGCCGCCGTTTAAGCGCATCAAGCTGATGACTTATGTGCCCGGCCCGCTGGTGGCGGTATTGTGGGGAAGCCTGGCGGTGATTTTCGGTGACCGTATCGTACCGGATTCGATACAGGCCATGCCGCGTATTGCGCTGCCGAAATTCGACAGCGTAGATGAAGTGACCTCGCAGCTGGAAAAACCGAACTGGAGCGCGTGGAACAATCCGCAGATTTATGTGATTGCCGCGACATTGGCGCTGGTCGCCAGCCTGGAAACGCTGCTTAGCCAGGAAGCGCTGAAGAAGCTGAAAGAGCAAACACCCGCGCCTTCGCCCGATAAAGAAATGCGTGCGCAAGGGATCGGGAATCTGATCAGCGGATTTCTCGGCGGCATGCCGATCACCGCTGTGATCGTACGCAGTTCGGTGAATGTGAATACCGGCGCGCGCAGTAAGGTATCGATCCTGCTTCACGGTGTGTTATTGCTTTTGTGCGGCATGTTTTTCAGCGATATGCTTAACACCATTCCGCTGGCCTGTCTGGCAGCGGTGCTGCTGTATACCGGCTATAAACTGGCCTCACCGGCACTTTTCCTGACCCAGTGGCGGCTTGGCCTGCCGCAGTTTTTGCCGTTTATCGCCACGCTGGCGGGTATTTTGCTCTTCGGTATGCTGGCCGGGATCGGCATCGGGTTGCTCGCGCAGTTGCTGTCGAGCACCTACAAAAGCCATCACAATGCGATGCAGCTTACACGCGACGAAAATCATTATGTGATGCGTTTTCACCAAAACCTGACGTTCCTGCATAACCCGCGTTTACAGAGCCTGCTGGCGGAAATCCCCGATAACAGCGTGGTCCGTGTCGAACGTGAGAATGTCGGTTATATCGACCCCGATGTGAAAGCGGTGCTGTCAGATTTCGTGGCGAAAGCACCGGAGCGCAATATCACGCTGGATCGCTGGCCGGTCGGACATTGATTTCAAAGGGCTGAGAATAATAAAAAGGCCTGCCGGTTTCCCGCAGGCCTTTCTTCTTTTGCTGGCGTAAATCTTATTTCTTCGCCAGCGCCTCAAACACTTTTTCAACGGCCACCGCGCCGGGATCTTTCACCCCTTTCAGGCTGTTGCTGCTGAGATAAGAAGAACGCCCGGCATTGGCTTTCTTCATGCTGGCCGTGTCTTTGGCCCCTTTGGCTGCCGCTTTAGCCGCCCCTTTCAGCGCATCTTTTTTGCCAAGGGCTTCCAGCGCCGGTTGCAGTGCGTCGATCATCGTGCGATCGCCGAGATCAGCCCCGCCGTAATGCTTCATGCGTTCGAGGCCGAACAACAGCGCTTTCGGTAATTTTTCACCCTCGCCGACTTTCTTACCGGCGGCGGTAAAGAAGATCGACATCAGCACACCGCTGGATCCTCCCATCACGGTCGCCAGACGATCACCGACTACGCTCAGAAGATCGGCCACATTGTTCAGCGGTAATTTTTTGCTTTTGTTTTCTTTCTGAATATCACGCGCGCCGGTGGCAAAGGTCGAACCGGTATCACCGTCACCGACTTTGGCATCAAGTTTATTCAGCTCATCTTCCAGATCAGACAGTGTCTGAGTAATGGTTTCAACGATTTTGCCGACCTGCGCGTTCGAAGACGCTTTCACCGCTTTCTTATCGCTGATTTTCTTGCCTTTTTTGGTCGCCAGTTTTTCCAGCTTCACCAGAGGCTGCCAGCCTGACGCTTCCACTTCTGCCAGCAGGGCTTCTTCAATACCGCCTTTAAGGGCAATTACCGACAGCGAGAAACCTTTCATATCCAGCGCACTGACCAGCGATGCCGGGCCAATAAGATAACGGATCGAACTGCCCAGCGCCGAATGCACCAGTTCTTTGGTGATCTGATTCATCTCGAGCGGAGAAACGCCACCGAGGTTATTGATCAGTACCGCCAGCTTGTCGCTTTTTTTCACGTGTTCCGCAAGCTTACCAACCAGCGTATCCACCACTTTTTTGCTGTTCTGGGTTTTCAGGGTCGACACACCCGGTTCGCCGTGAATGCCTAAGCCCAGCTCAACGTGGCCGGATTCGATACGTTGTTCTTCTTCATCTTCACCGCCAGCCGGCAGGCTGCACCCCGCCGCCGCAACACCGATACTGGCAGTGGCATCAATCGCCTGCTGAGCAATTTTGGCGACCTCTTTCAGAGATTTGCCCTGCTCAGCCGCGTAACCGGCAATTTTATGCACCAGCGCCGTCCCGGCGATGCCGCGCGGCTGCTTGTTGTCCGGCAGGGAAATGTCGTCGGAGACCATCACCAGCTCAACGTCATAGCCCATGCCTTTCGCTTTCTCAGCAGCCAGACCAAAGTTCAGACGGTCGCCGGTATAATTTTTGACGATCAGCAAACAGCCGGCTTTACCGGTGACCGCCACAATCGCATTCAGCACGGCGTCCACGCTCGGGGAAGCAAACACTTCGCCGCACACTGCCGCCGTGAGCATGCCTTTGCCAACAAACCCCACATGCGCCGGTTCATGACCCGAGCCACCCCCTGAAATCAGTGCAACCTTTTTCTTATCCCAGTCACGCCGTACGACCACACGGATGGCCGGATCGATATCCAGTTTTGCCAGGTTTTTATAGGGAGAGGTCAGGATCACCCCTTCGATAACATCGTTAATCAGAGTCTTGCGGTCATTCATGAAGAATTTAGACATACCGAGCCTTTCCTTTTAACTGTTTTCCAGGTGTTGTGAGGCAGAAAAAACATACCTCTGCGTAATGCAGGTATCTGAAAACATAGCACAGGACAAAAATCAGGAAGGAGACGAGAAAGGCGGTTTCCCGCCTTTTAGGAAAGGATGAGAAAAGAAATCAATTGCAGGCGAGAACTTTAATCGCCAGACCTCCTGTCGAGGTTTCACGGTATTTCGAGTTCATGTCCTTGCCGGTTTCGTACATGGTTTCGATGACTTTATCGAGACACACACGCGGTTCGCTGGTGCGGCGTAATGCCATACGTGATGCATTGACCGCTTTCACGGCCGAAATGGCGTTGCGCTCGATGCATGGCACCTGAACCTGCCCGGCCAGCGGATCGCAGGTCAGCCCGAGGTGATGTTCCATCGCGATTTCTGCCGCCATAAATACCTGCGCGGTGCTGCCGCCCAGCAGTTCTGTCAGGCCTGCCGCCGCCATCGAACAGGCCACGCCGACCTCACCCTGACAGCCCACCTCCGCACCGGAAATCGACGCATTCATTTTGAACAGAATGCCGACCGCGCCGGAAGCCAGGAAGAAACGGCTGTAAGAGTCAGGACTGACCGGGCGGATAAACTGATCATAATATGTCAGCACGGCAGGGATGATGCCGCACGCGCCGTTGGTGGGTGCAGTAACCACACGACCGCCCGCCGCATTTTCTTCGTTAACCGCCATCGCGTACATATTGATCCAGTCCACGACGCCCATCGGATCGACATTGTTTTTATCCTGCGTTACCAGGATGCGGCGCAGCGCGGCAGCACGGCGGTTGATTTTCATCGGCCCCGGCAGCAAACCTTCGGTATGGATACCGCGCGTAATGCCTTCGCTCATCACATTCCAGATGGCCGCAAAGTGATCGCTGATTTCTGTGCGTGTATGCCCCGCCAGTTCGTTTTGCAGCATCAGTGCCGACAATGACAGACCGGTGTCCGTACAATGTTTCTGCAAATCGCTGGCCGAGCGGAACGGATACGGACGCAGCACCGGATTTTCATCCTGCACACCAAACTTGCTGGCTTCGACAATAAAGCCACCGCCGACAGAATAATAAGTTTGCGTATACAGCAGTTCATCACCGCTGAATGCGCTGATTTTCATACCATTTTCATGCAACGGCAGATTGCCGGAATGGAAATTCATGCCTGAACCGGCCGGAAAATCCACTTCTTTTACGCCCTTGCCCAGCATCAGACGTCCGGTATTTTCTACCTGACGGATAAACGCCGGGATCGCATCGATGTCTACATCATCCGGCATATTACCCGCCAGCCCCATAATGATAGCCAGATCAGTATGGTGTCCTTTACCGGTCAATGATAATGACCCGTAAACATCAACCGCCACGCGGGTCGTTTGGGTTATATAACCTGAAGAGATAAGCTCATCAGTGAATATTTTCCCGGCTTTCATCGGACCAACAGTATGCGAACTGGATGGACCAATACCAATTTTGAAAATATCGAAGACGCTGATCACGGTGGGCACTCCATGTGAAATTATTTACGGGCAGAATAAAAAGGGAAACGGGAGAGAAAGGAGCGGGATATTCCCGCTCACTTTATTTCAGATAACGTTAATAATTAGCCCATCAGGCTGAATACAATGGCTGACATCGCAATCAAACCCATAATAACAATGAAGACGTTGCTGATATGGCCGCTGTATTTTTTCATCGCAGGGACTTTACGGATGGCATACATTGGCATCAGGAATAACAGCATCGCAATAATCGGACCACCCAGCGTTTCGATCATACCCAGAATACTTGGATTCAGGGTTGCGACTAACCAGGTGGTTAATAACATAAAGATACCGGTATAACGGTTCAGCGTTGGCAGGGAAATTGTTTTGCCTTTGCTGCGCAGAGATTTAATCACCATGCCATTAAAACCTTCACGCGCCCCCAGATAATGGCCGAGGAAAGATTTGGTAATGGCGATAAAGGCAATAAACGGCGCGATATATTCAATCACCGGATTAGAGAAGTGATTAGCTAAATAAGACAGAATAGACACGTTTTGCGCTTTGGCTTCCATCAGGTTGGCCGGAGACAGGCTCAGGACACAGCTGAAGACAAAGAACATCACCGTGAGTACCATCATGATGTGGCTAAAGGCCAGAATGCGCGAGCATTTCTTCTCCGCGTCATCACCGTATTCTTTGCGTTTTGCTACAGCAAAAGAGGAGATAATCGGCGAGTGGTTGAACGAGAACACCATGACCGGGATCACCAGCCACAGCGTCATCAGCATACCGTGACCCACGCCGTTCCCGGACAGCGAGACGTTTTCAAACACTGACGTATTCCAGTTAGGAATAAGGTAAAGCGCCAGTGCCATCAACACCGCCACAAACGGGAACACCAGAATGCTCATCGCCTTCACAATGATATCCTGGCCAAAATGCACCAGCGTCATTAATCCGAGGATCAGGATCAGAGACAGCAACGCACGCGGCGGCGCATTCATATGCATCTGATGAGTAATAAAACTCTCAACCGTATTCGTGATCGCCACGCTGTAAACCAGTAAAATAGGATAAATGGCGAAGAAATATAACAGTGTAATTAATTTACCGGCTGTAATACCAAAATGTTCTTCCACCACTTCCGTAATATCTTCACCGGCATTTTTACCCGATAAAACAAAACGGGTTAAGCCGCGGTGAGCGAAGAAAGTCATTGGGAAAGCGAGGATTGCCATAATAATTAACGGTATTAACCCGCCAATCCCCGCATTAATAGGAAGGAAAAGAACGCCTGCACCAATTGCCGTTCCATATAAACCTAACATCCACATGGTGTCAGTTTTACGCCAGGAACTTACTGATTTTTTAGACAGTGTCCCGATTGTTGTATTATCCATGATTCCTCAGTACCTAATTATAAAAATAATTCCGTTTTCCCCAGGAATGGTTGATGTTTTTTTACTGCACCCGTCATCGAAAAAACCATCCTGACGGTTAAAACATACCATTAATGCGGGCATGATACCTATCAGCAGCATAAAAATCTGCCTAACGGTGTGGCTTTGAGATCATGGTCACGAATATTGATAAAATGGCGTCTATTATTCCTTTAAATTCCAATCTATTAACATTTCCTGTAATTTAAATTCATCAAATAGTGATTACGATAACATTTATTTTTTGTCATATTTTGTTATCACCGTGACTATTATTTATATAACGGTTGAAATACCGACAATGTGAGTTATTTATCGGCGCCCCTCGCCTGCCTCTGCTCAAAAAAAATCTCGCCGAAATTACACAATCCATTAGTTTTCCTTTAGTATTCGCAACTTTTCTGTTTCCTGTAAAAAAATCGACACAAAAGGCATGCGTTTTCAGGGCGAAAATTTTTTATTGACGCTTTCCGAAGTTATGCCGATAAAGTTATTCTTATTCCGGTGAAACACTTTCAACCGGAAGAAACGCAGAGCGACGCAATGGAAAAAGCCCGATCACCTTTTTACCTGTCAGGGAGGATACCTGCCGGCCATTTGTTTAAGGCCGCGTATGGCTTTGCGCTACTGACGGTGCTTCTGATCGCGCCGTTAAAACCGGTTATCGCCGAAACCAGCGAGACGTCACCTGATGCCGCCGTCGCCCAGACCGTTAACGGAATCCTCAGTTATTCGCGCTGGCCCGACAAAACGGCCTCTTCTTCTTTAACGCTGTGCATCATTCCGCCAGTCAAATACGCCGCATTACTCACGCCCGATGGCAGCGCTTTTGCCGGCAGACCGCTCAAAGTGATGACGTTGCCTTTTGAGAGTCCGCTGCTGACGACGCAATGCGATGCGATTTATTCCGGCAGCACAACGGCAGAGCAGCAAAACGATTTGCATCTGCGTCTGGAAGGCCACGCCATTTTGACCCTCAGTGAGCAGGACGATGCCTGCGCATTACTGAACGCATTTTGTCTGGTGATCACGCCCCTTCATACCGGATTCAAACTGAATCTGGACACGCTGTCCCGCAGCGGTGTGCGGGTTAATCCCGCCGTATTACAACTTGCCAGGGAAAAGGAGTAACTATGGAAAATCAAATTCCTGTTCCTGACAAAGAACAGCCGCGCCAGCGCCCGACGCTAAGCGCCGCACTGAACAGAATCCATATGATTGTGATTCTGACCGCGATTGGCCTTGCCGGTTTTTTACTGATTTTGCTGGCCCTGATCGCCCTGCGTTCGCATGCCGAAAATAATCTGCAACTGACCGCGCGTGCCATCAGCTACACCACTGAAGCTGCGCTGGTGTTTAACGACCCTGCTGCCGCGCATGATTCGCTGGAGTTCATCGCCAAAAGAGGCGATTTCACCCAGGCTAAAATTCTGACGCCTGCCGGTGCGACGTTCACCGAATGGCAAAGACCGGTAAACAGCAACTGGGACAAGCTCGGCCAGTTCGTCGGCCACCTGGCTTTCCCGGAACCCATCACGATGCCAGTGAATCATTCAGGTTCGCTCATCGGTACCGTCTGGCTCGCCGGTAACGGCGGCAGCCTGACGGGCTTCCTGCTGGAAACGGTGCTTAGCCTGATCGGCTGTCTGGTACTGACGGCACTGGTCGCGCTGTATTTTTCCCGCAGGATGCAAAAAGGCATTGTCGATGCCCTCGGTCACATTACGCGCGTCACTCATGACGTCACGGCCAACCGGTCGTTCAATTTGCGCGTACCTTCCGCGCCGATTGTCGAGCTACACACCCTGAGCCAGGACTTCAACAGCCTGCTGACAGAGCTGGAAGCCTGGGAAAACCATATGCGCAACGAGAACGTCTCACTGACCCAAAAAGCGTTGCATGACGGACTGACCGGTCTGCATAATCGCGCGTTTTTCATTGATACGCTCAACCAATGCTTTAACCCGATGCGCCCGGCGCTTTCACTGGCCTTGTTGTTTATTGATGTCGATAACTTTAAAGAGATCAATGACTCACTCGGTCATGCCGCCGGAGACCGCGTGCTGATGGTGATAGGCGAACGGATGGCGAAAACGCTGCGTAAAGGCGATGTGCTGGCGCGTCTGGGCGGCGATGAATTTGCCATTTTGCTTGAACCGATGGTTTCCACCGCAGAGGCCGTGGCTTTTGCCGAACGGATTGTTGAAATCATGAAAACCCCCGTCATCCTGCTCAATAACAAGACGCTGGATGTTTCTCTCAGTATCGGTATTGCGCTGTCGCCTTCTCAGGCCACCAGCGCGAAAGAGTTACTGGATAAGGCCGATGAGGCCATGTACCGCTCGAAAAAAATTTCCGGCAATTGCTGGCATGTCTCTTCAGGTATGCCGCTTCCTGCCGTGATGAAAGACTAAAAGGAATTACTGAATATGAAGATCTGCAATACTTTCAAGACCTGGTGTCATTTCGCCGCTACGGGGCTGTGCATTTTGCTGCTGGTCGCCTGTCAGAGCAAACCGGCGGGATTAACGCCAGAACAAATCGCCGTACTGCAAAAAAATGGTTTCTCACAGACGGCAGATGGCTGGGAACTGGGGCTGGATGCCAAAGTGCTGTTTGGCAATAATCAGGCGACGCTTTCGCCAGAAAGTAAGCAGTCGGTAGAAAAACTGGCCGGTGAACTGCTGCATGTCGGCCTGAATAAAGTCAATCTCGACGGCCATACCGACAACTACGGTGACGCCGGTTACAATAACGATCTGTCACTGCATCGCGCCAACACGGTAGCCGCCGCCTTTGCTGATGCGGGAATGCCGCGTACCAATATCCATACCCGCGGATTAGGTCAGAGCCAGCCCGTTGCCAGCAATAAAACCCAGGCCGGACGCGCCCAGAACCGCCGCGTGTCTGTGATTATTGTGGTGTAAATTACAATAACCCCACCATATGCAGCGCCGCCTTGCAGTTATCCGTTCTGCGCCAGGCGAGCGCGATTTGCGTCGTTAATGTCTGCCCTGCCAGGGGCAGACAGCGCACATTGGTTTCATCAATTTTACTCAGTGACGCCGGCACCAGCGCGTAACCAAAACCTGTCGCCACCATACTCAGCGCTGAGGTAATTTGCGGACATTGCTGCCCGTAGCGCGGCGAAAATCCCGCCTCTTTGCACGCCTGAGTCACGGCATCATAAAGCCCAGGCGATAAATCGCGGGGAAAGGTGATCAGCATATCGTGGCGCAGCGCCGCCAGCCGGACTTCTTTCCCCTGACTGAGCGGATGCTTCTTCGGTAGCGCCACCACCATTTCCTCGATATCCAGCACCTTAAAACTAAACTCCTTGCTGCGTTCACAAGGCAGACGAATAAACGCTGCATCCAGTGCGCCCTCGCCCATCGCGGTCATCAGCCCGGCCATATCTTTTTCCTGAGGCTCCAGCACCATGCCCGGATATTTGTCGCGAAAACGGTGCAGTAGTTCAAATACCTGCGGGTTGAAAGCCGTTGAAGTGGCAAAGCCGATGCGCAGCGTACCATTCAAGCCGCGCGCCACTGCACGGGTACGTTCAAAGGCAGCATCGGTCAGCTTGATAATGGTTTGTGCATCGTCGTACAGCACTTTTCCGGCTTCGGTCAGTTCGACGCCACGGGTAAGACGTTTGAGTAAAGGGGTTCCGATTTCATGTTCGAGCCGCTGAATTTGCTGGCTCAGAGGAGGCTGGGATATTCCCAGGAGTTCGGCAGCACGGGTGAAGTGGCCCGTCTCTGCTACCGCGACAAAATAGCGCAGATGACGAAGTTCCATATCAAAAACGTCTCAAAGTAAACACCTCCTCATATTGGAACTCAGAACGGAATGGCGTCAACCTTTAGTTAGCAAAGTTAACTATTCGAACGGAGTTCCTGCATGAAAAGCCATTCTGAGTCCTGTTCCTGCGTCGCCGATATTGCCCGCACGGCGACGGCGTTTAAACAGCAGCATCCTGACCGCGTGCTCTATCAGTCATCACTGATGAGCGCCTTGCTGAGCGGCGTCTATGAAGGCGATACCACAATGGCAGAGCTGTTGAAACACGGCGATTTTGGCCTCGGTACCTTTAATCATCTCGACGGTGAACTGATTGCATTCAACAGCAATATCTTCCAGTTACGTGGCGACGGCAGCGCCCGGCGGGCAAAACCGGAACAAAAAACACCCTTCGCCGTCATGACATTCTTTAATCCTACGAATGAATACGTCATTGATCGCCCGCACAGCCGCGAACAAATTCACGCGGTTATCGACAACGCTATTGCCAGTCAGAACACCTTTTGCGCATTGCGCATTGATGGCGAGTTCAGCCGCGTCGAGACCCGCACCGTGCCGGAACAACACCGCCCTTATAAACCGATGCTGGAAGCCATCGAAGCGCAGCCAACGTTTCATATCGAAAACAGCCAGGGTGTGCTGATTGGCTTTCTGACACCTGCGTATATGCAAGGCATTAACGTCGCGGGCTATCACGAACATTTCATCAATCAGACACGCAGCAGTGGCGGCCATGTACTGGATTATCAGGTGGAGTGCGGCGTGCTGACCTTCGGCACGGTCGAAAAGCTATTAATCGACTTCCCGCAGGACAGCGATTTCCTGCATGCCAACTTATGTCCTGACGATTTAAATGATGCGATTCAGTCCGTTGAAAGTTAACAGCCCGCAGAAAGAAGGAACAAAACCATGAAAAATTCAGACAGCCAAAGCGAATGGAAATGCGGTGCAGATCTGGTCGTCGCACAGCTTGAAGCACAGGGCGTAAAACACATATTCGGTATTCCCGGCGCAAAAATCGACCGGGTATTCGATTCGCTGGTCGATTCCCCTATCAAAACGATTCCGGTACGCCACGAGGCCAATGCCGCCTTTATGGCCGGTGCCGTGGGCCGTCTGACCGGTAAAGCAGGCGTTGCACTGGTCACTTCCGGCCCCGGCTGCTCGAATCTGATCACCGGTGTGGCCACCGCAACCTCCGAAGGCGATCCGCTGGTGGCGCTTGGCGGTGCGGTGAAACGCGCCGATCATGTCAAGCAGGTGCACCAGACCATGGACACCGTCGCGATGTTCCGTCCGGTCACCAAGTATTCCGCCGAAGTCACCTCGTCTTCCGCCCTGGCCGAAGTGCTGGCAAACGGTTTTCGCGCCGCCGAGTTCGGGCGTCCGGGCGCAGCATTTATCAGTCTGCCAATGGATATCGTCAACGAACCGGCCAGCGGTAAACTCCTGACCTCGCAACCGCCGGTGCTCGGCAGCGCACCGCACGACGCAATATTGCAGGTCGCGCGATTACTGAAACAGGCCAAAAATCCGGTGCTGCTGCTCGGCCTGATGGCCAGCCAGCCACGCAACGCTGAGGCGATCCGCCGTCTGCTGCATAAAAGCGATCTGCCGGTGACCAGCACCTATCAGGCGGCAGGCGTTATCGATCAGGCTTCGTTCCACCGCTTCGCTGGTCGCGTCGGTTTGTTCAACAATCAGGCCGGGGACCGCCTGCTGCGCAACGCGGATCTGGTCATCACCATCGGTTACAGTCCGGTCGAGTATGAACCGGCGCAATGGAGCAACGGCAACGCTGAACTGGTGCATATCGACGTGATACCCGCCGAAACCGACAGCGACTATCTGCCGGACGTCGAACTGGTGGGCGATATTGCCGACACGCTGGATCTGCTGACAGAACAGATTCAGCAACGCATCAACCTGAGCGCCTCTTCCGTCGCCATTCTCGAAGATCGCCGCCAGCAACGTGCACTGCTGGATCAAAAAGGCCGCAGCCTGCATCAGTTTGCGATCCATCCGCTGCGTCTGGTACGCGCGATGCAGGATATCGTCAACAGCGACGTCACGCTGTGCGTCGACATGGGGAGTTTCCATATCTGGATCGCCCGTTATCTTTACAGCTTCCGCGCGCGTCAGGTGCTGATTTCCAACGGCCAGCAAACCATGGGCGTCGCGCTGCCGTGGGCGATAGGCGCCGCGCTGGTCGATCCTGGTCGCAAAGTGGTGTCTGTTTCCGGCGACGGCGGCTTTATGCAGTCAAGCATGGAACTGGAAACCGCCGTCCGCCTCGGCGTCAATCTGCTGCACATCATCTGGGTTGATGAGGCCTATAACATGGTGGCAATCCAGGAACAGAAAAAATACCAGCGCACCTCCGGTATCCAGTTCGGCCCGATTGATTTCAAAGCCTACGCCGACGCCTTCGGCGCCAAAGGTTTTGCCGTCACCTCCGCCGAAACCCTGGAAAGCACCCTGCGCGCCGCCATGGACGTACAAGGCCCCGCCGTCGTCGCCGTCCCGGTGGATTACAGTGATAATGCGTTATTGATGGGACAACTGGAGATGGGAAGGATTTTTTGAGGGGGGTGGATTGCTTGGGCAATAATGTTACTGAGGCGCAAGGATGCGCCTCTATTTTTACAGCATTTTTAACGCTTTTTCCCGCGCCTCGACAGTTTGCAAGTGGACGATATGTGTTGAACCACAAACCAAACACTCTGTGCAATATTGAGGCTCAAGAAATTTGAAAATCTGCAAAAGCTTTCTAAATACACTGATGCGAGTCTTCGGTTGCCAACTAACTTTGACAAGTTTATTGCACTCCTCACAGATAGAAAGATGTACAAAATCATGCGGCACTTTACTGTTAAGCAAAACAATAAAATGGCGAAGCTGCTTTTCAATATAAACGGATTTATTGGCTTTCGTCAGCTCAAGGTGGCTGTAGTACTCACCTTCATTTTCAAGCAAGTAAAGCTCATCTAAGAGGTCTGTCCAAATACTGAATATTCCGTAATCATAGTTAGTACAAGAATAAATTTCAGCTAGCGAATTAATCGTTTCCTCCTGACTTAAATGACCTTCCACAGCCTTATGACAAAGCTCAAGTGCATACTTTTTGATGGCATCAAAATATTCAGGCTCAGTTTCCCGTAAATCCTGTAAAGCACGCTCGAAGTATTTATCGACCTCATTACGTTCTGGGCTTTTGTCCAACCCTAAACTTGCAAGTATCAGGACATTGTCTGAAGAATTACCATTGATAAGTAACTGCTCAGCCCAATCAATACAGGCTTGGTCATACGGTTTGCTAAGGGCTTTTAAGCCCCAGACGTGATCAAGTGTCATGAAACATCCCTGCAAAAAATAAGGATTTTAAATTACAAAAATATTCTCCCGGTGATATCGCATTTGACTCATATCGGGTGGATAGCTGACCGGAAGACGCAGTTGTTTACCCTCGTACTTTGCAAAGTTTTCAATCGCAATATCACTGGTTAATTTCTTAATCTTCGGAGAAACGATCATTTCAAGATGCTCGTTAAAAGAGATTAGCCCACGGTCGAAGGCTTTATCGTGCAGACTCGAAAGGCATAGCCCGTTGCTTGGATTCAACCGGTGTTCAACAGCGTTTGCCCAAGGCCGTATATGGCTTGCAACTAATAGAGCCGGTTCTTCCAATTCGGTAAGGCAGCAGCGATATTCATAAGCTTCTAAAACATGTTTGCGGAACAGTTGCTGATCGACACGCGCTTTGACAATAGTCGTTCTTTCTCGACCACTAAAATCAACCGGCCCGCTGTCATGCAAAGTAGTTACCGGCTTTTCGAGCTTATTCATCGCACTGAGACAATCAAAATCAAATGTTTCAGTGTCCTGACTCATTTCCTTCCAGAGTTCTCGATCAGTATTTGACGCACCTTTCAAGCCTGTACGCCCAGATTCAACAATGAAAGGATCAAGGCTCGCTAGGTTCACTAATTTCATCGCTAATGCCCCAGGTGTCCGGCCTATGAGATTGGCATAATGAATAATGTCGGGGTTTCTAGAGTGAAGCTTGCCAAAAGGGATCTGGCTATAAAGAGTAAACGCAACCAGTAATTGGTCGCGAGTCCAATGGTTTACGCCTGCCATAGGAACTCATCCTTTTGTTTTATCGAATGTTAGGGGTTCCCGTTACTATGCCAGTTACATCGGTAATTACAAATTTTATGGCTCATAAATTATCGTTCAATTTCTATGATTTCACACTTATCTCTTAGCTTTTCACCGCTTTTACACCACACTTCCAAGACATCTCGCAAAAACGAAAACTGCTTAAAAATTCCACTTACTGTACAAATCCCCATGTAGTAGACTCTCTTCGCTGCGGCAAAATCCGTAGTCAGAATTAGCGTTCTGTCATTTTCTGGTACCGACAACCCTATGAAAAAATAGGGAATGTGGTACGGTCTGTCCTCACCCAAATTATGGTGGCTCAGACAGTGGCTTCTCACGAAGCACCGGATCCAGAAAACCGGTAACGCTAACGCTGTTTGAGCTACCACCACGAGGTTAGCGTCTCCAGTGGTAGTAAATTCACTATTTTCTGGAGCACTCAAAATGCCTAACCTTTACGACAATACCCCGCTGGAACTGGAAGAGATCGTCGATCATTGCCGTGCGTTGTCTTATGCCATTGTGTCGCTCGATAATCCGCAGGCGAAAGATCTGCTGAGCTATATTCTTTGTGAACGGCTGGAAGTGCTGTATCAGACGCTGGAAATGCCATTTAGCGAGGATGATATAGTGGTGACAGACGTCGCGGAAGCACTGCCGCACTAAGCCGATCTGCAGACGTAAAAAAGCCAGCGCATATGCGCTGGCCTGATGATCCACGAGGCGTGCGGATTAGAAATCGTAGAAAACGGTCACCCAGGTCTGATCCGGTTCGTTGTCGGTAGAGTGCGCCAGTGTGCGTTCCACATAGACAGACAAGCCGTAACCGATAGTGGTACCCGCGCCCAGATAAACGTGGTTCGCGTGATATTCTTCGCCGCCTTTCAGTTGCAGAGAATCCGCTGCAACGTATGGCTGGATAGATTTCAGGAACGGTTTGTCGATATTAAAGGTATAACCGACAAAGCCTTCCACGCCGTAACCGCTGCCTGCAAAGTAATGATCGACAGGATTTTCACGGGTGCTTGGCACGAAATCTTTGTAATAGCTGCCGGTCCCGACGATATACCAGTTATTAGGCTGCCAGGTTAATGCCGTACCAGACAGCTGCTGATGATAATCTTTTTCGTTATATTGATTATCTTTGACCGTCGCATCAGTCAGGCTGTAAGCCGCACTCCAGACTAAATCTTTGGTGAGTTTGTAATCGAAACCTAAACCGCCACCATTATTACGGCGATAATGCTGATTCTCGCCCGCCTGAATTTCATCTTCCGGCAATAAGTAGTTGGCATATAACGTCACAGGACCAAAGTCGTTGGTATATTTCAGGCTGCTTTTTGGCTTATTCGCACCATCGTAGCTACCGTTAATCCCAATACCCGTGCCGCCTGCATGACCATCGTTATCCCAGACATCACTTTTAATCCCGACGACGGAATAATAAATGCCGTACTGGTGGCCGTAGGTTAATGTCCCGTAACGGTCATCTTTAAAACCCGCATATAACTGACGCTGAGTGTCACGGCGTGAGCCTTCGGCATAGTGATCATCCATACCCAGCAGGTGCGCCATGTCCACGCCCAGCTCATAGTAAGCGATGACAGAGGTATCCTGCGTCAGTTTATAATCGCCGCGGAAGCGGAAGCGGGTACCGCCATCGTGACCATTTTTATAATAACCCGGCTCCGGGCCGTTATTGAAAATCCACTCAGGACGAATACTCCCGCCAACCTGCAAACTCAGCGGTGCCAGCAAAGCATTACTTTGAGGATTTTTATCTAAAACAGTAATCTCGGCTTGCGCGCTGGCAGATAATGCCGACAGCACGACGCCGCCAATTAGCATTGACGTTTTTAATTTGCTCATTATTACCCTGTCTTTATTATTTATGTGATGTGTGTGCGGTCTTGCGCCGCGTATAAATAATTAACATAGGTATGACGGGGGTCAAAGTGAAAATTCAGAAAGTTCCCTATAAGATAAAAATATGTTTAGCACAGATACTAAGCAATAAAATGTTTAAATGTAAATAAAAGAAACAACATCTGTATTATGGGTTAAATAATTATCAATATGATTAAAAATACATCACCTGTAAATTATCAAAACTTTTGAGTGGAAATATTTAATAACAATTATACCGGCAAATTAGCATTAATCAGTAAATTACGCCAGTGTGATAATAACATTCCGTGACAACCACCCATTTTCATTATCTTTAATTTGCGTTATTTTCAGTTCCATCAGGATAATATTCGGAAGAGGCTGTTATTAATTAACCAATTTCAATTTTTATCTCATAAAAATCACACTGGTGGTTAATATTCCTGATTCACTGAGAGGATTTTGCGAGGCATCTTCCAGATTTGACAACAAACCACTGTAAATATAACCAGTCTATTTCTTTGGTGCACCAACAGGCATACAGTTCTCTGGCAGCGGCAATCACCTCGCCAGTACCGGAGGCCTCGACTCACTGACAATGGAATGACTTGTATGACTGATTCTGATAACCACACCGCGTTTACGACTAACTCTATCTCCGTTTTTCGCTCGCTTATCGCCGGGCTGGATTTCAGTCACTTTGATGATGCACAGTTATATGATCTTAATGCGCTGGCGTCAGAATCTGCCAGCGGGTTATGTCAGGGGCTGTTGTGCTTAAGCGAAGGACTTGAGAACAGCGAGATATTGCTCCCGGAGGGGATTGCACAGGTCAGCGATTATCTGAAAGCTTCCGCTCACCTGATCCCTGTTCTTTTTGAATTATGCGAACAGGCCAGCAGCGAGCTCGCAAAAAACAAAAAGTTTACGGTGTATCCGATGAACTGACACGTACGGCGATATCCCGCATCACATTGCGCGCACTCTGGCTGATTCCGCCAAGCTGGAAGAAACCGTGTATGACTCCCAGATAGCGCTGGGCCGTGCAGTTCACGCCCTGCTCTGTCATGCGGGAGAACAGCGCCTCGCCTTCATCGCATAACGGATCGTATTCCGCCGTAATGATATGAACCGGCGGCAGCCCTGAAAAATCATCACGCCATAACGGACTGACTTCAGGGTGCATGAAATCAATTTGCGGGAAATAAGCTTCGAATCCACTGAGCAACGTATCGCTGGTCAGCACAAAATCATCGCCATTGCGCCTATGGCTTTCAGAGGACGCTGTTGCATCCAGCATTGGGTAAATCAGCACCAGCAGGTGCGGCAGCCAGTGTCCGGTATTTCGCAGGCGCAGAGCCGTGATAAGGGCAAGATGTCCGCCTGCGCTGTCCCCCATCAGTGTTATCCGGCCGCGCTCTATGCCAAGCCTTTCAGCATGCTGCCAGATGAGGTTTGACGCCTGTTCTGCATCGTCATGTGCGGCGGGATAGGTGTGTTCAGGTGCTAAACGATATTGCACCGCAATCACCCGGCAACCGCTGTAAAAAGCAAGCTGACATAGCTGATTATCATGAGTCGCAAAACCGCCACTGACAAAACAGCCGCCGTGATAATAGATAACGGCAGGTAATACGCCATGCGCTTCCAGCGGAGAGTAGACGCGTAACAACATACCGTCGATGACCACATCATCAACATTTACACGTTGCTCAAGATCGCCCGCTAACACCGTGCTGGCAATATAGCCGGCACGGCGCTCAGCGAACGTCTGACTGCGGGAAGAGGGACGGCCTGCAGTAATGAAGTCGTTAACAAGTTCAGCAATTGCGGGTTCCAGTGCCATGAGGATTTTTTCCTTATTTGCGTATTTAGGTGTCGCCAGGATGATGACAGGCTACGATAATTAACTACATCAAGTCGATCGGTATTAACGATTTGTTCTTAGTTACTGATCTATGCAATCGATTATCTTTCCTCCTTACACTCTGGTTATCCTTGCCTTTCTATAAGGCAGGATTGAAAAGCACATTTACATCTCATATTGCGTTGTACTTTTTATTTGAAACAGTTAATGGCTTTAGTGATATTAAGATAGCGGGGGAATTGGATTTAGTGACATTAATGCCTTCTCATTAATCATTATTCAGCATCTCATCACCTGGCGCTTTCGCAAAAACGTCCGTAAGTTTTCGGAAAACATCCTGATTAACTGGCAACTTTCTTTATTTAATAACTGAGATGTATTTTTCCGTGACATAGTTTGTTTTAGTGATCTACTG
The DNA here is from genome assembly GCF_004195095.1 of Rahnella sp. CFA14(1/10). Classification (NCBI taxonomy): domain Bacteria; kingdom Pseudomonadati; phylum Pseudomonadota; class Gammaproteobacteria; order Enterobacterales; family Yersiniaceae; genus Rahnella; species Rahnella sp. CFA14(1/10). The sequence continues at coordinate 290 of NZ_SEWS01000005.1, read as the reverse complement.
ATTTATGCTAACTTTCATTTCCGGAGCGGAACTCGCCGACATACTGTTGGACTGCTATTTTTCCAGCGAAAGTCAGTACATTAATATATTCACACCATCAATATATTATTAATTAGCCCAGTCAGCACATATCGGTTTTGGGGTATTCACGCCCATGAGCGTTAAAAGGACTTAAACGATGAGCATTCAGGAATACATTCTTGCTGGCAGTAAATTACCGGTCCACAACCATTACCAGTTAAGACTTAAACGGCTGGAATCCCGGCAGCCCGGCGTTGATATTTCGGTGC
>NZ_SEWS01000053.1:0-201 GCF_004195095.1 Rahnella sp. CFA14(1/10) | reverse complement strand
GCCAGGCAAATTCTGTTTTATCCGTACCGCAGCGCATCATGGTTGCTCACCCCACGCCGCCATACGAACCAATTCCGGAACATTCCGCTGAAAATCTACTCTCTCGAGCCTGTCTCTCAAATCAAAAACACCTTTGGTGTTGTAAGGTTAAGCCTCTCGGGTCATTAGTACTGGTTAGCTCAATGCATCGCTGCACTTACA
>NZ_SEWS01000052.1:0-220 GCF_004195095.1 Rahnella sp. CFA14(1/10) | reverse complement strand
AATCTGTGTGGGCACTCACAAGACGATATCAGCCACCTCGGTGGCAAAAAATATCAAGTCTTAGAGTGACCAAGCAGTAATTCATTTAGTTGAATTATTACGAAGTAATCTCTGAGCACCGCTTAACGTGTTTAAGCAAATCGAACTTTTAATTGAAGAGTTTGATCATGGCTCAGATTGAACGCTGGCGGCAGGCCTAACACATGCAAGTCGAGCGGCA
>NZ_SEWS01000051.1:0-220 GCF_004195095.1 Rahnella sp. CFA14(1/10) | reverse complement strand
TGTTTAAGCAAATCGAACTTTTAATTGAAGAGTTTGATCATGGCTCAGATTGAACGCTGGCGGCAGGCCTAACACATGCAAGTCGAGCGGCAGCGGGAAGTAGCTTGCTACTTTGCCGGCGAGCGGCGGACGGGTGAGTAATGTCTGGGAAACTGCCTGATGGAGGGGGATAACTACTGGAAACGGTAGCTAATACCGCATGACCTCGAAAGAGCAAAGT
>NZ_SEWS01000050.1:0-223 GCF_004195095.1 Rahnella sp. CFA14(1/10) | reverse complement strand
TTTTGATTTGAGAGACAGGCTCGAGAGAGTAGATTTTCAGCGGAATGTTCCGGAATTGGTTCGTATGGCGGCGTGGGGTGAGCAACCATGATGCGCTGCGGTACGGATAAAACAGAATTTGCCTGGCGGCACTAGCGCGGTGGTCCCACCTGACCCCATGCCGAACTCAGAAGTGAAACGCCGTAGCGCCGATGGTAGTGTGGGGTCTCCCCATGCGAGAGTA
>NZ_SEWS01000049.1:0-246 GCF_004195095.1 Rahnella sp. CFA14(1/10) | reverse complement strand
ACACTACCATCGGCGCTACGGCGTTTCACTTCTGAGTTCGGCATGGGGTCAGGTGGGACCACCGCGCTAGTGCCGCCAGGCAAATTCTGTTTTATCCGTACCGCAACGCATCAGGGTTTCTCACCCCACGCCGCCATACGAACCAATTCCGGAACATTCCGCTGAAAATCTACTCTCTCGAGCCTGTCTCTCAAATCAAAACACCTTTGGTGTTGTAAGGTTAAGCCTCTCGGGTCATTAGTACTG
>NZ_SEWS01000048.1:0-250 GCF_004195095.1 Rahnella sp. CFA14(1/10) | reverse complement strand
TTATTACCGTTATGGTCTATAACGCAGATGCTTGTTTTCTTCTGGGAAACATCAAGTCCAACGAAAGTTTTCATGGCAATCACCTCAGATATCACAGACTGGGATCGTATTAAGATTACAGCATGTGATTGACGTGAAGGCCCTCCCTACGCAGCAACTGCCAGATACGCCGATAACCAAAACGTCTGCGTTCAAGCGCCAGCTCAGTAATACGCCCTGATAAATGTGCATCAGCAGCCGGACGCTGAGC